>JAIBCJ010000147.1 GCA_019694145.1 Solirubrobacterales bacterium | reverse complement strand
GGATTTTCACCTCGCCTTTTCCCCGGAACGGATCGATCCGGGCCGCACCGACTTCACGGTCCGCACCACCCCGAAACTGGTCGGTGGTCTCACCCCCGCCTGTACCGACAAGGCGGTGGCGCTTTACGAAACGATCTGCGACCGCGTGATCCCGCTCTCGGGCCCTGAGGCTGCGGAGCTTTCGAAGCTGCTGGAGAACATCTTCCGCTCGGTCAACATCGCGCTGGTCAACGAACTGGCACAGCTCTGCGACCGGCTCGGCGTAGACGTCTGGGAGGTGATCGATGCCGCTTCGACCAAGCCCTTCGGTTTCATGCGGTTCGAGCCGGGCCCCGGCATGGGCGGTCACTGCCTGCCGGTTGATCCCTTCTATCTCGCCTTCAAGGCACGCGAGCATGACTTCTACCCGGAGTTCATCGAGCTCGCCGGCAAGATCAACCAGTCACAGCCGCTCTTTTGCGTCAACCGGATCGAGCGGGTTCTCAATGCGAACGGCAAGCCGGTCAAAGGCACCAAGGTCCTGATCCTCGGCGTCAGTTACAAGGCCGGGGTCGGCGACACGCGCGAGTCGCCCGCGATCAAGATCATCCGGCTGCTGGGTGAGCTGGGCGCGGACGTGCGCTACCACGACCCGCATGTGCCGGCCTTGAAGGAGGCCGGACTGACCAATACCCCCGACCTCGACGGCGCCCTCGCCGACGCCGACCTCAGCGTGATCATCACCGCCCACCCGGAATTCGACTGGGCGGAGGTAATCGGAAAGAGTGACCTGGTCTTTGACCTGCGCGGGGTCACCCGGGAGTTCGATGATCCCGGCAACGTGACGAGGCTCTGACCGGGCCGGGAAGAAGGAGCGCGGGCTTGATTCGGGAACTAAAGGGCGCCGCGTCGAGCCTGATCCCCTGGCGACGGGCGCCTCACTCTCACTGGCAGACGATCAAGAGCGACCGGGCGACCCTCGCCCTGGCCGTGGGCACGGTGACGATCGCCGGACTGGTTCTCGCCGCGCAGTACTCGCGGCTGCTTTCCCGCCGCACCCATTCACCCGGGACCGAGGGTCTGATCGATTCGGCCCCGGCGGCCGCGGTCGACACGGTCGGGGTCGCGGTCGAGGGGTACTCGGCCACCCCGAACCGGGAGCTGATCCTCTTCAACCTGCTGACCGGTTTTCTCGGCAGCTTCTCCGCGGTCCGGATGACCACCTGGGCGATCCGGGAAGGCTGGGGCCCTTTCCGCAACGTCAGCATCGGCGGCCGCCACATTCACCATTTCGTGCCGGGGATCCTGATCGGGTTCGGCTCCGGCATCGCTGCCCTGCTCCTGAACGGCGAGAAGGCCGACCGGCGAATCGCCCGCAGCCTCGGGGTCGGGATGGGCCTCACCTTTGACGAGGCGGCCCTGCTGCTCGACATGCAGGACGTGTACTGGACCAGGCAGGGGCTGCTTTCGGTACAGGTGACCCTGGCCACCGGGGCTACCCTCGGGGCGACGATCCTGACCATGCGGATCCTCGGCCGCGGCGAAACCCGCCAGGAGGAGGCGGGTGAGATCCCGGCCCCCGAGGGACAGATGAACACGGTTGTACCGTGGCCTCACCCGGCTATGTAGACAGCCACGTACCGAGACGCAACGTTTTTGTAATTTGTCCGCCCGGCCCGCTCCCTGGAGCGCAATTCCCTTGTTCAAGGGGGATTCGAGGCATAAAAAATGTCGGCGGTCGGGCTGACCCAAGGGAGAGTGGGCCAACCCGACTTCACCGACTAAGCGCTGCTGAGGGTAGGGAGGGACCCCAGTCAACGATGTTTTGCAGTTATCACGTCCAGTGATCTAACTGCTGATACGACATAGTACACCAAACACACGCGTTTATGTGTCCCGCGGCAAAAAGTCTTTCAGGGGCGTTTCCGAAACCTGTCCCACCCCCCGCTCGAACCAGCACCACCCGAGCCCCCGAACCAGCCCGACCTGAGTCCCCGAACCAGCACCACCTGAGCCCCTCCCAACCATCAGTTACTTCAAGTGGGAGGGGCGGGTTGATCCCGGAGGGCGGGCAAAGACCCGCCCGACTGCGGTCAGTCCGTGCCGGCCCGACTGCTTATGACTGGATCCAGACCACCTCGTCGCGGGCCGGTCCGACCCCGACCAGGTTGATCGGCACCCCGACGTAGTCGCTGATGAAGCTGATGTATTCCCGGGCGGCCGGCGGCAGATCCTCCTCGGTCCGGCAGCCGGTGATGTCCTCGCTGAATCCGGGCAGGTCAACGTACTCCGGAGTCGCGTTGTGGAGGATGCTCTGGTGGTAGGGAAAGTCCTCGAGCAGCGCACCTTCCTTCGAGCGGTAGCGCACCGCGACCCTGATCGTGTCCAGGCCGGTCAGGACGTCGAGCTTGGTCATCGCCAGGTGTGAAAGCCGGTTCAGCCGCACCGCGTACTTGAGGGCGACCAGGTCAAGCCAGCCGCAGCGGCGACGCCGGCCGGTAGTGGTGCCGAATTCATGCCCCTTGTCCGACATGTACTCGCCGACTTCGTCGAAGAGTTCGGTCGGGAAGGGCCCCGAACCGACCCGGGTCGAGTAGGCCTTGACGATGCCCCAGACCTCTTCGATGTCGGTCGGTCCGACCCCGGCCCCGACGCAGGCGGCTCCGGCGATCGGATTCGAGGAAGTGACGAAGGGATAGGTGCCGTGATCGAGGTCGAGCAGGGCCGCCTGGGCGCCCTCGAAGATCACCTTGTTGCCGGCGTCGAGCTCGTTCCAGCAGAGCCGGGCGGTGTCGGCGATGTAGGGCTCCAGCCGGTGGCCGTAGCTCAGGTAGTGCTCGGTGATCGTGTGCAGGTCGAGCCGGTCATCGATCTGGATCTCCTCGTCCGGCTCGGCCTCCTTGTGCAACTTGCGCCGCCTGACCGCCAGCTCCTGGAGCGACTTCTTCTTGTGCTCGAGGGCGGCCATGATCTTCTTGCGGAGGATCTTCTCGTCGAGCAGGTCCTGGACCCGGATCCCGATCCGGTAGGCCTTGTCGGCGTAGGCCGGGCCGATCCCGCGGCGGGTGGTGCCGATCGAGAGCTTGCCCAGCTTGAGTTCCTCGGCCGCATCGACCAGCACGTGGTAGGGCATGATCAGGTGGGCGTTCGATGAAACCCGCAGGTTCGAGGCGGAGACGCCGGCCCGATGCAGCCCCTCGATTTCCTCCAGCAGAACCCGGGGATCGACGACCACGCCGTTGCCGATCACGCAGTACTTGTCCTCGTGCAGGATGCCGGAAGGGATCAGGTGAAACTTGTACTCCTCGCCGTCGTGCACGATTGTGTGGCCGGCGTTGTTGCCGCCCTGGAAGCGCACGATCGCGGAGGCGTCCTTGGCCAGCAGGTCGGTGACCTTGCCCTTGCCTTCATCGCCCCACTGGGTTCCGACTATTACGAGTCCTGGCATGAAGAGGGCAGTCTAGCTTCAGCCGTCCCGGAGTTGCGGCTTCTGCCGGGCGTCCTCGCCGAATAGCGGGACCACGCTTTCACCGCACATCTCGGTCAGCCGCGAAACCGTTCGGGGGCCGATCTGCTGCTCGAGTTCGCCCTGGTCGGTGATGTTGGTGGTGACCACGATCGACTTCTCGCGCTCGTAGCGTTCGTTGACCAGGGCGTAGAGCTGTTCGAGCACCCATTCGGTCTGCTTTTCGGCGCCGAGGTCATCGATGTGGAGCAGGTCGACCTCGCAGAGTCGCTCGAAGAACTGGTCGTAGGACTCTTCGCCGGCCTCCGCCCCGTAGGTCGCCCGAATCCGGGTAAGCAGGCTGGGCATCGAGTAGATCGCGACCGTGTGATCCCGCCTGAGCGCTTCCTTCGAGACCAGCATGGCGAGGGTGGTCTTGCCTGTGCCGGTGTCCCCCATCAGCCAGAGTCCGTTGCCCTGGTCAAGGTTCTCGTCGAGCCGTTCGATCCAGTCCCGGACGACGGTTACCGCACCGGGGTGGATCTCGGTCACCGGCGGACGGTCGAAGGAAACGCCGCGGTAGCGCTTCGGCAGGACCGAGTTGACTCCGGAAGCGCGGGCCTTCGCCAGCCGGGGCTGCCGGCACCTGCATTCGGTTGCCGAGCCGTCCTCGTTCAGAATCCAGCCGTTGCCGTCACAGGCGCCATAGGGGCAGGGCGGCTGGCCGTTGCCGGATGCCTCGAATTCGCCGGCCGCCATCAGATCGCGTCCGCTTCCGCCTGGACCGCCTGCGGCGAGCCCTCGCCGGCCATGTGCTCACGGCTTTCCTCGGCGAATTTCGGGATGTGCGGGAAGAAGATCAGGTGGCTGGTGCCGATCGGGCCGCTCCGGTTCTTGGCGACGATCACCTCCGCCTTTCCGGTGTGCTTTTCCCGGTCCTTCTGGTAGACGTCTTCGCGGTAGATGAAGAGGACCAGGTCGGCGTCCTGTTCGATGTTGCCCGACTCGCGCAGGTCGGAGAGCATCGGCCGTTTGTCGGTCCGGCTTTCGTTCGCCCGGTTGAGCTGCGAAAGCGCGACGACCGGCACTTTCAGTTCGCTGGCGAGCAGCTTGAGGCCACGGCTGACCTGCCCGACCTGCTCGGCCCGGTTGGCAATCCGGTCATCCATCCGCATCAGCTGCAGGTAGTCGACGATGATCAGTGAAAGGCCTTCGTTTTCACGGTCCGTGCCCGCACGCCGGCGGATCTCCTGCTCATGCAGTCGCCGCGCCTTGGCCCGCAGATCGAGCAGCCCCAGGTCCGAGGTGACGTCAACGAACAGGGGCACGTTGGCCAGGGCGTTCAGGGACTTGTTGATCTTCTTCCAGGTCCGGTCGCCCCCCTTGAATCTGGCTTTCCGGAGGATGTCGCCGTGAATTCCGGAATGGGAGGCGATGAACCTCTGGGAGAGTTCCCCTTCGGACATTTCGAGCGAGAAGAA
>JAIBCJ010000146.1 GCA_019694145.1 Solirubrobacterales bacterium | reverse complement strand
TCGGAAGGACTGCATGCCATCGGAACCCAGAAGGCCGGCGCCCAGGTCGGGATCGTGAGGGCGACGACGTCACCGCGGATCACCTTGAGCGGCTTGATCGCGAACTTGATCTCGCTGCCGAAGTAGCGATTCAGCTTCTGGGTGCCGCTGGCCCTGATCAACTTGTAGCGGGGCGGGTACCTGGCGCCCTTTTTGATCGGCCGGAGGATCGAGATCCGTGCCTTCGAGGGTGAGCCAAAGAGCTTGTTGAAGTAAGGCTGCTGGGCAGGCCCGAACCGGCGGCTGTCTTCCTTGAGCGGATTCGAAAGCTGGATCGACCAGGCCACGACTTTGCCCTTCTTGAAGGGAACCACGAAGTTCTTGCCGGTGACCCCCTTCTGGAAGACCTGGAAACCGGTCACCTTGCCTTCCGCGATGCAGGCCCGTGCGCCGGACCTGGTACCGCAGTTCGGGGTGACCTTGTCCCTGGTTGCCCCGAGCACGACCCGCCGGTTGCTCTTGCCATCGGCATCGCCGAAAGCGCCGGCAAGGACGAGGCAGGCGAAGAGACCCAGAGTGGCTGCAACGAGCGCGCCGAGGCGAAGGGCCGGGCGGCTCACGAAATGTGAACGAGGTTCGGCCATACAGGATCCAACACCGAGGCTACGCCACAGGTGCGGAACTTCAAGTCAGAGCGGCGGTCGGGAAATCCTGCCCGGACGGTCCAACGGCTCGTAGCCGGGGAAATATCCGACCGGGGTCAGCGGCCGACGATGATCGCCGAGTAGAGCAGGACGTTGCCGCCGTAGTAGCAGCCGTAACGGCGAACCGAGTCGAGATGGGTCTGCGGAGCGGTCTTCTGGAGCTGCTCGTTCGGGCCGCCGTCGTTGCTCAGTCCGCAGGTTTCGGGTTCACCCCGGGCCACGCGACTGCCACGCCAGGTGTAGGCCTTCTCGGCCTGATCGCAACGACCGGGGTCGAGAATGCCGAAATCGGTCTGGTTGCAGGCCTTCGGCTTCCAGAGCGCCGGCGCCCAGGTCGGGATCGTGAGTGCGACGACGTTGCCTTCGTAGACGTTGAGCGGAACGTCGAGCGCGAAGGTGACCTTGGTCCCGAAGTAGGGATTGAGGATCTGGATCGGGCTCTTGCGAACCAGCTTGAAGCGCGGGCCACCCTTCTTGCGCTTCTCGACCTGCCTGAGGATTGCGATATTGGCCTGTGCCGGTGAACCGAAGATCAGGTTGAAGGAGGGAAGCTGGGCTCCGTTGTTGTCGATCTCGACCCGGGTCGGGTTGGAAAGTGAAATCGACCAGGCGACCAGCTTGCCGTTGAACGGCACCACGAAGTTGCGCCCCGGATACCGGGCGGAAAGTGACTGGAAGGCAGTCACCTTGCCTTCGACCGTGCAGTCGCGAGTGAAGTCCCGGCCGCAGTTCGGCTGAAGGGTGTTGATGTTGCGGGCGCCGAGTTCGATCCGCTGCGTGGACTTGGCCTCCGCATGCGGTGCGAAGGCGATCAGGATCAGGGCGGCAAGGCCGCTCAGGACCGCGAAAACCCGGGCGACCCGAAGGCCGTCAGTTGTGAGGGGGGAGCGAAGCATCGAATACTGGAACACGGTTGGGTGCCTCAATGTTGCGCTCCGGGATCTGATCGGACCCCGGTCGTGGCGATCGTTACTTGTAGCGGTAGGTGATGCGGCCGCGGGTCAGGTCATAGGGCGAAAGCTCGATCTTGACCCGGTCCCCCGGCAGGATGCGGATGTAGTGGCGACGCATCTTGCCCGAGATGTGACCAAGGACCTCATGATCGTTGTCGAGCTTGACCCTGAACATCGTATTCGGGAGGGCTTCGGTGATTTCACCCTCCATTTCGATCTTTTCTTCTTTAGCCATGCGGAGATGAGGCTACTACTCACCCGGCTTCGAGGAAGGCACGGGCATGCTCTACAGCTTCGGTTGCATCCTCGATTTCACCGGCAAAACGGGCGGCAGCCAGTTCTTTCATGAGATTTCCGAGCTCCGGGCCCGGCTCAATGCCCAGAGCCTCGGCCAGCTCGTTGCCGGGCAGAAACTGTGCCGGCGGGCCATGTCTGTCCCAGTCGAGGGCGTGGCCGACCATCTCCCGGGCCAGTTCGAGGTGACCCGCGACCATCTTCTGGCCGGCGATCTCGGCCGTGCCCCGGGCAGCCAGGCGGTCGGCCACCGTGAGCAAAGTCACATCGATCGAGACCGGATCGGTGTGGTCGAGGTAGGCGAAGACCTGGCGTTTGTCGAGCGGCATCTGGTTGACCAGGAACCCGAGAATCAGATGATGCCGGGTCAGGTCGGCAATGTAGGAGGACAGTTTCCGGCTGGCCCTCAGGCTGCGAAACCGGCTGTCGATCTGTTCGGCCCCGAGCCGGTCGTGGCCACGGAAGGAGACGAAGCCGCCCTCCTCGCTTCGGGTTTGCGGTTTGGCGCAATCGTGGAAGAGCGCCCCGAGCCGGAGCGCCGCGCCGCGGGTAGCGCCGTCGGCCAGCGGCCGGGAGAGGTAAGCGGAAACCTCGGGTGCCCGCTCGCCGGTGAAAGCCTCGAGGTCGGATTCGATTCTGAGGATCCCTTCGACCACTTCCATGGTGTGGCCGTAGACGTCGAGATGGTGGTTCGGACCCTGGACCACATCGTGGAGGTCACCGATTTCCGGCAGCAGCCAGTCAAAGAGGCCGATCCGGTCCATCGCAGCCAGCCCGGCCAGCGGATCGCGGGCCCCGATCAGGAGGATCAACTCGGCCAGGGTGCGCTCACCGGCCGGGTCCCCGGCCCGGGGGGCGGATTGCCGTGCCAGCTCTGCGGTCGCCTCCTCGATCTCCCAGCCGAACTGGGCGACCAGCCGGGCCGCCCGCATCAGCCGCAGCGGGTCGTCGCTGAACGATGTCGGGCCGCAGACCCTGATCGTGCCGGCAGCGAGATCGCCAAGTCCGCCGAGCGGGTCGATCGCCTCGCCGTTTTCCAGGCTTACGGCCACCGCGCCGACCGTGAAGTCGCGCAGTTCCAGATCCCGCTCGATGTCCGGGGCCCTGAGTTCGGCCACGTCCACCTGCCAGGCGTCGTCGCGATCCTTGGCCCGCCAGGCGGGAAACTCCTCCGAAAGCTCGAAGGCGATTCCGTCCAGAGCCTTGGCAATGGCCCGCGCCGGGACCTCCGGTGACCCGGTCACCGCCAGGTCGAGATCGTTGGTCTCCCGGCCGAGTGCGATGTCCCGCACCGCGCCGCCGACCAGCCAGGCGGGGGTACCGGCCAGGGCTTCGCGAACCCGGTCGACCCGGGGCGCGCCCAGCGCCCGCTGGCCGAGAACTTCCAGACCGAGGACCCTGGTCACCGGGAACCGCTGACTTCCGGGCTCCCGCCTTCCCTCCCGACCCGGGGCACCCGCGGCGAGATCCCGCAGGTCACCTCGTAGTTGATCGTTTCAAGCGGAACCGCCACCTGTTCGGCGGTGATCCGTTCATCGCCCTGGCTGCCGATCAGGGTCACCTCGTCACCGACCCTGACCGCCGAGTCGGGGCCGAGATCAACGGTGATGTTGTCCATCGAGACGGTGCCGGAGATCGGGTAACGGCGGCCGCCGATCAGGACCTCGCCCCGGTTCGAAAGGCCGCGCCGCACCCCGTCGCCGTAGCCGATCGGGATCGCGGCCACCCGGGTGTCACGGTCGGCGGTCCAGGTCCGGCCGTAGCCGGCGCTCTGGCCCGGCTCGAAGTCCTTGACCGAGGCGACCCAGGAATGGAGCGAGAGCACTGGCCGCAGGTTGTGATCGGCCGGGTCGTTGCCGAACGGGTCCATGCCGTAAATCGCGACCCCGGGCCGGACCATGTCGAAGTGGCAGGCGGGGTCGGCGATCATCGCGGCGCTGTTTGCCGCATGGAGTTTCACCTCCGGGAATTCCCGGCGTGCCCGCTCCCCCAGTTCGGCCAGGCGGTCCCGCTGCAGGTCACGAAAGGTCGTGTCTTTTTCGTCGGCCGTGGCGAAATGCGTCCAGAGCGCGGCCAGCCTGAGGTTCGGATGCGCGTCGGCCGTTCGGGCCAGTTCGAGCACGAGTTCCGGGTCGGTGGCGCCGAGCCGGCCCATGCCGGTGTCGTACTTCACGTGAACCCCGACGACCAGCCCGGAAGCCGCCGCCTGATCGGCCAGGGTGGCGATGAAGCCCGGCTCCCAGGCGGCGACGTCGGCGCCGGCCGAGATCGCCATCTCGATTTCACCCGGGGCGAGGGCGCCGACCACCAGCATCGGGATGTCCGGTGCGACGCTGCGGGCCAGCACCGCCTCGGACGCGGTGGCGAAGGCAATCCGGTCGGCCCCGGCCTCGGCCACGGCACCGACACAGTGAAGCGAGCCGTGCCCGTAGGCATCGGCCTTCAGGACCGGACAAAGCTCCACCCTCTGATCGAGGCGTGACTTCAGCTCCCGGACGTTGTGCCGCAGGGCCGCGAGGTCGATCCGGGCTTCCGCCCGCTCGTACATCAGGCCCCGGTGAGGGCGGCCAGGACGTCTACCCGGGTGACCACGCCGACCAGTCGGCCCTCGTCATCGACTACCGGCAGGCGGTTGTGCTTCCTCTCGGAAATCAGGCGACCGGCGTGCTCGGCCGGTTCATCCGGGCCGACCGTGATCGGGTCGGCGGTCATCATGTCTGCGGCCGTCGCGGCAAATGCCTTCTTCGCCCGCTCTTCCCAGTGCTTGGTCGATTCCAGGAAGACGATGCCGCCCATGATGTTCACGTAATGCGGCAGGTGAAAATCCGAATCCTCGTTCGAGATGACGAGGTCGGAGTCGGTGATGATCCCGAGCACCTTCCTGCTCTCGTCGACGACCGGCACTCCGGGCAGGTCATTCGTCTGGAGCAGATCGATCACATCCTGAATGGTGGCCTCCGGGGAGACGGAAACAGGCTCGCGGTCCATGATTTCGGCGAC
>JAIBCJ010000145.1 GCA_019694145.1 Solirubrobacterales bacterium | reverse complement strand
GGCACTCGCGGAACTGTCCGCGCGGGCGGTCTAGGGCTCGAGGGGAGTCCAGGATTCGGCCGACCCGGAGGGGCCGGGCCCGCGGGCCGGGCCGACTGTGTCGGCGGTCCGGGCCGGGCGGGCCTCGTCCGGCAGGTGAAGCAGTTCGGCGGCGGGATCCTTAGGCGGGATCTTGCTCATCGCCCGTTCGGTCATCGCGGTGATCGTCAGGCTCGGGTTGACTCCCGGATTGGCCGGCACGGCCGAGCCGTCACAGACCATCAGGTTCTCGTAGCCGAAGACGTGGTTGTCCTTGTCGATCACCCCGTCTTCGGGGCTGTGGCCGACCACGGCACCGCCGAGGATGTGGGCGGTGGTCGGGATGTTGAAGAGCGACTCGCCAAAGGAAACCTGGGGGATGCCGCCGGTTCGCTTCGCGAACCACTTGGTCGCGTCCTCGGCGGCCTGGATGAAGGTCGGGTTGGGCCGTTCCGGGTCCTGCTCGGTCTGGAGCCGGACTCCCTTGCCGAACTTCTTCGGGACCGGCTTGAGCCGCATCGCCGAGTCGAGCGCCTGCATGACCAGGAGGATCACGGTTCGCCTTGACCAGTGCCGGGGCATGAACAGCAGGTGAAGGGTGTCGATCGGGTGGCGTGCCATCGTGGCCAGGAACCTGATCGGCCGGGTCAACCGGGTCCCGTTGCCGGTGTAGATCGTGTAGAGGCGGCTCATCACATCCCCGGCCTGGCCGTAGGTGACGACCTCGATGTGAGTGTCGGGGTCGGGGTAGATGCTGGAGGTGATTGCCACCGAATCACTGAAGTCTCTTTCGTCATCGTGCGCGGTCACGGCCTGGATCGACTCCGAGTTGGTCCGAACCACATGGCCGACCCTCTTCGAGAGGTTCGGCAGGTCGCCGTTATGGAGGCAGTTGGCGAGCAGTTTGTTGGTGCCGAGGGCTCCGGCCGAAAAGATCACCTTGGCGGCCGTCAGTTTCCGGCGCCGATGCCGCAGCACGGCACCAGAGCGGTCGGTTCTCAGCTCGTAGCCCGCGGAGCCGTCCCGATGCTCGCCGTCGGGCCCGCCGATCGGCCTGACCGAAGTGACCTCGGTGCCGGGGAACACCTTGACCCCCAGCTTCTCGGCGAAGAAGAGGTAGTTCTTGACCAGGGTGTTCTTTGCTCCGTGCCGGCAACCGACCATGCATGAACCGCACTTGCTGCAGCCGGTGCGCTCCGGGCCCTCGCCGCCGAAGTAGGGATCGGGGACGGTCTTCTCGGCTTCACCGAAGAAGACCCCGACCTGGGTGTTCGAGTAGGTCTTGTCGGCGCCGATCTCGTCGGCGTATTCGTGAAGCAGCGCGTCGGCCGGACCGGTGTCGCGGTAAAGCGTCACGCCCAGCATCCGCTCGGCGGTCACGTAATGGGGGCCGAGCTCGGCTTCCCAGTCAGCCAGGCCATCCCACTGGGGATCGGTGTAGAAGGCAGGCCGGGGCCGGTAGAGGGTGTTGGCGTAACCGAGGCTGCCGCCTCCCACGCCGCAACCGGAAACGACGAAGACGTCCTTGAACATCGACATCCTCAGGATCCCGCGCAGGCCGAACTTCGGCAGCCAGAAGTAACGCCGCATGTTCCAGGCCGTCTTCGCGAAGTCCTTGTCTTCGAAGCGGCGGCCGGTCTCGATCACGGCCACCTTGTAGCCCTTTTCGGCCAGTCTCAGGGCGGAAACACTGCCGCCGAATCCCGAACCAACGATCACGTAGTCGTAGTCGTGCGCCATGGCAATCAAGTGTAACCGACATGAAGCCTTGTCAATTTCTCGCATGGCAGTGCGGATTGCTCGGCCCCTGGAGTCGGACAGGAAGCGGAAATCGCGTCAGAGCGCCAATTCATCCGATCCGGGTTAAGCGCAGGACCGCAACCTTTCCGTTAAGGGTGGTTTAGAGTGTCCGGATGGCTTTTCCGCATTCCTGCGGTCGAGCCGCACACACTTTTCACACTTCAAGGAGAGAGATGAAGCAACGTTTGGCTGTAATCGTCGGCATTCTTGCCGCGTTCCTGGTGGGCGCTTTCGCCGTCACCGCTCCAGCTTCGGCGGCTGACGCCGGTGCTGTGAAGCTGCAGAAGCAGGTCAAGGCCGCGCAGAAGAAGGCCACGGCTACCTGCAAGAAGGTCAAGAAGGCAAAGAAGGGCAAGTCGAAGGCCAAGGCCAAGAAGCGCTGCAAGTCCGCCAAGCAGAACGTGACTCGTCTCCAGAAGAAGCTGAAGGCCTACAACGCCGCCCAGTACTTCGACGTCTGCAAGCACGGCTGCAAGTACCGCACCGTCCAGAAGGGCGCTGACGCGGCCGGCCTGTGGCAGAAGAAGTCCAAGCGCAAGGCGACCGTGCGAGTCAAGCCCGGCACCTACGTTGAGGGCGTCTTCCTCGATGGTCGTAACCCCAAGTACGACTACGACGGCCTGACCATCATGGGCACCTCGAAGAATGCGAAGGACGTCATCCTCGAGGGCGAGAACGCCAAGACGATCGTCGACGGTGTTCCCCAGGTCGCCAACAACGCGATCGAAGGCCGCAGCATCATCGGCCTCGTCATGAAGAACATGTGGGCCCGCCACTACCAGAACAACACGTTCTTCGTCTGGGCCGGTCACGACGGCACCGAGCGTTGTGCCGACTACACCATGGACAACCTCGTCTCCTCCGACACCCGTTCCTACGGCTTCTTCGCCCGGAACTGCTTCGGTGGTGTGATCGAGAACTCCTCGGGCTACCACCACGGTGACTCCGCCGTTTACATCGGTGAGACCCCGTGTGATTCGCCTGACTGGACCAACCGGACCGTTGCCGCAGAGCGCACGCCCTGCCAGGCCGATCCGGACTGGACCATCATCCGGAATGTCAAGAGCTACGCCAACGTCCTCGGCTACTCGGGCACCAACTCCAAGTACGTCGACATCAAGAACTCGGCGTTCTACAACAACGGTGCCGGCATCGTGCCGAACACCCTCGACTCCGAGCAGTTCGAGCCGAGCGGCTGGCTGAAGATCCACAACAACGACATTTTCTGGAACAACTACAACTACTACTCGACCGGGTCTGACTTCCAGACGGTTGCCACGATCGGTGACGTCAACTACCCGATCGGCATCGGCGTCGTCCTGTACGGCACCGACAGCGTCGAGGTCTACGACAACAACATCTTCGGCAACGAGAAGTGGGGCGCAGCCACCTTCTCCGGACCGGAACTGTTCGGTGTCAACGTCGGCGACGACGCGATGAACCTGAACAACAAGTTCATCGACAACAACATGGGCCGCAACGGCGACGATCCGAACGGGAAGTTCGACTTCTTCTCGGATTACTCGGGCGGTGGCAACTGCTGGCAGGGCAACACTGCCGGTTCCAGCTTCGCCCCCGGCAACGGTACGGTCGCGCTTTCCACGATCTACCCGAGCAGCTGCCCGCAGCCGGTGGTTGGTCAGAAGGACGTTTCGCCGATCGAACTGACGGCCGGCCTCCAGATCAACATCGCCTCCTACGCCGACGACGGTGACCCGTCGAACGGTCCCGGTGACGGTGACACGATCTTCGGATACGTGTCGCAGCACCCGCCGCAGAAGCAGGAGTGCGAGATGAACGTCAGCACCCCGCATCCGGCGTACACCGATGCCAAGGGTGTCTCGTACACCGAGGATCGGGCCGACCCGGTGACCTGCTCCTGACCAGGAGCAGTTCTGCCCCCAGCCAAACCACAATTCAAGAGGTAAGAATCAAAATGAGCAGCAAGATCAAGTCAAGAGCAGCAGGGTTGCTGTCCGTGGGAATCGTCGCGCTGGCGCTGGGGGCCGCCAGCGCGGTTCCCGCCACTGCTTCAGCATCGGGTGACGGAGCCGCGTCCGGCTCCAGCCTGACCGCGAAGCAGAAGAAGGCCAAGAGGGCCGAACTGAAGAAGTGCTACAGGATCAAGGCGAAGGCGAAGCGCAAGGCCTGCATCAAGCGGGTCAACAAGAAGTACGCGAAGCTCGCCAAGCCTCCGGTCAAGGTTGCCGCCACGATCGACGTCCTCGACGATTACTACTACCCGTCCGATGTGACCATCAACCGGGGCGAGGCCGTCAAGTGGGTGTGGAGCAACTCGAACGCGAACGGTCACACCGTTTCCCTGGATGATCCGTTCCCGGTCGGGCTGACCGCCAGCGAGAAGTACTCGCTGAACACTCCAACCGCGCCGGCAACCTTCTTCACCTTCGGCCCCAAGCAGCTGAAGAAGCCGGGCGTCTATCACTTCGTCTGCGAGCTCCACTCGGCGACGATGAAGATGACGGTCACGGTCAAGTAACCGGGCGAGCATCAGGTCTGGCAAGAGCCAGAAAGGACTGGATCCAATGGACCGCAGGAATTTCCTCGGACTGGCCGGTGGTGCGTTTCTCTGCACCATCGCGGGCAAGCAGTACTCGATTGACAGCAACACCGACCTCGCCGCTTTGGCGAACAAGATCGAGGTACCGCCGAAGGTTGCGGCTGCAAAACGGAGCAATTCCGTAAGCAACGCCGACATCTCCGGCAACCGCAAGGAGTACTGGATCCAGGCCGAACCCGTCACCTGGAACGTGGTCCCCAAGCAACGGGACCAGATGATGGGTACGTCGATCAAGAAGACGGTCGGGCGGACCAAGGTCCCGGCCTATGCGTATCGTCTTTACGACACCGACTTCAGCAAGCCGCTGGGTCCGGCCACCGTGCCGGGCCCGCTGCTTGACGTCACGGTCGGTGACACCCTGGTCGTCAACTTCCGCAACGCCTGCGACGTCCCGGTCACCATGCACCCGCACGGCGTCTTCTACTCGAACGAGATGGACGGCGCCTACAAGGGCTACTGGACCGACCCGGGCGGATTCGTCCAGAAGGGCCGCACCTTCCAGTACGTCTGGGAATGCCCCGAAGGCACCCAGGGCAG
>JAIBCJ010000044.1 GCA_019694145.1 Solirubrobacterales bacterium | reverse complement strand
TTCTGGGACTGGTGCTCTTCATCCGGCGCCGGATCCCGGTGGAGCTGCTGGTCGCGGCCACGATCGCGCTCGGCTTCTGGGCCCTCTCCGGTCTCAACTACATCCCGGGCCGCGAGTTCTTCAACAGCCGCTACCAGTACCCGGGAGCGGTGATCCTGCTGATGCTGCTCGGCGGCGCCTTCGCCGGGTCGCGGCCCGGGCCGCGGACCCTGGCCGTGATCGCGGCGGTCTGTGCCGTCTCGCTGGTGGTGAATCTCCAGACCCTGAACGACCTCTTCCGCGGCACCTACCGACCCTACGCCCAACGCAATCACCTCGCCCTTGCCGGTCTCGACCTCGCCAGTCGCACGGTGCCGGACGGGTACGCGGTTGCGATGACCGACGACGGCCAGGCCCTGGTCGATGCCGGGAGCTACCTGGAAGCGGCGGAGAAGTACGGGAAAGCCGGGCTGCCACCTGACGAAATCGGGGGCCTGCCGGTCGATCAGCGAATCCGGCTCGATCAGATCCTGGTCGGCGCCCTGCCGGTCCGGCTCCTGCCCGCCGGAAATCTGGCGGCCGACCGCGACCTGTGCCGGACCGTCACCGCCGACCCGGCCGCCAGCGGGAACCTCGAAGTCGGCTCCTCCCTGATGCTGATCCGCTCCCGGCGGCAGGTGACGATCAAGCTGGGCCGCTTCGGCCCGGGGACCGGAGCATTGGCCTGGTTTGCTCCCGGAGGGCGAGCGGTCGGCTACCGGATACCTCGCGACCACTCGGAAAGACCGTGGCGGATCGGCTTCAAGGGAAGGGGCCCGGTGACCGTGTGTCCCGCTTCACCCTCAAAGTAGGCTCCGCGAATGGGAGCGGGCCCAAAGAGTTTCCAGGCGAAGGTCCGCGAGCAGCCGTGGCCGTGGTTGCTCGGTCTGCTCACCCTTCTTTCCGCCGCGCTGCTGATGACCCTGCGGGCGGACCTGCGGTTCTTCCTCGACGACTGGGCCCTGGTCATCTACCGCGAGGGCGGGCCGACCGACTGGCTCCTCCCCCACAACGAGCACATCATCGTGCTCCCGAACGCGCTCTACAAGCTCTCGCTCACCGTGTTCGGGATGACCACGATCCCGATCCACGTGGCCGGGCTGGCCCTCTTTCTGGCCAGCGTCTGGCTGCTCTTCTTCTGGCTCAGGCCGCTGGTCGGGGAACCGGCCTCGGCGATCGGCTGCGCCGTCCTGCTCTTCCTCGGAGCCTCCGGCGAGGATCTCGTCTGGACCTTCCAGATCGGCTACCTCGGGTCGGTTGCGGCCGGGCTGGCGGCGCTGCTTCTGCTCCGCCGCGGATCGACCCGCGCCGATGCATGGGCCTGCGCCTCGCTGGTCGTCTGCCTGCTGTTTTCGTCTCTGGTCATTCCCTTCCTGGCCGGGGTCGCGGTCCTGATCCTCTTCCCGCGGGACCTCAGCCCGGACTGGTCCGCCCTGAAACGCCGCTGCTGGGTCTTCCTGGTGCCGGCTGTCCTTTACGCGATCTGGTGGCTGGGCTGGGGTCACCTCGCCGAGAACGCGATCAGCCTGCACAACGCGGCGCACCTGCCGGCCTATGTGCCGGCAGCATTCGCCTTCGCGGCCAGCACCTTGACCGGAATCTTTTTGATTCACCTTCCCCATGACCAGTCCGGATGGGCGATCCCCGGTCTGGTCCTCGCCGGCGGAGTCGCCTTCGTGGCCTGGCGACGCCGGCGAATCGCCCCGGAGCTCCTGACCGCAGCCGCGATCGCACTCGTCTTCTGGGCGCTCTCGGGTCTGAACTTCATACCGGGGCGCGAATTCGACGCCAGCCGCTACGTGTTCCCGGGGGCGATCTTTTTGCTGATGATCCTCGGCGGCGCCTTCGCCGGTTGCCGTCCGGGCCCCCGGACGCTCGCCGTGATCGCGGCGGTGGCGGCGGTTGCCATCGCGACCAACCTCGACGCGCTCTTCCACAAATACGACGACCAGATCCGGCCGATCGGGGAGCGGAACGCGGCCAGCCTGACCGCGATCGACCTGGCCCGTGACACCGTCGACCCCGGCTACTCGGTCGGAATGACCGACGACGGGCTGGCCCGGGTGGACGCGAAGGGGTACCTGGCGGCCCTCGACAGCTACGGATCGGCCGGACTCAGCGAAGACGAAATCGACCAGGCCCCGCCGGAGGACCGGTCGCGACTCGACCAGCTGCTCGTTCCGGCCCTCCGGATCGGGCCCGAAGCCGGCCTTTCGGTAGCTCCGGTCCGCTCGAGCTGCGAGACGGTCACCGCCGACGCCGGCGCGACCGACACGGCGCCGGTTGCCGGTCCGCTGCTTTACATCAGGCCCGCCCGCGATGCCGTGGTGCGGCTGACCCGGTTCGGCCCCGCCCCGGGAGCGCCCGCCTGGCTGGTGCCCGGAGGGCGGGCGAGCGGCTACCGGATCCCGGCCGATGATTCGGACCGGCCCTGGCGGATCGGTTTCCAGGGCCGGGGTGAGGTCCTGCTCTGCGAAGCAACCCGGGCCGGGTAACCTTCTCGCCAATGGGAGGGAGCAGCGACGGAACGCTCGCCGGAGCGGACAGGCAGGAGCGACGCTGGTTCCGGGCATTCGGCCTGCTGCTCGCTGCCTCGGCGGCGCTGCTGTTCGCCTTCCGGGCGAACATCGGCTTCTTCATCGACGACTGGATGCTGATCTTCTTCCGGCACGGAGCCTCCGACTGGCTGCTGCCCCACCACGACCACCCGATCATGATTCCGGCGGCGCTGTACGACCTCTCGCTTTCGGTCTTCGGGATGGAGCCGATGCCGCTTCACCTGGTCGCACTGGCTCTCTTCCTGGCCAGCGTGGTCATGCTGTTCCAGTGGATCCGAACCCTGGTCGGGACCCCGGCCGCGGTGCTCGGCTGCGCGGTCGTGCTGCTTCTCGGCTCCTCGACCGAGGACCTGATCTGGACCTTCCAGATCGGTTTCTGCGGGTCCGCGGTCACCGGCCTTGGTGCCCTGCTGCTGCTCCGCCGGGAGAACACGGGGAGCGACGCCCTCGCCTGCCTGCTCCTGGTCGCCTCCTTTCTGCTCTCCACCCTGGCCATGCCGTTCCTCGTCGGCGCGGCCGTCCAGCTCTGCTTCCGCGGCGGTAACCCGGGACTTCGCCGCATGCTCAGGGACAGCTGGATCGTGCTGGTGCCGCTTCTCCTCTATGGCATCTGGCTGCTCGGCTGGAACCAGTCCGGCGGACACGCCGCCACCCTCGAGAACGCGCTGAAGACCCCGTTCTTCGTGCTCTCCGCCTTCGGCTACGGCTCGGCCGCGCTGACCGGCACCTTTCCGCTGCGCCTGATCAATGACAGCTACCTCTGGTCGATCGCCGGGCTCGCCGTTGCGGCCGGTTTCGCCTGGATCCTCCAGCTTCGCCGAAGGATCCCGCCCGAGTTCCTGATCGCCCTGGCGGCGGGCCTCACCTTCTGGATCCTTTGCGGGCTCAACTTCACTCCCGGACGGGATTTCTTTACCGGCCGCTACCAGTACCCGAGCGTGATCTTCATCCTGATGATGCTGGCCGGGGCATGCGCCGGGCTCCGGCCCGACCGCAACTGGCTGAAGTGGCTGACCGTACTCGCGGCAGCCTCGATCGCCGTCAACATCTTCGCCCTCTTCTACACCTTCAACCACACGATCAAGCCTTTCGAGCAGGTCAACATCGTCACCCTGGCCGCCTTCAAGCTGTCGGGGGATGCGATTGATCCGGACTTCCAGACCCCGATCGGGACCGGTGATGACGCACCTCTGACGGTCCCCATCTACCGGGACGCGGTCGCCCGGTACGGACCTCCCGCATTCACCGAGAGCGACATCGATTCGGCCACGGCGGATTACCGGTCGCGACTCGACCAGCTGCTCGTCCCGGCCCTCCGGATCGGGCCCGAGGACGGCCTTTCGGTAACTCCGGTCCGCTCAACCTGCGAGACGGTCACCGCCGACGCCGGCGCGACCGACACGGCGCCGGTTGCTGGTCCCCTGCTTTACATCAGGCCCGCCCGCGATGCGGTGGTGCGGCTGACCCGGTTCGGCCCCGCCCCGGGAGCGCCCGCCTGGCTGGTGCCCGGAGGGCGGGCGAGCGGCTACCGGATCCCGGCCGATGATTCGGACCGGCCCTGGCGGATCGGTTTCCAGGGTCAGGGAGCGGTTACGGTCTGCGCGGCTTCACCGGCCCGGCGTTCCAGCTGAGCCCGGCGCTTCAACCGGGCTTCGCGCCTCGGCCGATCCTTCAGCCCGGGACCGGCGGAGCGAACCCGGAAGCGGAAGAACTCGTACTTCAGGTCTCCGGAAGGACCGGTCAGGGCGATGGTCGGGGTCTGCGGGGCTTGCGCGAAGTCGCCGCGCCCTTCGGGGATGTTGCGCCCGATCCGCATCATCAGCCCGTCCGCCGCGGTGGCGGCGATCAGGCGATAGGAGCCTCCCTCGACCACCGCCCGGCGCTCGGCCGGCCGGTAAAAGAATGACCTCAGCCTTTCCAGCCCGTGGACCTCGGCTCCGTGGATCTTCGCGATCACTACCTCGTTCGGGCCGGGCTTCGGCACCGGGACCGTTTCACCGAACCGGGACTCCACCACCCCGGCCGGGACCAGCGGGCCGCAGCGGTTGGCGGTGCGGGCCAGCACCTGCCAGCGTCCCGACTCGCCGATCGGCCTGAAGTTGCAGAGTTCCGCGATCGCCTGGCCGGGCGGGTCCCAGGCCATGAACCTTCCGTCGAGGCCGATCGTCGGCCCGAAGGGATTGTCACCGACATGCCGCAGGATTCGGCCGGGCCCGGTGGCCGACTCGATCGTGTCTGAATTCAGCTCATCCAGCGCCGAGGTGTAGGCGCTGTAGTTCTGGAAGACCGGGGCCGGGTGCCAATCGAGCTCGAAGGCCCAGGCGGCGGTGGTCTCCCAGGGCTCGACGCTGACGCTCTGGCCTTCGAGCTCGGCCAGCAGTTTCGGGTCGAGCTGGTAGTTGTGCCGGATTCCCTGGCGCCAGAAGTCGACGCCGGCCCGCTGACGGGCCGGGCTGAGGGCCGTCCTGCTTTCCTCGTAGAAACCCCTCAGGTTGGAAATCAGGTTCAGCCCGGGGGAAGGCACGCCGGTCGCCGCATAGATCGAAACCACACCCATGAAGGCCAGTCCGGCCAGCGAGATTCCGGCGAACCCCTGTCGCGGCGGGACGGCCAGCCAGAGCACGGCGATCAGGGCGAAGAACAGGGCGATGTGGGCGCTGTCGATCCGCACCACCGCCTGCTTGTAGAAGACGAAGATCACGATCGCCGCGACCAGGGCACCGGCGATCCGGGCCCGGCGGTCGGCGTAACCGCCGAACAGGGCCCAGGCGAAACAGAGCGCTCCGCCGGCGACGATGATCAGCGAGTACCAGCCGGACTGGCCGTAGACCGCCATCGCCTCCTGATAGCCGAGCACGATCTGGATCGAGTTGCCGATGAAGTCGGGCAGGTTCGAGAGGTCCTGGCCGGTCACGAACCAGCAGACCAGCATCGACCCGGCCAGGGTGCCGAGGTAGGCCGCGATCTCGCGGGTCCGCGCCCGCGCCCCGACCAGTCCGACCAGGAGGACCGCGGCGATCACCGGGCCGGTCGAAAGCTTGACCAGCATTTCGGTCCCGGCCAGCAATCCGGCACAGACCGCAAAGAAGAGCAGCTTGCGGCCGGCCGGGCGCCGCTCGATCATCAGCATCGCCGCCAGGATGCTGATCGCCACCTCCTGCTCGACCCACTCGAGCTGGACCACCACGAGCAGGGCGACCAGCATCGCCCAGAGCAGACCGACCCTTCTCCTCAGTGCCGCAACCAGGGCCGAGCTGAAACCGACATGCAGGATCGATGCGTAAACGAACGGGATCACCGCCAGCGCGCCCGGGTAGAGCAGCCAGGGGAAACGGAGGATTCCGAGCGGACCGTAGGTGAAGACGATCTCGGTCCCGAACTGCATCTGGTTGTGGGCCGCGAGGTAGAGACCGACCCACCAGCTCGAGTCGAGACCACCGAAGGGATGTGCGAAACCGACCGTCCAGCCGAGCAGGGCAATCATCAGCCCGGGAATCCAGCTGGGCGGATTCCACCTCCCGATCGCCTCCAGCCAGCTCCGAAGCTTGGACTCGAATCCGTTCACTGGGTCGGCAGCCTAACCGCTGCCCGCGGCGCCGAACGCCAGGGCCGGACCTTCATCCGGAAGAAGTCGAACCTGAGATCGCCGGAGGTGCCGGTCAGTTCGAGACGGCGAATCCGGGGAACCTGCGAGAAGCGCCCGGACGCGTCGGGGACCCCGGGTCCGGCCCGGAGCATCAGCCCGTCGCCGGCGGTCCCGGGAACCAGGCGGTAGGAGCCGCGCCCCGCCTGGACCCGCCGCTCCTTCGGCCGGAAGACCAGCGAGCGCAGGCGCTCCAGACCGTGGACCCCGGCCCCGTGAATCCGGACCAGCACCACCTCGCCGGGGCCGGGCGGCGGCACGGTCACGCTCTGGCCGAAGCTGGAATCCACGCTGCCCGCCGGGACCATCGGACCGCAGCGGTTGCCGGTCCTGGCCAGCACCTGCCACTCGAACGAGGTGGCGACCGGGCGGAAGTGACAGAAGGTCGCCACCGCCTGGGCCGGTGGATCCCAGGCCAGCAGGCGTTGATCGATCCCCCGTTCGGGGTAGTCGGGGTTCCGGCCGAAATGGCGAAGGATCCGCTCGGGCCCGGAATCCGAGCTGATCACCCCGGCGTTCAGCTGGTCCAGCTCCGAGGTGTAGGCGCTGTAGTTCTGGAAGACCGGTGCCGGCGACCAATCGAGCTCATAGGCCCAGGCCGCCATCACCTCCCAGGGTTCGACGCTGGCCGGCCGCTCGCCGAGTTCGGCCCGCAGCCGGGGGCCGAGACCGTAACGGGACCGGAGCTCATCGCGGCTTTCGGCGATCTCCTCCTCCTGACGGCCGGTGTCGAAAGCGGTTCTCGTTTCGCTCAGAAACGAGCCCAGGTTGGCGACCGGATTGAAGCCCGGGCCGGGCGTGACGCTGTTCGCATAGAGCGCGGCGGTGATCGCGAAAAAAGCGAACCCGGCCAGCGAAAGCGGCAGCATCCGCTGCCGCGGCGGAACCGCGACCCAGATCAGCGCGACCAGGGCGAAGAAGGTCGAAAGGTGCAGCCCGTCGCTGCGGATCACCGCCTGCTTGTAGAAGGCGAAGGTGATGACCAGGGTGATCGCTCCGGCGGCCAGGTCGGCGCGGCGGTCTTCGTAGCGACCCTCAAGGGTCCAGACGATCGTGGCCAGGGCAACCACGACCACGAAGACGAGATTGATCACCGGTGACTGGTCGTAAAGGGTCATAGCGTCGCCGTAGCCGCTGACGATCTGGAACGAGTTGGAAACGAAGTCCGGCAGGTCGCCGAGGGACTGGCCGGTCACCAGCCAGAAGGCCCCCATCGAGACGACCAGGGCGGCCCCGTAGGCGATCAGGTCGCGCATCCTCGCGTGAGCCCCGATCAGACCGAGCAGCAGCACGACGGCGACCACCGGTCCGGCCGAGAGTTTGCCCAGCATCTCAATGCCGGCCAGCAGGCCGCCGCCGATCGCCAGGAAGGGCATCACCCGGTCGTCGGGGGACCGCTCGATGATCAGGATCGAAACCAGCATCGAAATCGCCACCGCCAGTTCGATCTGCCGGAGCAGGAGCAGCAGCAGGAGCGCGGCGAGCGCGGCGAAAAGCCAGCCGATCCGCCTCCTCAGCACGGCGACGAGGGCAATGCAGAATCCGGTGAAGAGGGCCGCCTTGTAGAGGAAGGGGATCAGGCTGAGCAGGCCCGGATAAAAGAGCCAGGGCTCCCGCAGGATTCCCAGCGGACCGTAGGTGAAGACGATCTCGGTGCCGAACCGCATCTTCTCGTGGGAGGCCATGTAGAGACCGGACCACCAGCTCGGGTCAAGTCCGTATACCGGTGCCTGGAGACTGACCTGCCAGCCCAGGAGCGCGACCACCAGACCGACCAGCCAACTGCGGGGATTTACCTCCTCGGTCCGGCCCAGCCAGTCCCGGAAAGTCGATCCGCCGGAGGTCAACCAGACCCTTCGGCCTTGCGGTAATCGCCTCGGCTCAGGTGGTATTCGAGCCAGATGTAGAGCACGATGAAGAGGTAGCGGCTGCCCATCTCGCGCATCGCCAGTTTCGCTTCACCGGCGGTGCGGTTGGTCCAGGAGGTGGGCACGACCTTGAAGCTGTGCCCGCGAGTGACCGCCTTGAGCGGCATCTCCACGGTCAGGTTGAAGTGCTTGGAAAGCAGCGGGCCGATCGTCTCGATGACCTCGCGCCGGTAGGCCTTGAAGGCGTTGGTCGTGTCGTTGTACCCCAGCCGGAAGAGCACGTTGACGAAGGCATTTGCCATCCGGTTGACCAGGAGCTTGAGCCGGGGGTAATCGGTCACCACCGCACCGGGCATGAACCTCGAGCCAAAGGCGCAATCCCAACCCTCGGCAAGGATGTGGTGGTACATGACCAGGTCCTCCGGATCATCGGAACAGTCGGCCATCATGATCGCCACCCCGTCACCCTCGAACTGCTCGAGGCCGGCCCGCACCGCCAGTCCGAACCCGCCGGAATAGGGCGAAGGGCGGCAGCGGATGTTGGCATTGCTCTCGCCGGCCGCCTCGACCAGCTTGCGGGTCGCGTCCTTGCTGCCGTCGTCGATCACCAGCACTTCGTACTCGAGTGATTCGCGCTCCATCACCTCGACCACGCCATCGACCGTCTTCATGATCGAGCCTTCTTCGTCCCGGGCGGGGATCACGACCGAGAGCCTCATCCCAGCACCGCCCCGACCCGTTCACGGTCCGAACCGATCCAGGTGTGGATGTCGGCCAGCACGCATTCGGCGTCGCGTTTCGGTCGCCACGAGGTATGGGCGAAGAGCCGGGAGCAATCCGAGATGTAAAGCGGCACGTCACCGTCGCGGTCTTCCGGCACGGCGCCGATCGCCAGCTCGTGACCGGTCAGGCGGCCACAGATTTCGGTCGCCTCGAGCAGCGAAAGGCTGACCTCCCGGCCCCCGCCGACGTTGAAGGTCTGCCCGGCCCAGTGATCCGGGTCAGCCAGCTGCTCCTCGATCAGTTCAACCAGGTCGTCGACGTGGAGCAGGTCCCGCACTTGCTTACCGCTGCCGCCGAAGCCAATGTAGGAGAGCGGCTTCTCGAATTCGTGGGCCAGCATCCAGTGGGTGAACACCCCCTGGTCGACCTTGCCCATCTGCCAGGGACCGGCGATCACCCCGCAGCGGTTGATCACCACCGGCACCCCGAACTGGGCCGCGAACTCGGCACAGAGGAACTCGGCCGAGAGTTTGGTCGTGCCATAGAAGGTGCGCGCACCCTCCAGCGGCATGCGCTCGGAGACTCCGGCCGAAGTCCATCCGGGTGAAGGCTGGTCCTCTGCCAGCTCAAACCGGGTCTCCCCCTCGACCAAGGCCGCTTCACGCAGCCCGACCATCGGATAGATCCGGCTGGTTGAAAGGAAGATGAACTGGCAACCGCTCTTCCGCGCCAGCTCCAGGCAGTTGTAGGCGCCGGTCAGATTCGTCTCATAGACATACGAAGTGTCACCGTCGGTCCCCGACATGACCGATGGTTCGGCCGAACATTCGATCAGGGCGTCGATGTCCTCGAAGGGTGCGAGGTCGGCCGGGTTCCGCACGTCACCCTTGACGAACTCGACCCCGGCCTGCCCCAGCCGGTCGAGGTTCAGCTCGGAGCCGCGGCGATAAAGGTTGTCCAGCGCGACGATCCGCCTGTCGGGATGCGACTCAGCCAGCGAGATCGCAAGGCTGGAACCGACAAAGCCGGCTCCGCCCGTAATCAAGATGGATTTCCCCCCGGGTAGCGCGTCCAGATTCACAATGGAATCCGGAGTTTTATCCGAAGGGCGGCTGGTAGAAGTCCTTGACGGTGGTGAGAGAGAAGGGAACCGAGGCCTGACCGCCGGAGTCGGCGAAGACCGAGCCCTTGAAGTTCCGACCGAGGCGGGTCCGCACGAAGCCCTGGAAAACGCCGCCGCTGCCGACCTTGATCCGCTTCAGGACGCGGCTGCCGGAGCCGTTCGGTGGCCGGAAGCGAATCACCGCCTTGCCTGACTTGCCACCGGGGTTGCGGCCCCAGAAGTAGATCCCGCCGGGACGACGGAAGGCGACCACCGGGAAGCGGAATGCCGTCAGGTTGCCCTTCGGTTGATCGTTTGAGAGCGAGTTGCTGCGCTGATAGAGACCCGACTCGAGGGTCCAGGCGTAGGGGTGCCCCTGGGTCCGCTCGATGTCCCGCAGCGAGAACCAGAAGAAAGCGGAGACACCGGAACGCCAGGCCTGGAACATCGCGTGGGCGGTCCAGCGCTTGAGCAGCGGCATCGCCACTCCGCCCGGATCCGGCGGCTTCGAATCCCAGCTGAACTCGGTCAGCCAGTAGGGAATCCGCTTGAAGCCCGACTTGATCTTTCCGGCCCGCCTGGCCGCCCGCAGCAGCCGGCTCATGTTCGAAAGGTCGCCTAGCTGGATGTCATCGGGGTGGGTCGAGCGGTGCGTCGGCCCGCCAGTCGTGTACGGGTTGGAGGCCCAGATGTCGAAGCGGGCCGTGCCGGAGCATCCCCGGATCGGGGTCGGCCTGCTCCGGCCCTGCATGCATAGAAGCTGCCGGGCGAAGGCGAGCGGGTGGTAGGAGTTGCCGCCGCCGAGCGGGGAAAGACCGCCGCCGACCACCAGGTTGGTGGGGTCCACGCCCTTGACCGCGGCTGCGAACCGGTTCAGCACCGACCGGTAAAGGACCGGGGACTGCTTGCCCGAGCTGCGCCTCTGCGGCAGAAAGTTCGATTCGAGGTTGGGCTCGTTAAGTGGCTCCCAGTAGCGGATCCGGGGCAGCCCTTCATAGGTGCCGCTGTATCGGGTCGCTGCCGCCCTGGCAAAACGAGCGAAGGCGACCGGATTCGGATTGCAGGTAGCCGTGGTGCTCTGGGTCTTGCAGCGTTCGGCCCATTTCGGCGCCCCATTGATCTGGACCAGCACCGTCAGCCCGGCGTTCACCGCGTTCTGGATCTGGGTGTCGTAGTGCCCCCAGCTGTAGGCCGGGTCGGCCGGGTCAGACGGATTTGCCGGAGCTTTCGAGCCGACCACGAGCGGCCAGGTGATGATCACCCGGGTCAGGGTGGCACCGGTGCTGCGAATCCGCTTGTAGCCGGCTTCGCTCGTATTGGTGAAGTCGATCACCGTGACTCCGGTCTTCAGCGGACGGGTTCCGGCCGAGGCCTCGCTCGTGAAATGACCGATCGCGAAAAGGGCGAGCAGGAGCGCACCGATCGCGCGGATCCGGTGTCCGGTGGCCTTCCTGTTTCCATCGGAGTTCATGGGACTGGGGATTATTTCAACAGGCATCGGGATCTATAAACCACGTCGACCGGATAAGTACCGCCGCTGTGAGATCCTGCGCCTATGCGCTCGACCGACCTGCTTCAGGAGCTGATCCGCTTCAACACGGTGAATCCGCCCGGGAACGAGGGCCCGGCGCTGGAACACATCATGAGCTTTCTCGACCCGGCCGGCTGGGACTGCAAGTTCCTGGCGAAGGTGCCGGAGCGGCCCAACCTGGTGGCGCGGCTCAAGGGCGTCGAACCGGGACCCAACCTCGCCCTGATCAGTCATGTGGACACCGTCCCGGCCGATCCGGAGGAGTGGTCGCATGACCCCTGGTCTGGCAATCTCGCCGACGGATACATATGGGGCCGCGGTGCGCTCGACATGAAAGATCAGGTCGCGGCCGAGGTCGCCGCCTGCGTCAACCTGGCTAGGTCCGGATGGCGGCCGGCCCGTGGTGACCTGATCCTGGTCGTCGCCGCCGACGAGGAGACCGGCGCCCATTTCGGGGCCAAGTGGCTCTGCGAGGAGCACCCGGATGAGGTCCGCTCGGACTGGGTCCTGAACGAAGGCGCCGGCGAACTGCTCGAATTCGACGGTCGCCGGCTCTTCACCCTCTCGATCGGCGAGAAGGGCACTTTCCGCTTCACCGTGATCACCGAAGGGGAGGCCGGCCACGGTTCGATCCCCCGGGTCGGTGACAACGCCCTGCTCAAGCTCGCCCCCGCGCTTTCGAACGCCCATCGCCAGCCGCCGCATGAGTCGACCCCGGACACCGACCTCTTCCTCGAAAGGCTGCTCGGCCATCCGGTCGAGGACACCGACGCCGCCCTGCGCGAGATCGAAGCGATCGACCCGCTGGTCGCCAAGCTTTTGGCCGACCCGATGCTCGGAGTGACGATCGCCCCGACCATGGCGAGCGCTTCCAGCCGCGAGAACGTGATCCCCTCCCGGGCCGAGCTGGTGATCGACTGCCGCACCCCGCCCGGCATGACCGAAGAGCAGGTCCGGGCCCGGATCGACCTCGTACTCGGTGACGGCGACTGGCGGATCGAGTTCAACGACCCCGTGGTCGGCAATCGCTCCGATTACGACGGACCGCTGGCCGAGGCGATCGAGGAGTGGGTCGGGTTGACCGAACCAGGGGCCGAGGTCCTGCCCCAGGTCATGCCCGGCTTCTCGGATTCCCACTGGTTCCGCAAGGCCTTCGGCGCCACCGTCTTCGGCTTCGCCCCCCAGCGCATGAGCATCGCCGAAACCAAGCCCCTCGTCCACGGCAAAGACGAACGAATCACCGTCGAGGACGTAGAGCTGATGGAAAACCTCTACACCTGGATCCCACCCCGCCTGCTCGGGACCGCGGAGTCCTGACCCGGCCCAGGCCGATCACGCCCCACAAGATTTTCGCTGCGGGAAACCGTGGATTAGGACGGTTTGGGTCGACGGGGCCTGCGATCGGCCGGGTCGACCCTCAGCTGCCAAGGTCGAGATTCGCGACCGACAAGCTCGCCAGTGAGGCAGTGAACGAGAAACAACGGGCGGAATTCATCTGTTGACGGTTGGTAATTCATTCGTCTTTCGGTTTCGTTTCCTTGGAAACCTGATCCTGTCCCGAATACTGAGGTGGCAACGGTGATGTGGGGTACGGCTCGCGCTTGGGCATCGGCCCAAAAAGCCACCGGGTGAACCGGCCAGCGCCGGAGAACAAGCCAGCGCCGTAGACCATGAAGACAATCATCGGCGCGAGCTCTTCGAGAAAAGATGCGTTCCACGGGTAGTGGATGTGGCTCGACATCAAAAAGACCGGGACGAACCCGAGGATCAGAAACAATCCAAATACGATCTGGTGGACGAGCCGGGACACCTCAAACTTTGGGCCATGATTCGTGAAGAGGCCCTTCCAGCCGAGCCTTTCGCTCCCCCTGGTCTCAGTCGATCCTTCGACTTTCTGCTCCATGGCCGGAGGATATCCGGCCTCGGCCGGATGGTGGGATAGGCCTCATCGCTAGGCTTGTCGCCTCATGTTCACTCGCATAGATCACATCGGTGTGGCTGTTGAGGATCTCGACGCCGCCATCAAGCTTTATGAGCGGAATTTCGAGATGGAGCTCGTTCACCGCGAAACCGTCGAATCGCAGGGAGTCGAGGCGGTCCTGCTCGACGTCGGCGACGGGCACGTCGAACTGTTGAGCGCCCTCGGCCCCGATACCCCGGTCGGCAAGTACATCGCGAAGAAGGGTCCCGGCCTCCACCATGTCGCCTATGCGGTCGAAGACATCGACGCCACGCTCGCCTCGCTCAAGGAGCAGGGCGTGAAGCTGATCGACCAGGAAGCCCGCACCGGCATCCGCCAGAGCCGGGTTGCCTTCCTGCACCCGGCCGCGACCGGCTCGGTCCTGACCGAAATCGTCCAGCCGGCGGAGGATCACTGATGGCCGCCGGCAAGACTTCGGTCGAGATCGGTTTCGACGGTGGCCAGGTGATCCCGGCCCGCCTCGACGAATCGCAGGTCAAGTCACTGAAGAAGGCGCTCGGCTCCGGGGACAGCCCGCATGAGATCGAGACCGACGAGGGAACCCTGCTGATCGACCTCGGCAAGGTCATCTTCGTCCGCATCTCCTCGGACGCCAAGACCGTCGGCTTCTAGCCCTTCCCGAGCAATTTCAGGTACTCGGCCCGGCGGACGAAGGTCTGCTTCATCTCGTCGGTGATCCGGTTGAGGAACTCCCGGCGGTAGAGGTCGTCGGTCAGCATCGAGATCGCAAAGTAAAGGCCGGTGAAGGAAGCGATCGCGACCGCGACCCGGAGCAGTTCCCTGGTCATCGCCGCCTCGCGCCCGGCCAGGTGGAACTCGAAGAGAACGTCGGCCGGGTGAGTGATCCAGCTGCTCACCGTGTCGGCGCCGATCGTCAGGAGGCCGAAGATCACGAAGAAGACAGCGACCGCGAGGGCCACCAGCAGCACCTGGAGTGATTGGCTGACGAAGAGGACCAGCCCGACGTTGAACCGCTGCCGCTGCCTGAGCGGCGGGCCTCCCCCGCCCGCCTCCTTTTCGAGGCTGGCCACCTCATGGGGAATCCGGGCGATCAGGAAGGCCGAGCCGAGCAACATGAAGAGGGCGACCAGCAGCAGGAGCGACTGATCGGGCAGGGTCGCGAAGACCTGCCAGAGCTCCGGGGTCAGGAAGAGGATCAGAGAGAAGATCATCAAGAGCGGCACTGCCTTGACCAGCAGCCCGAGCGAACGGGAAAGCTCCCCGAGCAGGCGGGCCAGGGCCCAGTGGATGATCGAGATCACGCCGAAACCGACGACTCCGAGGATGACGAGGAGCAGGGCAAGGTTGAAGAGGGCCGTCAGGGCCGCGATTCCCCAGTGGCCGGAAATGATTCCCGGCAGGAGGGCCGGCACGATTACGAAGGCGGCGAGCTCGGGGCGTCCCACTTTGCGCGGCAGCGAGAAGAAGGCGCGGCCGCGCATCCGGTTCATCAGGCCGAGAGCGACCAGCATCAACAGCATCGCGGTCGCCACCGCGGCGACGTTGCCAAGGGTCGACCAGCTCTTGTTCAGAGGTCCGGTCACTTCCAGGACCAGGACCAGTCCAAGCAGCGGCACGGCCCGGTTGAAGATGTCCTCCGAAGCCGAGTAATTCTCGTTCAGGAGCGGCAGGCCGGCGCGGCGGAATTCCCGCTCGAACTCTTCTTCAGTCTGGGGTTCGGGACGATCCACGCCGCGATCATCCCGAATGGCCCCCTATTCTGCTCACTTCGTGAAGCAACTGGATTTGAAACTGCTGCGCATCATGCGCACCCGCGGTCACGCCGCTCCGGTCGAGAAGTCGGCTCACCTGATCTCGAAGTCGGGCGAGAACGGCTACCTCTGGTTCGGGATCGGCCTGGCCGGCGCGGTTTTTGACGGAGAGCACCGCAAGGAGTGGCTGCTTGCTTCGCTGCTCGGCCCGGTGGCGATCGGCCTTAACTTCCTGGTCAAGCTGGTGGTAAGGCGTCCGCGGCCGGAGCTTGAAGGCCTGCCCCCGCTGGGCGGTGCGCCCTCTTCGCTTTCGTTCCCCTCCGCCCATGCCACGGCTTCGTTTGCCGCGGCTACGGCGATGAGCCGGATCCGCCCGGAATTGAAACTCGCCCTCTTCGGAGCCGCCGCCGTGATGGCGGTCAGCCGTCCCTACCTCGGCATGCACTACCCCAGCGACATCGCCGCTGGGGCGGTTCTTGGCACAGTCCTCGGAACCGCCGCCGGAAACTTCCTCGCCGGCCCCGAAGAAGACGAAAACTCGCCTTACAACTTCTAGCCACGGATCACCGAATGCCCACTTTGTGCCGGTATGTGGCGCAAAGTGGGATGTCGATGAATCCGAGGCGTGACCGCCCGGGTCGCTACTTCTTCCTGATCGAGAAGATCAGTCGGTCGGGGAGTCCGAGGGCGTACTGGAGGGAATCGCCCCTGATCTTCGTAACGCCCCGGGTGCCGTAGAGGCGGGCCCACATGACCCGCTTCGAAACCCCGGTCTGGGTGATCTTCACCGAGCGGAGGCGCCCGGCCAGGTAACTGCCGAGCAGGGAGTTCATCCGGGCCGGCGAGAAGCTGTAGGTCCAGCGGTAGTACGGCGAAACCTTGTCCCAGGGGTCGGCGACGCCCTGCAGGTACGGGATCGCCGCGCCGCCCCACATGTTCTGGATGCTCTCGGTGTGACCACCGGAAGAGGCCGAGAAGAGGGCCATCGCAACCTTGCCGCCGTAAAAGAGGGCCTGGCTCGGGGTCTTCGCGCAGGCCCGGTTGGTCCGCGGGTACTCGGTCGAGATCCCGCCGTAGACCTGGCTGCGGGTGTCGGGATAGACGTCGAATCCGTCATGGGTTCCCTTCGAGGAAAGGCCGATCGAGCGGGCGGCCAGGGCGAA
>JAIBCJ010000043.1 GCA_019694145.1 Solirubrobacterales bacterium | reverse complement strand
ACCGGCTACAAGCTCTTCCCGGATTCGAAGGCGGCCAAGGGCGACAAGGACGGCGAGACCGAAAAGGCGCCATCGACCGAAGCGGTCGCCTTCGCCCACCTCCTGCGCGGCGTCCACTGGTAGGCCCGTTGACCGAATCGAGAAGGCAAAAGTGGCCATATAGCGCTCCCTTTTGCCATCTCGATTCCCGTGACCGGGAGCAGACATGACGGATCGCCGGCTGAAGCACTGGGGCTGGGGTTACGAGGACCAGCAGCCTTCCCATGAGGAGATCGTCGCCGCGGCCGAAGGCATCATCCCGATGCTCGGCTTCGGCCAGGCCCCGGAGCGGCCGGCCGAACTCGACCAGGTCGAACTGAGGCAGTCCCGGCTCGATTCCCCCGGCGGCATCTTCACCGACGAAAAGCACCAGCGCACGGTCCACGCCCTCGGCAAGGCCTACCGCGACATCGTCCGCGGCTTCTACGGTCAGTTCGACAACCCGCCCGATCTTGTCGCCTTCCCGGAGGATGAAGCCGGGGTAGAGGAGGTGCTCTCCCGGGCGGCCGGGTGGGGCGCCGCGGTGATTCCCTTCGGTGGCGGCACCTCGGTCTGCGGCGGGGTCGAACCGCGACTGGCCGACCCGGACCGGCCGGTGGTCTCGCTCGACATGACCCGGATGAACCGGCTGGTCGAGGTCGACGAAACGTCGCTCGCCGCCCGCATCCAGGCCGGGGCCCGCGGCCCGGAACTGGAAGACCAGCTCAAGGCACACGGACTGACCTTGCGTCACTTCCCCCAGTCCTTCGAGTACGCGACCCTGGGCGGCTGGATCGTGACCCGGGCCGGCGGCCACTTCGCGACCGGCGAAACCCACGTCGATGACTTGACCGAATCGATCCGCGCGATCACCCCGGCCGGCGAGTGGCAGTCCCGCCGCCTGCCCGGTTCCGGCGCCGGGCCTTCCCCGGACCGGATGCTGCTCGGCTCCGAGGGCATCCTCGGAGTGGTAACCGAGGCGTGGATGAAGGTTCGGCCCCGACCGGACTTCAAGGCGACCGCGACGGTCGAGTTCCCTCCCGGAGATGCCGCCTTCTCCGAGGCGGCCCGTGGCGCGGTCCGGTTGATCGCCCAGTCGCGGTTGATGCCTTCCAACCTGCGCCTGATCGATTCCTCGGAGGCCGCGACGACGATGGCCGGTGACGGTTCGGCGACCCTGCTGATCATCGGCTTCGAATCCCACGGCCAGCCGGTCGAAGACCGCATGGACCAGGCCGTGGCGATCGCCGAGGGCGAGGGCGGCCGGGTTGCTTCGCGCAGTTCATCGACCCCGTCCGACCGGGCCGGCAACAAAGGGGGCGGGGGAGAAGACGAGGCCGGCGCCGACCGCTGGCGTTCGGCCTTCCTCATGGCCCCGTATATGAGAGACACCTTCGTCGCCTGCGGGATCATCGCCGAGACCTTCGAGACCGCGATCACCTGGGACCGCTTCGAGGAGTTCCACCGCAGCGTGATCGAAACCACCCGGCGCGCCGTCGCCGAGGTCACCGGCGCCCCGAGCGAAGGCGAAGGTGCCCCGCGGGTCAGCTGTCGCCTCACCCACGTCTACCCGGACGGCGCCGCCCCCTACTTCACGGTCCTCGCGCCTGCCCGACGAGGCAGCGAGGTAGCCCAGTGGGACGAAATCAAGGCCGCCGCCTCGCAGGCGATCATCGAAAACGGCGGAACGATCACCCACCACCACGCGGTGGGCAGGGACCACCGCCCCTGGTACGACCAGCAGCGCCCCGACCAGTTCGCCGCTGCCCTCACCGCCGCCAAGTCAGCCGTCGACCCCGACCACATGCTCAACCCGGGCGTCCTGATCGATTGAGTGGGGGCTGGGGAATCGAGATGGCAAAAGGGAGCGCTATATGGCCACTTTTGCCTTCTCGATCTAATGTGGCTCAGGGGAGCGCGGCGGCGTAGATATCGTGGAGTTCCTGGCGGGTCTGGTTGAGGGGTTCGGTTGATTTCTCGGTTCGGCTGAGGATGATCGCTCCCTCGATTGCCGAGATTGCGAGGGTGGCGAGGGAGCTGGCCCGGGGTTTCTTCACCCCGGCCCCGGTGAGGGAATCGGTGAGGGCTTCGTGGATCTGGCTGAAGGCGTTGGCGGCGGGGACGGCGGCCTCTTCCTTGGCTCCGGCGACCGCGGCGGCCATCAGGGGGCAGCCTTCGCGGAAATCCGTGCGTTCAAGCTCGCTTATGTAGAAGCGGGCGAAGCGGTCGACCATCTCGGCCGGCCCGTCCTCGCTCCTTTCGAAATTGGCGGCGACATAGCCGCCGGCCGACTCGATCGCTTCCTGGACGAGCTGCTTCTTGCCGCCCGGAAAGTGGTGGTAGACCGACCCCCGGGGGGCGCCGCTCGCGGCGAGCACGTCGGCGAAGGAGGTGTCGCCGACCCCCCGCTCGCGGAAGAGGCGGATCGCCGAGCCGAGCATCGCTTCGCGGGTGCTGGTTGTCATGGTCGAAAGAGATCCGTTCCGGATGGCGGGGCGCCGGCTGGCTGTGCGGCCAGCCGGCGCCTCAGGGTCAGGCCGCCGCGGCTTCCCGTTCGGCCCGCTGGGCCTTGGCGATCTCGACCAGCTCCTTGTAATGGATGACGTTGCCGCCCGCGCCCCATCCGCCGTCCACCACGTCGCGGCAAAGCACCCAGACCTTGAGGGCATCCTCGTCGGCGATGCCGAAGGCCTCGCGGATCGTGGCGGTGCCGGCCTGGATCATCTGCTCGCGCCGGTCGTCGTTGAGCGCGCCCTCGGGCGTGATCACGTCCAGCTTCACCACACCTGCTCCGGGCTTGTCACCGGCGTAGGTGAGCGCGGCGGGTCGCTCGTTGATCAGGACCCAGGTCACGCTGCGGAAGAACTCGGTGTTCGGGGCACCCTCGGCCTTGAGCAGGTTGGTGGTCAGGTTCTCGACCAGCTGGTCGCGGGCCTCGGGCGTCAGGGCCCCTTCTTCGTAAGTCAGTTCCATCAAAGGCATTGGATTTCTCCTTGGTCCGGGAAGGATCGGCTCGGGATTGAGCCGACTATGCAGGTATGCATACCCTATGCAGGGGTGCATAGTCAAGTGCCGGGGCGGAGTTCTTGCCGGGAAGATTCACCGAGTGCCCACTTTGTGCCGGTATGTGGCGCAAAACGGGATCTCGACGGGTCGGGGTCGGTTGGCCGCGGCGCTTTCGATGGACTGAGGCGTGCATCTGGCGATGAACAGGTTGAACCGGGGCCTGAGCCGGTAGCCTTCCCCGGCCGTGTCCCGCAGTCGGGATGCGAACCCCGACCATGGAAGCCTCCCCCCAATACACACTGACCGAGCGCGGACCGTTGCGAGCCGCCCTGAAGACGGCGCGGCCCCAGGAGTGGGTCAAGAACGTCCTGGTCTTCGCCGGCCTGATCTTCTCCGGTCAGCTCGATGACACCTGGGCGATCGGCCAGGCCCTGATTACCTTCGCCTGCTTCTGCGCGATCTCCAGCGCCGGCTACTTCATCAACGACCTGAACGACGTCGAGCTCGACCGTCAGCATCCGAAGAAGCGGTTCCGGCCGATTGCGGCGGGGCAGCTCAAGGTCAGCACTGCCTGGATTCTCTCGGTGGTGCTCGCCGCGGGTGCGATCGGGGTCGCCTTCGGGGTGGTCAACTGGAAGGTCGGCTGCATGGTCGCCGGTTACGGCGTGATCCAGGTCGCCTACAGCTTCGGCCTCAAACAGGTCGTGATCATCGATGTGATGACCCTCGCCACGTTGTTCATCCTCCGGGTGATGGCCGGCGCCGAGGCCGTGGATGCCCACGCCTCGGAGTGGCTGATCCTCTGCACCGGCATGCTGGCCTGCTTCCTCGGCTTCACCAAGCGGCGCCAGGAAGCGGTATCCGAACTTCACGAGGGAACAAGCAGCCGACCGGTGCTAGAGCACTACTCCCTGCCCTTCCTCGACCAGATGGTCGCCATGGTGACTACCGGCACCGTGGTCAGTTACGCGATCTACACCGTGAACTCGCCCCTGGCCGGTTCCGAGATGATGCTGACGATTCCCCCCGTCGTCTACGGCATCTTCCGCTACCTCTATCTGATTTACGACCGCTCGGATGACCGTTCAACCGCGGCGATCGTGGCCGAGGACCGGGGAGTGATCATCGCCGGGGCGGTCTTCGTTGCAGTCGCCCTGCTGGTCCTCTACGCCTTCGACTGATCCAGGCCGGCGGGCAGAATCCGGTCGTCCGATTCGGGCCGGAGGTGCCTGACTTGCGGTCGACCGGCTCAAGCCGGCAAAGCAGGCAAATCCCGGCTATTTGCGGGCACATTCAAGGCAGTCCGCCGAGCCCGATAACCGGTAAACCCGTGCTGTACCGCCGATTGCGGGTAATTCGCATTTTTCATATCAGTCGGTCCGGACACTTGACACGCATCAGAAAACGCGTATTCTCAATCGACCAATAAGAACACGGGAGACGGGTGCGGACCCCCTTCGAGAGCCGGTTGGAAACCGGCAGGGATCCAGAAAAGACACTCTGTCAACTGCTGAATCTCGATACTTGCGCAGTTGACCGGGCCTTCGAGGCTTTCCCACCGTTCAGCCGGGCCAGGAAATGGCTCGAACGAAACCGGTGTACCCAAAAGAGAAACCTCGGAGAACTGAATGAATTTCCCCGCTCGAATCATCGCCCGCGTCGTCATCGTCGCCGCCATTCTCGGCCTCGGCTTCGCTTCCACTGCCCAGGCTGACCGCAGCTTCAGCGTTCGCTACACGACCAATGACACCGGGTCGATCAAGGGCATCGCGAACACCAACATGACCTGCCCCTCGAGCGCATCGGGCTGTTCGACCGCACAGACCCAGGACCCCACCTCCTCGGCGAACTCGTACTACAACAACAACTACGACATGACCTATGTCGACGTTGATTCCGACAGTTCGACCTTCAACTCCTCGACGGCTAACCAGAGCCTGCCTTCCGGATCGACGATTCTCTTCGCCGGTCTCTACTGGGGCGGCGATTACAGCACCGGCTCGGCGTCCGCGCCCAACTCGAGCGACCGCAACAAGGTCAAGCTCAAGCTTCCCGGATCGAGCACCTACACCACGATCACGGCCAGCACGCTCGACGACTCGACCCTGAACGTCGGCCGTTACCAGGCCTTCGCTGACGTAACCAGCCTCATCCAGGCGCTGCCCAACGCGGGCAACGGCACCTATGGCGTGGCCAACATCCAGGCCGGCAAGGGCTCGGATCACTACGCCGGCTGGACCCTGATCGTCGCTTACCGGAACACTGCGGAAACGGCCAAGAACATGTCGATCTTCGACGGTCTGGTCACCATCCGTCCCTCGGACCCGCCGACCACGATTCCTTTCTCGGGCTTCCTGACGCCGCCTTCGGGTCCGGTCAACCCCCAGATCGGATTCGTCACCTGGGAGGGTGACCACGGCCTGGTCGGAGATTCGGCTTCCCTGAACGGCAACACGCTCTCCGATGCCCAGCATCCGGCGACCAACTTCTTTGATTCGCGGATCTCGTACAACGGCGTGCTCTACACCGATCGCAACCCGAACTACGCAAACGCGCTCGGCATCGACGCCGCCTGGACCACCCCGCCCCCGGGCACGGTCGGCAACAGCGAAACCTCGGCGACCCTGCGGGTAACCACCTCGGGTGACCAGTACCTGCCCGGCGTAATCACCTTCCAGACGGAGATCTACGCGCCGAAGATCGACCAGACCAAGTCGGTCACCGACGACAACGGCGGCAACGTGCGCCAGGGCGACACCCTGACCTACAAGATCTACGCGAAGAACAACGGCCAGGACGGCACCTCGAACTTCGTCCTGCGCGATCCGATCCCGCCGAACACCACCTACGTGCCCGGCTCGATCAACATCACCAAGAACACCAACGCCTCGACCGGCGCCAAGACCGACGCAAGCTCGGACGACATCGCCGAATACGACTCGGCCAACAGCCGGATCGTCGCCCGCCTGGGCGAGGGTGCGACGACCTCGGTCGGTGGCAACGTGAAGCCGGACAGCGAATACGAGGTCACCTTCAAGGTCAAGGTCAACGGCCCGACCGTCAATCCGGTCCCGCAGGGCACGGTCCTGACCAACACCGCGACGGCTTCCTTCAACAGCCGGGCCACCGGCACCCCGCTGACCGCCACCTCGACCGCCACCGCAACGGTGACGGCAACGCCGAACCTGAAGATCACCAAGGTGCGCACTGGTGCGGCCTTCACGGCAGGCGGCAACAGCGCCTACACGCTGACCGTCAACAACCACGGCGACGCTCCCACCTCGGGTACGGTCTCCGTGACCGATCCGATCCCCTCCGGACTGACCGTAACCGCGATCAGCGCGCCCGGCTGGACCTGCAACAGCGTCCCGGCCAGTTCGCTTTCCTGCTCGCGCAGCGATGCGCTGGCTGCCGGTGCGAGCTACCCGAACATCGTCCTGACCGTCGCGATCGACAGCGGCGTCAGCGGTGAGGTCGAGAACACCTCGACCGTCTCCGGCGGCGGTGACTCCGACCTGAGCGACAACACCTCGAGCTCGACCAACCCGGTCTCGAACGTCGCCGACCTCGGCCTGACCAAGACCGCGTCCAAGGACGAGGTTCTGATCGGCGAGAACTTCACCTACGCCCTCACGGTCAGGAACTACGGACCCTCGAAGGCGACCTCGGTTGCGATCACCGACGAGTTGCCGGCCGGCCTCAGCTTCGTCTCGGCCACCCCAGCTCCCGGCTGTGCGATCCAGCCGGTCACGGGAACGCTCGGTTGCGAAGTCGGCACCCTGAACTCCGGGGCGAGCTACACCGTCACCGTGACAGTCCACGTCGACGGTTCCGCTCACGGTGTGCTTCACAACACCGCGACGGTCGGCGCCCAGCAGACCGACCCGAACCCGGGCAACAACAGCGGTTCGGATGACGTCGAAGTGCTCGGCGCGGACCTTCAGGTCACCAAGGTCAAGAAGTCTCCGGCCACCGTGGTCACCGGTAACACCGTCGTCTACGAGATCAAGGTGAAGAACCTCGGTCCCTCGAACGCCACCGGCGTCGTCCTCACCGACGCGCTGCCGGCCGGCCTGTCCGGCGTCACCACCAACCAGGGCGCCTGCACCGTCGCCGCTCCGAACGTGAGCTGCGTGGTCGGCAACCTCGCTTCCGGCTCCACCTGGACCGTTGAAGTCAGCGGCACCGTGGCGGTGGGCACGACCGAACTGACCAACAACGCGTCAGCGACCGGCAACGAATTCGATCCCAACCTGTCCAACAACCATGACGACGTCACCACGCCGGTTGGCAAGTCGGCCGATCTCTCGATCGTCAAGAACGCCGATCCGGCCCAGGTCGTCGCCGGCGGGAACATCCTCTACACGTTCGTGGTCAGCAACGCCGGTCCCGATGAGGCAACCGGAATCACGATCACCGACACCCTGCCCGCCGGAGTCACCTACGTTGATGGCGCCCCGGGCTGCAGCGCGGCCGGCCAGGTCGTGACCTGCACGCTCAACCCGATCGCCGCCGGTGGTTCCCGCCAGACCGGGATCACGGTCAGCGTCTCCCCGAGCGCGACCGGCGTGATCACCAACGCCGCCCACGTCACCGGCAACGAAAACGATCCGGACCCGTCGAACAACGACGACTCGGTTGACACCCCGGTCAAGGCGAACGCGGACGTGGAGATCACCAAGACCGCTTCGCCGGCCAACCCCGTGTCGGGTGACACGGTCACCTACACGCTGAAGGCGAAGAACAACGGTCCCGACCCGGCCGCCAACGTCGTCGTGACCGACGTGCTCCCGGCCGGCGTCAGCTTCGTCAGCGCCGACTCGCCCTGCACCGAGGCCTCCGGCACGGTCACCTGTGCCCTTGGCACGCTGGCCGCGGGCGAGGAAGTGACGCTCGAAGTCAAGGTCACGGTCGACCACTGGGGCGACACCGACCCCTCGGCCGATCATCTGCTGGACGTCCAGAAGGTGGAGAACCAGATCGACCTGAATCCCGGCGAGCAGAAGACCATTCAGGTCACCTGCCCCTCCGGTTACTTCGCGACCGACGGTTCCGTCCGGATCGACGAAATCGATCAGGGCACCGGTGACTGGACCGCTCCGCAGGTCCTCGAAAACCGGGCCAGCTCGCTGGACACCTGGCAGGGCACGGTCCGCAACACCGCGGCCGGTCGCGCCCAGGCCAAGATCTTCGCGGTCTGCGTCAGGAAGACCACCGGCGACGAGAACGGCCACCACCACAACCTGCTGGTCAGCGCCCCGGTCACCGTGACCGACTCGCTGGTCCCGGGCAACAACACCAAGGTGCTGCAGTGCGGCCCCGGCCAGGTTGCGATCCAGCCCGGCTTCATCGCCGACAAGGCCGGTCACCTGGTCTACAGCCAGCCCGAAGGCAACGGCTGGAAGTTCATCTACAAGGTCGAAGAGGGTGGCACCGCCTCCTTCTCGATCCGCTGCATGGACCGCCAGGTGGATGTCGTGAACGGTCACACCCATGACCTGAAGCTCCAGCGCATCTCGACCGAGGTCGAGGTTGCACCGGGCACGGTCAACGAGGCGCAGCTCACCTGCCCGGACGGCAGCAAGGGAATCGTCGCCGGCTGGGACCTCGACGACGGTCTCGTTTCGCTCGGCAACGATCCGCGTCCGGTCACCCGGGCCTTCAAGCTCTACAACCCGACCGACCACACGCTGAGTGCCCGCCTCAGTCTGCTCTGCCTGGGCCTCCGTACCGGTGGTGAGCGGGTGCCGTCCAAGACGATCATCAACACGGCCAACATCTCGACCAGCTCGACCGAGTCGGAAACCGGCAACAACGGCTCTTCGGCCGGGATCAACGTGAACGGGATCGACAACACCCCGATTGACAACGATCCGGATCCGGACAAGCCGCACCCGAACAACCCGATCGCCAAGACGATCGTCGGCAAGGGCGTCAGCTACTCCGCTTCAGGTGTCAGCTTCAGCCTCAAGTGCTCGGGTACCTGTGGCGGGTTCGCCAAGCTGACCACGCTCAGGAAGCTGAAGGTCAAGGGCAAGAAGTACGGCCGCGGCACAGTTCTCGCCAGGCGCCAGTACTTCATCGGCAAGGCCGGCACGAAGAAGGTCAAACTGACCCTGACCGGCAAGGGCCGCAAGATCCTGAAGAGCGGGAAGGCCCACAGGGCTCTGCTCAGCATTTCTGGAGGGACCAGAAAGGTAGTCAAAGTCGGGCACTGAGCCTGAGACTTACTGCCAGGGAGTAAAAGCCCCGGTCACAAGACCGGGGCTTTTTGCTGCAACTAGCGGGATTTTGGTTGCCCGCGCACCTACAATTTTTCTTCTGGCGCCACCGTAACTTGACAAGCTACGGATTGTTCCTATTATTGACAGCCAATCTGAACACGGGAGACGGGCTTGATTCCCTTTGAGAACCGGCAGGCGGCCGGGGGATTCTGAAAAAGCTCTGTCAACTGCAATTCTCAATTCTTGCGGCAGTTGACCTGGCCTCCGAGGCTTTCCCACCGTTTCACACAGGCCATCAAAGCAATGGATCGGACCCCAACCAGGGTGTCCACGAAGTATCGGAGAAAAATTGAATTCTGTCAGCCGTGTCGTATTTCGAATTGTCGCCGTAGCCGCCCTTCTTTTCGCGGGTCTTTTCGCCGCATCCTCGGCCCAGGCCGCGGGAACGCCCGACCTTCAGCTGTCGGCATCCTCGTCGAATCCGCTTTACGGCGAAAACGGAAACGTCTCGGTCACCGCCGCCCTCGGTTCCGGTCAGCCCAAGGGCTACAACCTGTCCTTCCGTGTCGTGCTGCCGGCCGGGATCTCCTACGCCGGCGGTGCCGCCTACGCACCCACGGTCCTGAGCAACTCGCCGACAACCGGCAAGACCACCCTGATCTTCAGCAACATTTCCGACCTGGTCGAGGATTCGTCCCAGTCGGTCAGCTTCCAGGTCGCCCACGATCAGGCGCAGTACGACGTCGGCAACACCTACGACATCCAGTACGAGGCTTTCCTCAACACCGATCCGCGGATCATGCCGGCCTTCAACGCGGACGGCACCGCCAAGCCAGCGAGCTACACCGGTAGCGGTTCTGCCACGACCACTTCGAAGATCAACGCGATCAAGATCAGCAAGTCCGAGCCGAGCCGCGAGGGCGAGATCCTGCGCGGAGTTCACGACCACCAGACGATCTACACGCTGAAGGTCCAGAACAACTATGTAAACGCGACGAATGGCACCAAGCTGAACGACTGGCTGCCCGCCGACCTCGAGTTCCTCGGTTGCGAGGGTGACCCGGACAACACGACCAACGCGCCGACCAATCCCGGCTCGGCCGAGGAGTACCCCGGTTCCGGCCCGATCGTCGTACAGCCCGTCACTGATTGCCATAAGCCTTCCCTGGTCGAGACCGTCCAGGCCGACCCGGACGGCGCCGGCCCGATGCCGAACGCGGTCTACACGCATGTCCAGTGGGACACCGGCGACCTCGCCCCCGGCCAGCTGATCACCTACCGCTACCGTGCCGCGGTCCCGCTGACCGAGAACACCCTTAACTGGAGCGGCGCCACCCCGGCGACCACCGGGGCCCAGGGTGCGAACCTGGACAACAACGCGATCGCCCCGCCGAAGGAGATCCAGGACGAACAGAAGATCGTCAACTACGCGATCGCCTCCGGTGACTACCAGAGCGATGTGGTTACTCCCTTCAGCGTCTTCGATGACACCACCCTTCAGCGCACCGCCGAGGATCTCGTCGTCTACAAGTCGAATCTGACCTCGAGCACGCTCGCCCAGGGTGATGTCAACACCTGGGAGCTCCGCTTCCGCACCGGCGAGTACCGCTACAGCGATGACATCGTCGTCACCGACACACTGCCTTCCGGTTACTGCCCGCTCGGCCCGGTCAACTACACGACCGGCAACAGCCCTTCCGATTCCGAATGCGACCCGACCGGCGACAACCCGAGCGTGCCGAACAAGAGCGTGACCGAGAACGCCGACGGCACCTTCACGATCGTCTGGGACAAGTCGGTCATGGCGAAGCTCGGCCACACCGACGTGAGCGACGAATTCGTCATCACCTTCCCGACGAAGACTCGCAAGAACTACCAGCAGAATTTCCAGGACACGACGCCGATTCTGGCCGCCGACTCGACCTCCAACAAGGTCGACCTGACCGCCAACGCGTTCTCGCGCTGCACCTCGCCCGGCACCCCGGACTGCGCCACCCCCGGCCCCCGGATCTGGAATGACGGGCAGGAGCCCGAGCCGGTGGTCGACGCTTCCTCGGCTGGCCAGACCGCCCCTCAGGTCACCCTGAAGAAGGAAGTCGCCGAGTCCGGCACCAACTGCCAGACGGCCACCTGGGTCACGAACATCCCGACCTACCACCCGGGCGACACGATCTGCTGGCGCCTCAGTATCAACTTCCCGTCCAAGGTCGACACCCATCAACTGCGAGTCACCGACTTCCTGCCGCGGAACGCCGCTTACGTCCCGGGCAGCTACCAGGACACCTCTGGCAACACCACGATTAACACGATCGACACGGCCGATTCCAGTGACGGCGTGCTCTTCTGGGACATCAACGGCAGCTACGTGCCGGTCGGATCGCAGAAGTTCCAGGTCACCTTCAAGACGACGATCGAGCCGACCGGCATTCTCAGCCCTGTCGACATCGAGGGCAACCTGATGAAGTTCGCCTTCGAAAACACGCCGGGCACCTCGTTCCCGCTGCGTGACCAGGTCGACTTCAAGACAGTCGCTCCGACCCTGAAGCTGACCAAGGGTGTCAGCAAGATCGACTCGACGAACTACAGTCCTCCCGCCGACGGCCTGACAGTCCGCGGAGGAAACGACGTCACCTATCAGGTAGATGTCAAGTCGACCGGCGATACCAAGGACGTCCAGGTCTGGGACAAGCTCCCGGCCGCTTACACCTGCTCCATGGTCTCCTTGATCTCCGACGGCGGCGCCTGCGTCGCCGACTCCGGCGTCAGCCGCATCAAGTGGCCCGCCATCGCCGCGATCAATGACGGCAACACCAAGTCACTGACTTACCACGTCCTCATCCCCGGAACCTTCGGGCCGGAGAACACTTACGTCAACACGGCGGGCGTGCGTCAGTACGAGAGCGACACCAATACCGGCGGTCGCTACATCTACACGCCGCAGAACAACATTGATCCGAGCAATCCGCGCACCCCGAACATCGCCCGGGTCGATGACGACAGCAACGTCAAGACCCCCGATGTCGGGTTGGTCAAGGCCCGGACAACCTCGATCACCGAGACCGGCAACAGCGCCACTTCCCAGGCGACGATTGGCGAGCTGATCAACTACACGGTCACCGCGACCCTGCCGAATGGCACTACCTTCGGTACGAACGCGAAGATCACCGATACCCCGAACTCGGCCACGACCCAGCCGCTGACCGGCCCGGCGACCGCGACCCTGAACGGTTCACCGCTGCCCTCCGGCTGGAGCATCAGCACGGTCGGCCAGACCATCACGGTCAACATCCCCGACGGATACGTGGTTCCGCCGGGATCCGACCACACGGTCGTGATCAGTTTCCAGACCCGGGTCGTCGATGTGGCGTCAAATGTCCGCGGTCAGAGCCGGACCAATCAGGCCAACATCTCCTGGACTGACAGCACCGCCCGCAGCCGCAACTCGAACCAGGTCTCGACCACCATCGTCGAGCCGCTGATCTCGCAGAGCAAGTCGAACAACAAGTCGACCAACGCCCAGCCGAATGACATCGTCACCTACACCCTGGTCACTTCGAACTCCAGCGCCTCGAACGTCAGCATCGCCCACGACACGGTGATCAAGGACGTGGTTCCGGTCGGCGTGACCCTGGTCGACGGCGGCGGCAACCCGCTGGCCGACGGTGCGGTTGTGCCCGGCACCGGCGGCGCAACCTGGGATGCGGCAACCCGCACCATCACCTCGGCCGCCTCGCCCGCCATAAACATCAACCCGGGCGGAAACGTGACCTGGACCTACCAGGCCAGGGTCGATTCCCCGGCGATCGCCGGCAGCGTCTTCACCAACACCGCCAACGCGAAGACCACCTCGATCAACGGCAGCGACGCGAACGAGCGCACGGCATCGAGCAGCACCAACACGGGCTACTCGGCGAATTCGAGCAGCACCGTCAGAATCGGCGGCAGCTCGGTGACCAAGTCGGTCGATCCTGCCTGGGTCACGATCGGCACGCCGATGACCTACAAGGCAACCGTCACGATCCCGCAGGGGCTCGAGTTCTTCAACCTGACCGCGCGGGACATCCTGCCGGACTCGATCGACTTTGACGGCTACACGGGTTGGTCCTGCATCAGCGGTTGCTCCGGCTCCAATCCGGCCCCGACTGTCCAGAACTACAACCCGCAGGTCACCTCCTCGGTGACCAATATCGGCTGGGACATGGGTCACCTTGATCCGGGCACGGCCGACCGGGTGATCGAGTTCACCTACAAGGCGCATGTCCGTGACACGCATCGCAGCGGCGGTGCCCCGGTTCTGGCCGGCGAGAACATCGTCAACTCGGTTAGGTCGATGTCGAACACCTCGAACAAGTTCACCTTCAACCCGAACTCGATTCCGGCCCAGAGCGGCTTCGATCACGTCTCCTCCGAGGCGAAGACGACCACTCCGGTTCGTGAGCCGAAGATCGTCCTCGACAAGAAGGTCAAGATCGGTGGCGGCAGCTTCGTTGACGGCCCGGTCCAGAGCCAGCCGAATGACGCGCTGACCTACCAGATCGTGGTCACCAACAACGGCACCAGCCCCGCCTATGACGTGACCGTGGATGACATGCCCGACGCCGATCTGACCAACGTCGCGCTGGCCACCGGTGCCGCCTACAACACCAAGATGTGGAGCGCCGGCGACCGTTCGATGAAGTGGCTGATCCCGGGTCCGATCCCGGTCGGTGGCAGCGTCACCCTGACCTACAGCGCCAACGCCGTTTCCTCGGCCCAGCTCGACAACAACTCGCAGGCAATCAACACGGCCGACTCGGATTACTGGGGCATCCCGGTCGCCGAGCGGACAAACCCGTGGACCTACCGCCATTACGACAGCAATCAGGACACGGTCGTGGTCAACTTCGAGTTCCCCGAGCTGACCGTGACCAAGACCACTGGCAAGCCCGGATTCCCCGACATCGCCGACGCTCCGGTCGAGCAGTCCTTCCCCTGGCGCATCGTGGTCAAGAACAACGCGACCACCGCGAAGGCCTTCGACACGGTTGTCCGTGATGTGCTGCCGCCCTTCTGGACCTACGACACAGGATCGACGACGATCACCGGCGCGACCGGTGGCGACCCGTCGGTCGCTCCGAACGCCTCCGGCGACGTCCTGACCTGGAACTTCAACGGTCAGGTCATCCAGCCCGGCGCATCGGTGGTCATCAACTTCACCGCCACGCCCGGTCTCGGCGCCCGCGCCAACCCGCCGGTCCAGACCAATGACTCGGACGCGAAGACCAAGGACGCGAGCGGTGCCAGTGGCAACCACAGCGGTCCTTACGAGGACGAGGACGACGCCAAGGCGACGCTCAAGTTCCCGATCGCCGACCTGAAGATCGAGAAGTCGGCGCCGGCCCAGGTCAACGTATACGACGAGTTCGACTACACCCTGAAGATCACCAACAAGGGTCCCGACACTGCGACCCAGGTGACGGTCAGCGATCCGCTGCCGGCCGGTCTGGTGTTCGTCTCTTCGGCCGACTGCAACGCAGTCATGACCTGCTCGCTGGGCACCATGGCGGCGAACACCTCGAAGACGGTCACGATCCGGGTCAAGACCACCTACCTGGTCGGTGGCACCACTGTTCACAACGTCGCGACCGTGACCGGTCACGAATGGGAACCGACCCCGGAAGACAACACCGATGACGCCGACACCTTCGTGGTCGGTCTTCCCGACCTGAAGATCACCAAGACTGCGGCGCCGACGAATGCGCGTCCGGGTGATGTCGTGACTTACACCCTGAAGGCCGAGAACGTCGGTAACGCGGTCGCCCACAATGTGTTGATCACCGATCCGGTGCCGGTTGGCATGACCTTTGTCAGTGCCGATTCGCCCTGTACCGAGTCGGGTGGCACGGTGAATTGCGCGATCAGTGATCTCAATCCGGGTCAGGTCAAGACCTACACGGTCAAGGCCACTGTCGATCCCTGGGGTGACGCCGATCCTTCAGCCGATCACCTGCTGGATGTCCAGAAGGTGGAGACCCAGATCGACCTGAATCCGGGTGAGACGAAGACGGTCCAGGCGGTTTGCCCGTCCGGTTACTTCGCTTCTGACGGTTCGGTGCGGATCGACCATGTTGATCAGGGCACCGGTGACTGGACCGCCCCCGAAGTTCTCGAGTCGCGTGCTTCCTCGCTGGATACCTGGCAGGGCACCGTCCACAACTCGGCGGCTGGTCGCGCCCAGGCGAAGATCTTCGCGGTCTGCATTTCGAAGCAGACTGTGGCCGATGGTGGCCACCAGCATGATCTGATCGTCTCGGCCCCGATCACGGTGACCAACCTGACGCCGGCCGGCAAGAACGAGGCGACGCTTCAGTGCGGTCCGGGCCAGATCGCGATTCAGTCAGGTTTCAACTCGAGCGTTCCGGCCGATCTGGTTTACAGCGAGCCGGAGGGCAATGGCTGGAAGTTCATCCTTGACAGCAAGGTTGACGGCCAGGCGACTTTCTCGATTCGCTGCATGACCCGTCAGGTCAGTGTGGTCGATGGTCATACCCATGACCTTCAGTTCCAGCACATCGTCACGGAGTTCACCTTCCCGGCCGGTCAGGTCTCTGAGGCCCAGCTCACCTGCGCCGACGGTTACAAGGGCATCGTCGCTGACATGGACCTGGATGACGGCCTGGTTTCGTTGGGCAACGATCCGCGTCCGGTGACCCGTGCGTTCAAGATCTACAACCCGACCGATCATGACCTGACCGGAAGGCTCAGCCTGCTTTGCCTCGGTCTCAGGACCGCGGGTGAGCATGTGCCGCCGAAGGTGCTTCAGAACACCGCCTACATCTCGACGACTTCTTTCGAGGAAGTGACGACGAACAACCACTCGACCGCGACTGTGACCGCCGAGGACACCGACAACTACGAGCCGGTGGAACCGACCGACCCGGTCAAGCCGACCCCGAACAACCCGGTCGCGAAGACGATCGTCGGCAAGGGCGTCAGCTACTCGGCCACGGGCGTTACCTTCACGCTGAAGTGCTCGGGTGCCTGTGGCGGCTTCGCGAAGCTGTCATCCCTTAAGAAGGTCAAGGTCAGGGGCAAGAGTTACCGCCGGGGCACCGTCCTGGCGAAGAAGCAGTACTTCATCGGCAAGGCAGGCAGTAAGCGCATCAAGCTGACGCTTACCCGGGCCGGTAAGGGGATCCTGAAATCAGGCAAGGTCAAGAAGGCTTCACTCAGGATTAATGGAGGGACCAGCAAGGTAGTGAAGATCGGGCG
>JAIBCJ010000144.1 GCA_019694145.1 Solirubrobacterales bacterium | reverse complement strand
CTTAACACTCTTCCCCTCCACGACGCTCTCCCGATCCCCGCGGGGCCCCGTTCTCGAATGCTGCTTCTGCTGCTGGCTAGAGACCGGTGACGCCGTCCCAGCCGTTTGCGTAGCAGTAGGCGTCGCCCGGCGACGGTGAAGTCGCCTCACAACTGTCGATCGTTCCGTTCTCGTAGAACGACTTGATGTGGAGGTTGGCGTCCAGCGCCCGGCGGGGGAACCCGTGCGGGTCCTCGCCGAAGCCCCACTCGGTCCGCGGCGGGACGTTCTCGAGCGGCGGCTTCGCCGTGCCCGGGTCCTGGGTGCCGTTGAATGAGGGCGGTCCGCCGTCGTAGTAGACCATGAAGCTCTCGTTCGGGCCGATCGGGAAACTGGTGTTCCCCGGCAGGGCCTCGTAATCGAGATCCCAGGTCCGTTCCGGCCTCAGGGTCGGCGCGTAGCGCACCGCACCGATCGTCCGGGCCTCGACTTCAGCCGCGTAGTTGGTGACCTGGTGGTCGCCAAGCGCCAGCTGGAGCAGAACCTCGTGCGAGTTGGTGTTCGGCAGCGGGTTGTCGGTCATGTTGTTCGCGTAGCCGTTGCCTTCACCGCGATCCCAGAGGAGCTGGATCAGCGAGAGCAGCAGCTGGCGGGACGACATGTCGGGGTAGTTCGGGTAGAGCCCGTAACCCGGGGCCTGGAAGTACTCGTCCGAGTCAACCGAGCGGCTGAGCAGGGTCGAGTAGTTGATGCCCGGGACTCCGAGCACGCCCTTGTCGACATCGGGCGAGAGCGCGGTCAGCGCACCACCCATGATGCCGCCCTGGCTGATCCCGTAGTAGTAGCCACGGGTGGCAGCACCGGCGCTCGTGTCGATCGCGGAGCCGGGGGTGATCGGGGTGGCTCCGTTGTGATCCATCTGGAAGGCGGCCTGGTCGGCGAAACCGTCCGGGTGGACCAGCGCCCGCTGCAGGTACAGGAAATTCACGAAGCCCTGCTGCATGCGGTCGACCAGCTTGTTGAAGTTGCTCATGTTCATGAGCGACTGAATGACCACGCCGGCGTCCAGCGTCGAGAAGCCATCCCAGTTGGCAGCGCAGAAAACCGTGTTGGTCCGGTTTCCGGCTTCAACTGTCGCGTTGATCTGGTTCAGCGATCCGAGCAGACCGTGACCGTAGGTGCCGGTGTGACCCGGAACCACGGTGCCCGTGTTCACGATCGACGACGGGATCATGCACCGGAAGGGAACGTCCATCTTGAAGGTGTTGTTCCAGGTCAGGTTGCCATTCGAGTCGAAGGCGAACTGCGACCCGCTCGCGGGGCAGCCATCCTGATCCAGGTAGCAGGGCACGTCGCGGATGTACCCGACGACCGTGCGCTGGATGTCGGTGCCCGGTACCGGCGAGGTAACCGGATTCGACCCGTTGAACTCGGGGATGCCGGGGTAGTTGTTGCCACAGCTCGGAGCCGCGACGTTGCTCTTGTCGCAGTAAGCGAGGACGTCGATGTCCGGGCTGTTGCCGGCGATCTGGCGATCGGCGAGATTGTTGTCGCCGAGACGCGCGAAGGCGTCGTCACGGATCGTCGTGGCGCGGCCGGTCACGCTGTCCTCGGAGGCAACGGTGAAGTCCCATGCCATGTAGAGGCTGGAACGATCAACGCCGGCCTTGTTGACCAGGTCGTTGATGACCGAGTTCATGTGGGAACGGCGGTTCTCGACGACGCTCTGCTTGGTCTTCAGGTTGTCCCGGTATACCCGGAATCCGAGCGGCGACTGGATCGCGTTGTTGTCGGCGTCCTTCAGGTTTCGGAAGGCGACGATGTACCGGTGGCCGAACTCGAAGTTCTTGGCCGGATGGACGATCAGATTGACCGGCTGGGTGTTGGTCGGGTTGATGTTGATTCCGCCTGGATCCTCTTCGGTCGGGTTGACCGAGGTCGGGTTCGAGTCGAGCTCGGCCCAGATCGGCTGACGCTCGCCGGTGGCGGCGTCGATCACGATCACGGCCTGGGCCGCATCCTTGTAGGCGCTGATGTCATCAAGCGGAACCAGGTTGCTGTTGGTGAAAGCAGCCGGAGTGTCGAGGCCCGGAATCTTGATCAGGATCTCGTTGCCGGGGCTGAAGCCGTCACCGCGGTTGATGTCGGTGACATCGAGATGGACCGGGGTGGCGTTGCCGGTATTCATCGGCGTTGACTCGGCGCCGAGGTTCAGGCGCTTGCCGGTCGGGGTCGACGAATCTTCCTTGGTGTAGTAATCGTTCGGCCAGGGCTGGAGGCACTGGGTCGCATCGAGGAAGTCACAGTGCGCGGGATCGTCGCCAACGTCAACCGTCACGAAGCAGTTGCTGTTGTCAGCCCACTTGCCGAGGGTCTTCTTCTTCGAAGCCTTGGCCTTTTTCTTGCCCTTCTTGTATGAGGCGTTGACCTGGACAGTCTTGGCGCCACAGGTGCCGAGGGCGGTCTTGCCGGCAGAAGTCAGGGCGAGACTCACGGTCTTGGTGCCCTTCTTCTTGAACTTGACGGTGACCGACTTGAAGTAGTTGCTCTTTCCGGAGCTCACAGCGGAAACCTTCGGTGAAGCCTTGCCGGTCGACTTGACCTTCACCGTCAGCTTCTTCTGCTTGAGCAGGGCCTGCTGGTTCGCGGTCGTGATGTTGACGACCTTGACGGTGGCCGGCTTGGCCTTTTTCTTCTTCTTTCCTGCCTCGGCCTGGCTGTTGGCAAATGCTGCCGTCAGCGCGAAGGCCATGACCAGGGCGAACGCGAGCGCCACGAAACGGCGTGCATTCGTTATTCCCAATTGGTGATTCATCTCTCCGGGTAACTCCCTCTCATAGCTTTGACCGGCTGTAACACCGGCCGCGATTTGTGGCCGACCGGAAACACCGGTCGTGTGACTTGACTCACAGATACTAGACCGGATTCATGGCGGAAGTTGCGCCGATCGGACAGGATGTTTCTGAACGATTCCGTACGGAAAGAAGGGTTCAGCGAGAGAGGTCCACATCCACCGCGAGGCCTTCGACGAACGCGACCATGAGTTCCACCGTTGCCTCGACGTCGGCCAGGTCGACCATCTCGACCGGCGAATGCATGTAGCGCAGCGGGATCGAGACGAGACCCGTCGGGATGCCGGTCCGGGAAATCTGAAGAGAGTCGGCATCGGTATGGGTCGAGTTTCCACTGGCGCCTACCGAGTAATCGATACCGGCCTTTTCCGCGGCGTCGCGGAGCAGTTCGTAGACCTTGGGGGAGAGGGTCGAACCCCGTCCGATCACCGGTCCCGACCCGAACGGGTGACTGCCGACTTCCTTTTCGTCGATGCCTGGAGCGTCGGTCGCGTGGGTGACGTCGATCGCTACGGCGAGATCGGGTCGAAAGGTGAAGGCGGCGGTGCGGGACCCGAACAGGCCGATTTCCTCCTGAACCGCGGCGACGCCGGCGAATCGAACCTTTGCCCTGGCGTTCTCGTGGATCCGCCGGGCCGCCTCGAGCGCCACATAGGACCCCAGCCGGTTGTCCATCGAGCGGGAAACGAGGCGTCCTCCGGCGATCGCCTGCGGTTCGCAGTCGATCACGACCGGGTCTCCGACGCTGACCATCTTCTGCGCGTCCTCGCGGTCATCGGCGCCGATGTCGATGTGCATCTCCTTCAGCTGGACGACCTTCTTGCGCTGATCCGGCTCGAGCAGGTGGATCGGCTTGCGCCCGGCGACGCCGGGCACGGGACCTTCGTTGCCGGTGATCGTGACGCGCTGCCCGACCAGGATCTGGGGATCCCAGCCGCCGATCGGCGCGAAGTAAAGGAAGCCCTTTTCGTCGATGTGGGTGATGACCAGGCCGATCTCGTCGATGTGGCCGACCACCGCGACGAGGGGCGCTTCGTCATTTTCGTCCGAACTCGGGATTGTCGCCGCGCTGGAACCGAGACCGTCGGTGGTGATCTCGGCGAAACCGGCCGCCTTGCGCCAGACGTCGGCGGCGGGAGCTTCGTAGCCGGAAGGGCCGGGGGTGCGGAGCAATTCGTCGAGAAGCGCGGGAGTCGTAGTCATGGATTGATTATGCCGTTCGGCGCGACTCGCCCGGGCGCCCTGTGGCTAAAGTGTCTGCCGTGATTTCAACCAGCGATTTCCGCAACGGGTCCCACATCGAGGTCGAAGGCAAGATCATGCGAATCATCGAGTTCCAGCATGTGAAGCCCGGCAAGGGCGGTGCGTTCGTGCGCACCAAGCTTCGCCGCATCGAAGACGGCGGAGTCATCGACAAGACTTTCCGCGCCGGGGAGAAGTTCCGGCCGGTTCGCACCGAGTCAAAGCGGATGCAGTACCTCTACGAGTCTGGTGACGCGGTCGTCTTCATGGACAACCAGAGCTACGACCAGATCGAAATTCCGGCCGATATCGCTGCGGACGCGATGCGCTGGATCCAGCCCAACGATGAAGTCGAAGTCCTATTCGTGGACGAGAACCCCTCCGATGTCTCGGTCGGCAGCTCGATCGAAGCGAAAGTGGTGAAGACCGAACCCGGCCTGAAGGGCGACACCGCCTCGGGCGGCGGCACGAAGCCGGCGACCCTTGAGTCGGGAGTCGAGGTCCAGGTGCCGCTTTTCATCAACGAGGGCGAAGTGATCAAGGTCAACACCGAGACTGCCGAATACATGTCCCGCGCCTGAACCCCGGCCACCCCCGGACCCGGACACCCCCGAACCCGGCCCAGGCCCCCAACCCGGGCCCCAGCCCAAAGCCTGCCCACCGGGTGGGTCGGATTTCCGTCATCAGGACCTGAATCCCGACCCACCAGGCACCGCCGCTTGAACCTCCCGCAGGGGTGGGTCGGATTTCCGTCCTGGCAGCTGGTTATCCGACCCACCTCCGGGCGGGTACGGTTCTGCGATGGAGATGTTTCAGCGAGATCTGACTCTCGAGGCTCGATCGAGGGGCTTTCACCTGGTCACGGACGAGATCGAACGGGGCCTCCCGGAGCTCGGAACACTGCGGATCGGCCTGATCCACCTGCTGATCCGGCATACGTCGGCTTCATTGACCCTGAACGAAAACGCCTCGCCCGATGTGAGGCGGGACTTCAG
>JAIBCJ010000042.1 GCA_019694145.1 Solirubrobacterales bacterium | reverse complement strand
GGCCGCACCGACGGGCCTTCGCTGAACAAGGCGCTGGCCGGCACCGGCGCCCTGCTCGGGGCGACCTCGATCCTCACCGCGCTCGGGCTGGTGCTCGGGGCCTGAAATGAACGACACCGGGGTCGGTCCGCTCAGCGTCGAGGTGATTCCCTTCGCGATGCGCTTTCGCCGGCCTTACGTGACCGCGGCCGGCGTGCTCGCGCGGCGGGAATCGGTGCTGCTCAGGCTGCGCGACGAGAACGGACTGACCGGGCTCGGCGAAGGTGTCCCCATGTCCCTCCGGGGTGGCGACCGGCTCGAGCTGGTGGTGGCCGAACTGGAAGCCTGGGCGGATGACCCGGGTCTCCTCCCGGCTTCTGCCCCGGCCCGCTGTGCGGTGTCGATGGCGGTGGCCGACCTGGTCGCCAAACGCGAGCAGGTTCCGCTCTGGCAGTACCTTGACCCGGCGGCCACACCGCGAACCCTGAAGTGCAACGCGACGATCACCTCCGGCGAAGTGAGCGACGTTGTCACTCAGTGCGAGACCTGGGCGGCCGACGGATTCGAGGTCTTCAAACTGAAGGCCGGCCCGGGTGAAGCGCTGGAGCTGGCGAAGGCCGTCCGCTCCGCCCTGGGCCACGAGGCGAAGCTCAGAATCGACGCCAACGGCACCTGGGGCGAGTCGGCAGGGGACCTGCTGAAGGGGCTGGAGCCGTTCGGGCCCGAACTGGTCGAGGAACCGGTCACCGGACTGGCTGAACTTGCGGCGTTGAGCAGGGGAACCGGAATCCCGCTGGTCGCCGACGAATCGGTCAACGATCCCGAAGAAGCCGCCGACGCGAGATTCGAGCAGGCCTGCGAGGCGGCGACCGTCAAATTGAGCAAGATCGGTGGCCTCGACGCATCACTCGGCGGCCACCTGCCCACCTATCTCTCGAGCGCCCTGGACGGACCGGTTGGCATCGCCGCCGCGGCCCATGTCGCCCAGACCCTCGATCCGAACCTTCCCTGGCCGGGCATGGCCCACGGCCTGGCGACCGAACGGCTCTTCGAGCAAACGCTTTCGGCCACCGGCCCGCTGACCGCCCTTAACGAACTCGACCCCCCGGCCAATGGCTTTGGCCTGGGGGTCGAGCTGGACGAGGGAATACTCGCTGCCTGCCGGCTCTAGGGCCGGCGTCTTCCTAGAGGCGAATCGCCTTCGGCTGGATGCCGTTGGCCTGTAGCCGGGCGCCCAGCTTCTGAACCCAGACGGCGAAGTGGCCGTCCTTGCTGTGGGCGTTCGGCACGATCAGGGTGACGTTGCCGTTCTTCGCCTTGCTGAACCTGGCGATCTTCTTGATCCTGGCCGGAGCGACCGCGCGGAAGGCACCCTTCAGGTTCCTGGCCTGCCTGACGCCCACCGTGATCCGGACGTCATTGGCCGGATCGTGGGTCTTCTTCGCCGGGCGGTTCTTGACCTTCGGCAGCTCCTTGCGGGTGACCTTCTCGCCCTCGCCGGGCTCGATCGCACCGGCCGGCACGGTAACCGGCGCCGCGTGACCAGCCGGCGTGATGACCGATCCAGTCGGGTAGAGGATGCCGTTCAGGACCAGGCGCTCGGCCCCCTCGAGCCAGGCCCGGAAGGTCGGGTCGATCGAGAGCAGGGTGACCCGGCCGGCACCGAAGGCCTGATCAACCGCGGCGGTCTTGCCGAACAAGTTGGTCATGCCGGCGACGGTCGCGTACGAGAACCGGACAGTCGGGTTCGGGTACGAGGCCGCCTCGACGGCGTTCGGGATCGAGCCGCCGTTGCCGGTCAGCGTGGTCGGGTTGTAGGTGACCGCACCCGACCCCACGCGGTAGAGGAATCCACCGTTGTCGAAGCCCCATGACAGCGGGCTGTTGGTGTTGAAGTTCACCTTCACCGGAACGCCGTCGGTGGTGCCGTTGGTCGTCGTGTTTACATTCGTCATACCGGCGTTACGAGCCGAAGTGGCACCGCCGGTTCCCCAGCTGAAGTAACTGCCGCCGTTGTTGACGAACGTCTGGAGCGCGGTGGCTCCGGCGCCCGCCGCAACGGTCGTGGCCGGGTTGACGACTGCCGTGTACTGGCCGCTGACCAGTTCGCCGGCAGCGAGCTGGGTGGTCGTGACCGGGGTGACCGGCAGACCCAGCTTCTCGCGCAGCACGAACATCGCCTGGCAGGGCGTGGTCCCGATGTCGCAGCGGCCGGCAGGCGGCAGCGTGACCGCGGTTGTTCCGGTCAGCATCGCCAGCTTCGGCTTCTTGATCAGGTACCGGTTGACCGAAGGCAGCACCGACATGCCGGTGATCGGCGTCTGGTAGGTGTCGCTGTAGGTCTCCAGGTTGATCCCGTTCGCCGTTACGGTCGAACCGTCGAGGATCGCCGTGCCGGTCGGGAACTTCTTGCCACCGAGCGTGAAGCCGGCGACCGTCCGGTACACCTTGACGTTGGCGCCCGCCAGCTTGTACAGCATGACCAGCGCCCTCGACGAGTCGGTATTGAAGGCGTAGTACTTGGTCGCGCTGGCCGGGGCCCCACCGAGATCCGGGGCGGCGATCAGGCTCAGGCTTGCGTCGGCCGGCATCGGCTTGGTCAGCGAGCCGTCACCACTCAGTCCCTTGAGCTGCGAGAACGACCAGCCCGTCACGTCGTAGAAGTACGCGTAGGGGACGAAGGGATCCTCGCCGAGCAGGGCCTGGATCCAGTGCTTCATGCTCTGGGCCATCGGGATGTAGAGCGTGCCCGCCGGCAGGTCCATGGTCTGGGTGTTCTTGGTCTGACGGGTCGGGCCAAGCTCGGTGGTGCTGTTCACGGTCACGTCACCGTTGATGTGAATGCCGGGAACGGCGATCCGCGAGTTCAGCTTGTACACCTTGACGCCGGCCCGCTGGAGGACCGAAATCATCTTGGCGACGTCACCGTCGTGGTTGTTCGGCTTGAAGAAGTAGCCGTAGACCTTTTCGCTCGGCACGTTCCAGGTGATCGAGTGGCTCGGGCTGACGATCTGGTTCGGCTCGAGTTCACCGGCCGCGCCCTGGGCGATCGCCTCGTACCACTGGTCGACCCAGGCGCCGAGGATCTTCTGCTTCAGGCGGGAGGTCGTGTTGAGGGTCTCGTCCAGTGACAGGTAGTGGTCATAGACCTGCTTCGAGTAGGCCTGACCGCGGCCCTTCTCGTAGGTCATGCCGGCCGCACCCAGCAGCAGCGACGGTGCCGTGTCGCCGTATTCCGGCGTGAACATGTCGTAGCTGTTGTAGTTGGTGTAGGCGATGTTCTGGTCGTTGAACCGCTTCTGAAGCGCCGGGCCGTAGATGAAGTTGATCGCGTTCATCGCGGCGTTCGAGATCTCGTGGTGAACCGGGTCCTCGTTCGGCGGGAAGAAGAAGCTGTTGCCGCCCTGCTGGTGAGCGTCGACGTAAACGACGCTCGGGTACTGGAGGGCCGAACCCATCTTCAGGTAGTTCTCGGCCTGCTCCTGGGTGTGCCAGTCGCGGTTGAGGTCGAATGCCCAGGCGTTGGTACGCGCGTAGGCGTCACGACCGTCCGGGTTCTGAACCGGCAGCAGGAAGCTGGTCAGGTTGGTCAGGCGCTGGTAGTTGGCGCAGTCACGGCGGGCAGCCAGTTCGTAGGCCATCCGCACGGTGGCTTCGGCGCTGGAGGCCTCGTCGCCATGGACGTTCGACGCGATCCAGGCGAAGGCGGGCCGGTTGAAGACGGCCTTCTTCGCTTCGTCCGGGGCGATCTCACCCTCACGCACGGCGCGCCAGAAGGCGGCGTCGCTCTCCAGGTCGTTCATGTTGTCCGGCGAGCTGATGATCAGGAAGAAGATCTCCTTGCCCAGCGCGGTCGTACCGGCGGAGCGCTTCTGGATCATCTCGGGTGCCGCGTTCGCGAGCGCCGTCAGGTAGGGATAGAGCACCGTGGTGTTCTTCTTGGCGGCGTTGTTGGAGGTGTTGTCACCACCCGTGTTGGGCGCCAGCGGGCCTCCGAAGAACTCCTGGGGCGTCGGGATCGCCGGGTCGTAGGAGATTTCCGGCGTGCAGGTGGACGCGTCGTAGGTGATTGCCTGGGCCTGGCCGGCGAAGACACCCGTGAGGGCAATCGCCGCAACCAGGGCCGCGAGGACACCAGTGATTTTCTTGCGCATGGAGATCATGTTCTTGCTCCCTGTGATCAGTCCGTTGGAATCGTGTTCGATCGTCTTCAACCTGATCACCGGACCTTTCTCACTTGGCTGGTGGCAGAGAGCGAGTCATTGCCGGCGAATCTGGCTTTGATCACCACCCTTTGCTTCTTCTTTGTCTTCGGAGCTCCGAACGCCAGCGAGTAGCTGCAGTTCGACGCGAGCTTGACCTGCTTGTTGACAAGCGACTTCTTGCCCAGCTTCGCGGTGATTGCGACCCGCGAGGCGCTGCATCCGTCGGCCGCGGTCATCCGGGCCGGCAGCATCAGCTTGCCGGAAGCCTTGATCCGCCGCTTCTTGCTGCCGATCCGCTTCGCGCTGAGGCTCAGGCCCTTCGGCTTGAACTTCGACACGGTGGTTGACTCGTTGTCCTCGGCCGTGCGACCGAGGCTGTCGGTGACGACCGCCTTGATCGGCTGGGCTCCTACTTCGTCGCCGTTCGGGACGAGCTTGCAGCTGAACGGTGCCGACGTGTCCTCGCAAACCTGGCGGATGCCGAGGAAGAAGGTCACCTTGGAAACGTCCGCCCCGCTGGTCGCGGTGGCGCTGACGGTCGTGCCGTTCTGCGCGATCTGCGCAGGCGGCGAGTCGATGCTCACCGTCGGCTCGGCCGGCGGCGGGCAGGCGTTCACGGTCACCATCACCGTGTCCTCCGTGGTCTGGTTCGCGGTGTCCCTGGCGACCGCCTTCAGCGTGTAACTCGTGTCACACGTTTCGGGGGCTGTCCAGACGATGGAGTTGGCCGGCGGAGTGATCTGGCCGATCTGGGTCGCACCTTCGAAGAAGGTGATGCTGCTGACCCCGTGATCGTCGCTGGCGGTCGCGGTCAGGGTGACGTCGTCACCCGGATCGACCGTGGTCGCGCTTGCGCCGAGGTCAATCGTAGGCGGGTTGTCGGGGCAGGCCGTGGTGGAAACGTCAACCGTGTCCTCCGAGGTCTGGCCGGCGTTGTCCTCGGCGACCACCCGGAAGTGATCGGTCGTGCCGCAGAGGTTGGATGCGGTGGTCGAGTGGACCTTGACCCAGGCCGCCGTGTGATCCGTGTTGGGGTAGCTGGCCAGCTGCGAGGCAGCCTTGAAGAAGGTCAGCTGCGCGACCTCGACGTCGTCTTCGGCCTCGGCGATCAGATCAACCGCTCCGCCGGGAGCGACGCTGGCGTGGTTGGCCGCGAGGGTGACCACGGGATCACAGTCGTCCTTGCTGTAGTTGACCGAGTCCGCAGTCTGGTGACCGGTGGAGTCGGTTGCGACTACTTCGAATCCGAACTCGTCCGCGCCGCAGAGGGTCTCCGGCACGTAGTCGTAGGTCGAGATTCCGTTGTCCGGGTTGCTGACCGTGTGGATCAGGTCGCCGTCCACGTAGAAATCAAGCGAAGCGAGACCGAGATCGTCGCTTGCGTCGGCGCTGAGCCTGATCGTGCCAAGCGGCGCGGTCGGCGCCGCGCTCAGGGAGACGGCGGGATCGCAGTCGTCGATCGCCACCGAGAGGCTCGAGGAGGACGACTGGTCGTTCGAGTCAACGACGGTGACCGAGAACGACTGATTGCTGCCGCCACAGGTCGCGGGAGCGTCCCAGGTGATCGAGTCGTTCGGCGGGACAACCGTGCCGAGCGGGGTCGCGCCCTTGTAGAAGGTCACGCTCTTGACGCCGAAGTCATCGTTTGCGTGCGCGGTCAGGGTGAGGGTGCCACCCGGGGCCACCGTGTCCGTATTCGAAGAGAGGGCCGAAGTCGGGGCGCTGTCTGCGACAGGAATCGGTGCGTCGGCCTGCGGCCACTGGCCACCGAGCTCGGGATTGGCAATGGTTCCGGGCTCCGTCTTGGGGCCGCTGCGGAACGGCAGGAAGTGGACCGAGTTTGAACCGTAGGTCACGTCAGCGGCGCCGTTGACCGGGTTACCCGGGTAGGCCGGGACCGCGGCGGGCGACACGGCAGGGCCGGTGTTGACCGTGCCGGACGCGTCGGACATGCCCCAGTAGTTGAGGGGTGCATCGATCGTCGTCGTCGTGTTGTCGGTAACGCCGTCGGCGTCGAGATTGATGATTCCGTAGCCGTTGTAGAGGATGTTGCTCTTCGTGGCCACTGTGTTGGTTCCGATGTCGATCAGTCGGATGCCGGCGGCACCCCTGATCGCGGCGGCGGTCGCCGTACCGGTGCCCGCCATGAGGTTCTGCGAAATCAGGTTGCTGGTCGCGGTAAGCGTCGAACCGGAGGTGACCTGGATGCCGTCCTGACCGAACACCGCACCGGTCGAGACCAGGGTCCCCGGCGCGGTTCCGTCATTGGCCGGGTAGTTCAGGTTGCGTCCGATGATCGACGAAGCGGTCACCGTGGCCTGACCGATCGTGCCGGCCCGGGTCAGGGGCGGAGTGTCGCCGGTTGAACCGCTGACCAGCAGGCCGCCCTTGTTGTAGCGGTCGATGCGGGTACCGATTAGCGAGATCGGCAGGGTCGCAGTTCCGCTGCCACCGGCGGCGGTCACCTGGGTGACGCCCCAGCCGACGTTGTTGCTGCGGTAGCCACCGGGCTCGGCGTTGGCCGGGTCGTTGGAAGTGACGATGTTGGTGACGCGGCTGGCGTTCAGCGAACCACCTGCGTCGAGGAAGGAGACGCCGGCTTCGGCGTAGACACCGTTCAGGAACTCGCCGTTCCAGATGGACGAGCTGGGAAGAAAGGCCTCGGTACCACCGCCGGAGACCGTCACGCCGGAGATGTCGACCGTGATCGGAGTGGCCGGGGCGCCGTTGACCGCGATGATGCTGCCGACTCCGTCCCGCAGGTCGGGAGAGGCGGAAGCGATCTGGCGGGCCGGGTCGACCCGGGTCGGCCGGATGGTGACCTTGTCGGCACCGGCTCCCTTGATCGTGAGCGACTTGGTGATGGTGACCGCATTGCTGCCGACCTGGCCGGAACCTTCGGAGTAGGTGCCGTCACAGATGATGACCGTGTCACCCATCACCCGGCATCGACTGCCGCCTGGACCGAGGTGTACGCGGCGGCGGGGCATTGCTGCTTGTCGTTATCGACTCGCAGGGTGGCTGCGCTGGCAATCTGGGCGGTGAGCCCGAAAATCGCGAAGAGCGTTGCGAAAAGCGACAGCCTGAAAGCTGAACGGTGTGACACCAGATCCCTCCCTAAGGACTATGGACGAAGTAACGCTAATTGGGTGGTGGAGAATGATGATTGCGCCCGGGCTACGGACGATTGTTCCCCGGGCTAAGGCTCCACCTTCCCGCTTGTACGAGGGGTCAAGTTACCTCATGCAACGGCGAAATCCAAGTCCGACCCCGGAGCGCCTTATTCTCCGAAGAGTTCTAGGCTCAGGGATTCCTTGGATCAGACCAATCGGAATATGGCGCTTTGCACGGCTTTTGCGGAGGAGCTGGACCGCAGCGGCGTGCGTCTGGCGGTGATTTCTCCCGGGTCCAGGTCGACGCCTCTTGCCCTTGCGTTCTTTCGCCAGGACGGCATCGAAACCGAGATCGGTCTCGACGAGAGGTCCGCTTCCTTTTATGCCCTCGGCGCGGCGCAGGCCTCCGGCACGCCGGTCGTACTGGTCTGCACTTCAGGCACCGCGGCGGCCAACTTCCACCCCGCGGTGGCCGAGGCCGACCTCTCCTCGGTGCCGTTGATCGTCCTCACCGCCGACCGGCCACCGGAACTGCGGGACATCGGAGCCGGCCAGACGATCGACCAGATCAAGCTGTACGGCGGTTCGGTTCGCTGGTTCGCGGAAGTCGGCAACCACGCCGCCGACGATGCCGGCCTGCTTCATTTCCGCTCCCTCGCCTGCCGTGCCCACGCCACGGCGAACGGCGACCCCCGGCCCGGACCGGTTCATCTGAACTTCCCCCTGCGCGACCCGCTGGCTCCGGTTCCGGAAGATGAGGCGGTCACCGCGACCCGGCGCCTCGCCCTCGAAGGTCGGCCGGGCGGACCGCTCACCACGGTCGAAAAGGCTTCCTGCGGCGCCGACCGGTCGACTGTCAACCGGCTCGTTTCGATGGTCCAGAAAGCGGAACGGATCCTGATCCTCGCCGGACGCCAGACCGATCCATCGATCCGGGAACCGCTCGCACGGCTCGCCAATGCCTGTCGCGCCCCCGTGCTGGCCGAGCCGACCTCCCAGTTCCGGCTCGGTCCCCATGACCGCGGGGCCGTGGTCACCGCCTACGAACGAATCGCCCGCCGGCGCGAGAAGGGGCTCGCGCCCGACCTGATCATCAGGCTCGGCGAATTCCCGACCTCGAAACAGCTGCGCCTCTGGACGGCCGAGACCGATCCGGCCGAGATTGTGGTCGACCCCGGCTACGGCTGGTACGAGCCGGTTCGCACAGCCGACCTGATCGTGCGCTGCGACCCCTCCACCCTCCTCCACCAGATCGAGAACACCGCGGAGCAGCGGGTCGGAGGCCCGGCCGGCAGTGGCTTCTGGAACAAGTGGATGGAGGCCGAGCGAAAGGAACGCGCCGAGATCGAAGCGGCATGGGATCCGGCCGGGGGAAGCGAAGGACCCCTGGAGGCCGGCGCGGTGCACGCCCGGCTGGCTGAACTTCAGACCGACGGGAACCTCGTCTACACCGCCTCGAGCATGGCGATTCGGGATCAGGAAGAATCGCTGCCCGCCCTCGATCGCGACGTCTTCTTCCTCGCCAACCGCGGTGCCAACGGCATCGATGGTTTGATCGCCTCGGGAATCGGGGCTGCGAAGGCCACCGGCAGGCCGGTCACGGTCATCACCGGTGATCTCGGCTTCTTCCATGACGTCGGCAGCCTCGCCCTGGCCCGCGGCCTCGAGGTCCCGGTCCGGATCGTGGTCCTGAACAACGATGGCGGCGGAATCTTCGAGCGCCTGCCGCAGAAGCAGGCAATGACCGGGGGCGAGTTCGAGCAGTTGATGCGGACGCCTTCCGGCCTGAGCGTCGAGGATGCGGCGCGGCTCTACGGCCTGCCCTTCCACCTCGCTCCCCGGCTTGACGCGCTCGAGGCCGCCTTCACGGCTGACGCCGAATCGGTCTCGGTGATCGAAGTCCCGGTCACCGGCTGAATCCGCGGCGAGTGCCCGGTTTGTGCCGGTATGTGGCGCAAAGCGGGTTCTCGACGAGAGGGTGGCTAGCTGAGCAGGGGCAGCAGGGCGCCGAGCTTGATCTCGGTCTCGGCCAGTTCGGCGGCCGGGTCGGAATCGGCGACCACCCCGACCCCGGCGAAGAGATGGGCCTCGCGGTCGCGAATCAGGGCGCTCCGCAGGGCGACACAGAACTCGCCGTCGCCGGAGCCGTCCATCCACCCGACCGGGCCGGCGTACCAGCCCCGGTCCATCCGTTCGACCTCGGCCATGACCCTGCGGGCCTTTTTCCAGGGCTCACCGCCGACCGCAGGGGTCGGATGGAGCAGACCGGCGAGCTCGATTGCGGTGCGGGGCTGGGCGAGCTGGGCGTAGACCGGTGTCCCGAGGTGCTGGATGTTGGCCACCTTGATGATCTCCGGCTCGTCCGCCGCCTCGACCCAGACGCTCAGTTTGCTGAGCGACTTGACGATCCGTCGCACCACCACCGCCTGTTCGCCCCGGTCCTTGCTGCTGCCCAGAAGCTGCTGGGCGAGATGGTCGTCAACCGCCGGGTCGCTGCTACGGCGGGTCGATCCGGCCAGGCCGACCGTGGAAACGCCGCGGCCGGCGCAGCGAACCAGAAGCTCCGGGCTGGCCCCGATGAAGGTGGCCTCGCCGGTCCCGACGCAGAAGTTGAAACAGGAAGGAAAACCGATTCTGAGTGCCCCGAAGATCGCGGCCGGGTCATGTGCGGATCCGGACCGGACTACCACCTCGCGGGCCAGCACCACTTTCTCGATCTCCCCCGCCCTGATCCTTTCCACGGCGGCGGCGACCGACTGCTCGTAGTCCTCGGGACTGCGCACGCTCTCGATCGAAGCTGCGACGGTCGGGTGGGGGTCGATCATCGGCAGTTCGGGATGGACCAGCCCGGCGATCCGGACCAGGGCCGAGTCGGCCAGTGCCGCCGGGTCCGCCCCGGGGCCGGCCATCAGGTTCACCGTGATGAAGTTGCCGGCATCGGAGGACTGGATCGCGAGTTCCGGCAGGATCATGGTCGCCGGCTCGAATGAAGACCAGGCCGGATCGACTCCGGCTTCCGTGCCTTCATCGTGGAAGGCGAAACCTCCGGTCCAGAGCGCGCCGGTAGTGAACCCGCCCTCGCCCCTCAGCACGGCGTCGCCGGAGAGATGGGCACAGTCGGCGGCCACCTCCACGAAGCGATCCGGACCCCGCGAAGTGATTTCGTGAACCCGCCCCAGTGCGGCCAGCCTCAGGTTGCGGTCCGGTTGTTCCCAGCAGAAGAACGGTTCGCCTGCCCGCCGGGAGGCGAAGACGGTCGCGATCGGGTCGGCACACCCGTATGGCAAGGTGACCGAAACCACGGTCTTGCTGCGCCGGGCCGAAGCTTCGGCCAGCGCCTCACGCAGGTCGGTCTCGAGGGTCGCCCGGTCTGCGGGCGTCGGCATCAGTCGCCGCCGCGCGCCAGGGCGACTTCGCCCGTGCGGACCATCTCCAGCAGGCCATGCGGACGCAGCATGCTTTCGAAGGCCTCGATCTTGTCGTGCGAACCGGTCACCTCGACGATCAGCGCGCGCCGTGAGACGTCGACGATCTTGGCCCGGAAGATCTCGGCGAACTGCACGATCTCCGCCCGGTTCTCGACCGCGGCCGAAACCTTGAACAGGGCCATCTCGCGGGCCACCGTCTCTTCCGGTTCCATGTCGCGGATCTTCAGCACGTTGACCAGCTTGTGAAGCTGTTTGGTCACCTGGTCGATCGGGTGAATCGCGCCGTCAAGGGTCAGGGTGATCCGGGAGACCTCGGGGTCTTCGGTCGGCCCGACGGCAAGGGTGTCGATGTTGAAGCCTCGCCTCGAGAAAAGTCCGGCAACCCGGGCCAGCACGCCGGGCCGGTTCTCGACCAGGATCGAAAGCACGTGCTTGCGGCCGGAAAGCGGCGAACGCCCGGCGTGAAGGTCTTCGAGCCTGACCATGTCAGTGGAAGCCATCGGTCAGCCCACCATGTCCCTGGCCGCGTTCCCGGCGGGAATCATCGGGTAGCAGTTCTCACGCGGGCTGACCCGGACGTCAAGCAGGGCCGGCCCGTCATGTTCGAGCGTCGCGATCATCATCTCCTCGAGGTCGGCGCTGTCCTCGCAGCGCAAGCCGCCGGCGCCAAAGGCTTCGGAGAGCTTGACCCAGTCGGGGCTCGGGCCGTTCTCGACGCCGCTGTAACGCTCCGACCAGAACAGTTCCTGCCACTGGCGGACCATTCCCATGAAGCCGTTGTTCATCAGGAAGACCTTGACCGGAACGTCCTCGTTGACCGCGGTGGCCAGCTCCTGGATGTTCATGATCAGGCTGCCGTCCCCGGCGATGCAGACGACCTGCTCGTTCGGGCAGGCGACCTTGGCGCCGATCGCGGCGGGAAGACCGAATCCCATCGTGCCGAGCCCGCCCGAGTTGATCCACTTGCGCGGCTGGGTGAAGCCGTAGTGCTGGGCGGTCCACATCTGATGCTGGCCAACGTCGGAAGTGACGATCGCATCCCCCCCGGTGACCTTGTGCATCATCTCGATCATGAACTGGGGCTTGATCTCGCCGTCGGCCCCCGGTTCGTAGGTAAGCGGGTACTCGCCCTGCCAGGCCTTGAGCCGGCTCCACCAGCCTTCGAGCCGGGCGCTGTCGGTCTGGAGCGCCTGATACTCGCGGGTCAGCTTCGGCAGGATCTGCTTGACGTCACCGACGATCGGGATGTGGGCCGGGACGTTCTTCGAGATCTCGGCCGGGTCGATGTCGATGTGGATGAACTTGGCCGAAGGGGCGAACTCGGAAAGCTTGCCGGTGATCCGGTCATCGAAGCGCGACCCGATCGCGATGATCAGGTCGGCCTCGTCCATCGCGTAGTTCGCGGTCCGGGTTCCGTGCATGCCGAGCATGCCGAGCCACTGGTCGCTGTCGGCCGGGAAGCACCCCAAGCCCATCAGGGTCGAGGTGACCGGGAAGTTGTCTGTGGCGCAGAGCTCACGCAGCTCCATCGAGGCGTTGCCGTTCTTGACTCCTCCGCCCGAATAGATCACCGGTCGCCGGGCGTTGGCCATCGCCTTGGCGGCGAGGCGGATCTGCTTCAGGTTGCCTTCGACGGTCGGCTTGTAGCCAGCGAGGTCAACCGGCTCGGTCCGCGGGGTGTAGTCAATCTCGGCCCGGGCCAGGTCCTGCGGGATGTCGATCAGCACCGGACCGGGACGGCCGCTCGAGGCGATGTGGAATGCCTCGTGAACGAACTCCGGAATCTGTTCCGGCTCGGTGACCAGCAGCGAATGCTTGACGATCGGCAGCGTGATGCCGACGATGTCGGCCTCCTGGAAGCCGTCGGTGCCGATCAGGTCGGTGCGGACCTGTCCGGTCACGAAGACGGTCGGGACCGAATCCATCATCGCGTCGGCGATCGCGGTGACCAGGTTGGTCGCGCCGGGGCCGGAGGTGCCAAAGGCGACCCCGACCTTGCCGGAGGCGTGCGCGTAACCCTCGGCGGCGTGGCCGGCGGCCTGCTCGTGACGGGCCTGTACGTGCCGCAGATCGGCGTCGACCAGCGCGTCATAGGTGGGCAGGTTTGCGCCACCGGGAATGCCGAAGATGTGGTCAACACCTTCCGCTTCGAGGGATCTGAACAATGCGTCTGCGGCTCTCATCGGACCAACGATCCTAACGAATCACTGCCTGGGGGCTCAGGTCTTCTGAGCGGCTGAAAGCGCGCCGCCTTCGAGCTCGCCCGGATTCCACTTGGTCTTCGGGGTGATCGCCCGGGGAATGACCCGGTCCTTGTACTGCTCGATGGTGGAAAGCACCGATCGGACCAGTTCCTCGCCGAGGTAATGCGGCTCGAGACCGAGGTCCAGCAGCTTCTGGTTCTTCGGGTTGTAGTAGTGGCTTTCCAGCTCGACCCGCGGGTTGGGGAAGGTCTCGATCGAGACTTCGTGGCCGACTTCGGCCGCGCAGCGCTGGACCAGCTGGGCCAGCTCGGCCACCGTGAAGTGCTCGGTGAACTGATTGAAGACCCGGAACTCGCCCCGCTCGGCCGGGTTCAGGGTGGCCAGCTCGACGCAGCGCAGGGTGTCGCGGATGTTCAGGTAACCGCGGGTCTGGCCGCCGGCCCCGTACACGGTCAGCGGGTGACCGATCACGGCCTGGACGCAGAACCGGTTCAGCACGGTGCCAAAGGTCTCGTCGTAGTCGAAGCGGGTGGCCAGCGCCGGGTCGAGCGCGGTTTCGTCGGTTTCGATCCCGTAGACGACGCCCTGGTTGAGGTCGGTGGCACGGAGCCCCCAGACCCGGGTCGCGAAGTGGATGTTGGTCGAGTCGTGAACCTTCGAGCAGTGGTAGAGCGAGGCAGGCAGCTTCGGGAAGGGCAGCGTGTCCTTGCGGCCGTTGTGCTCGATCTCGATGAAGCCTTCTTCGATGTCGATGTTGGGCGTGCCGTACTCACCCATCGTGCCGAGCTTGATCAGGTGGGCATCCGGCACGTGCTCGCGCATGGAGAAGAGCAGGTTCAGGGTGCCGATCACGTTGGTCTGCTGGGTTTCCACCGCGGTCTGGCGGGAGCGCATCGAGTACGGAGCCGAAGGCTGCTCGCCGTAATGAATTACCGCTTCCGGCAGGAAGTCCGAGATCACCTTGTCGAGGAACTCGCCGTCCTCGATGCAGCCGACCCTGGTCTCGATGCGACGGCCCGAAACCCTTTCCCAGGCTTCGATCCGGTCTTCGAAACTGGCGATCGGTGTCAGCGAATCGGTTGACTGGTCCACGTGCCAGCGGCGCCGGGCAAAGTTGTCGACTATCAGCACGTCGTGGCCGCGATCGGAGAACCGCATCGCCGTGGGCCATCCGAGATAGCCGTCACCACCAAGAATCAGGATTCGCATAACGGCCGAGATTACCGGAAGGGTAGGGCTCCGGACCCCGTGACCATGAAGTCCTGAAATAGAGGAGACAGTCGGGCCCACGGGCTCTAAGATTGCCCGGGTGAGAGTGCTTGCCCTCATTCTCGTGGTCATGGCCGGACTGGCCCTGAGAATGGACGCAGCCTGGCAAGGGGCAGCCGAGAACATGCCCGATTCGGCCGCTTACGAGCGAATCGCCCGCGGCCTGCATGAGGATGGTGTATTCGCCCAGAAGGGCCCCGGCACGCCGGCCCACCCCCAGCCGGCGACCAATTACAGCCCCGGTCTGCCCCTCGCCGTGGCCGGAGTCTTCGACCTGGCCGGCGGCGACAACGTGAGGCTGGCCCGCCTGCTGCTCGCCCTGGTCGGGACCCTTTCGATTCCCCTGGCCTGGCTTCTGGCCCGAAGGCTCGCCCCTCCGGAGGATCCCGGGGTCGCCGGAATCGTCGCGGCCGCGGCGGTCGCCTTCTACCCCTGCCTGATCGCCGACGCCGGCATGCTGCTGACCGAAGCGCTGGCCGGCACCCTGGTCACGGGCGCCCTGCTGAGCATGCTCCGGGCCCGCGATCATCTGGGCGAGCCGGGCCGTCCGCTCTGGCTCAGGACCACCGACTGGTTGCTGCCGGGAGCCCTGCTCGGAATGACCGCGATGGTCAGGCCCGAGTACCTGCCGATTTCGCTGGCCCTGATCCTTGTCCTCGCCCTCATCTCCCGTGGCCACGGACTTCGACCGGTCCTGTTCGGGTCGGCCCTGATGCTGCTGGCGGTCGGGTTGGTGATCACTCCCTGGGTCACCCGGAACCTCGACCATTCCGGCCGGCTCGTTCCGCTCTCCACCGGGGGCGGCCAGACGCTTTTCACCGGCAGCTACCTGGCTTCGGCCGGCAATCCGCAGGAGGTGATGCCTGATCTGCTCGCCCGCAATCCCGACCTCGCCAGAAGGATCCAGGTCCAGAACGACGCCAGCGGGGAAGGTCCCGCCTCGATCACACCGGAACGGGTCCTGGCGCTGCTGGCCGCCGAGCGCATGCCCGGCGTTCCCACCGACGTGGCCCTCGCCCGCATCGGCCGGGAAAACTACCTCCGCGCCCTGCAGCAGGACCCCGCCCGCCTGCTCGGGTATTTCGCTGCCAAATCGGCCCGGATCTGGTGGCGGGGACGCAAGGACCTGACCGGGACCACGACCGGCCTCGTATCCCACATGACCCTGGTCGCCGGCGCCCTGCTCGGTCTGCTCCTGCTCGCGTTCCGCCGCCAGCCCGAGTTCTGGCTGATCCTAGCCCTGGCCGTTGGCGTCACCCTGATCGGAGCGGTCTTCGTCGCCTCGCCCCGCCGCACCCTTGCCTTCTGGCCGGTGATCGCCTGCCTTTCCGGGATCGGCTTCTCACTGGCTCTCCGCCTTGCGAGAGATGCCATCGCCGCCAGATGGCGCCCGGTTCCCATAGCCTGACCGGCCCGGATGCCGCTTCTCAAGGATTACTTCACCCGCTACGGACGCGGGGCGCTGATCGCCCTTGCCGTGATCGCATGCGCCGGGTTCCTCGTCCGGGCCTGGGTCGTGGTCAACCCGCTCGCGGACCCCGGAGATGACGCGCTCGCCTACCGGGCGCTGGCCGAAGCCCTTTACGTTGACGGGACCTTCGGCTACGGGAAGGACTCCTCCAGCGGACCCGAGTTCAAATCACCCAGCGACTGGTCGCCGGGCGCCCCGCTCATCTACGCCGGCTCCTACTACCTGACCGGCGGCGTCAGGGACGGAGTTGCGCGCGGCGTCGAGGCCCTTTTCGGCACCGCCGCGATCCTGCTGGCCTTCCTCCTGACCGCCCGCCTGCTCGGTCCGCCGCGCCAGCGCAACTGGCGGCATGCCCTTCCGCCTTTGGTCGCCGCCGGCCTGGTCGCCTTCTATCCCCCGTTCATCCACTCGACCGGGGCGCTGATGAGCGAGCCGCCGGCCTTCTTCATGCTGCCGGCCTCCGTCCTCGCCTTTCTCTGGGCCGACCGCAGGATGGGCGAAGCCACCGGTAGCGGCGCGAGCGGCGGAAAGGGTTCGCTGTGGAGTCGCGTCTGGCCCTGGCTTTTGCCCGGCCTCGGTTTCGGCCTGACCGCGCTGATTCGCCCCGAGTACCTCTCGGTCTGCGCCGCCTTCACGATCTTCCTGCTGATCCGGGCCTGGATGAAGTCGGGGGCCGGACCGGCGCTTGCGGCCTCGGCGCTCTTCGTGCTCGCCGTGCTGGTTCCGATCGTTCCCTGGACGGTCCACAACTACCACGAGCTCGACCGCGTCGTCCCGCTTTCCACCGGCAGCGGCAAGGCCTTGTTCACCGGCACCTACTACCCCGGTGACGGCGAGTACCAGCAGGTCAAGGCCGAGCTCTACTTTCAGCAGACCGGCAACCGGCTTGACCCGGGTTCGGCCGAGCTGGAAGCGGTCGATCCGGTTCCCCTCTTCGACCGGGTCGCCAACGAGTACAAGGCCGCGAACAACCTGCCG
>JAIBCJ010000041.1 GCA_019694145.1 Solirubrobacterales bacterium | reverse complement strand
CGACGAAGGTAGCCGGCGAACTCCGGTTCCCCAACTTCGGTCGGTTCTGTGCCATCGACGGAACACTGATCGAGGCGAACGTTCCCCAGACACTCCCAAGGATGAGGTCCCCTCGCGCCAGGAAGACACTGATCCGCGAGATCGCGGGTAAGCATCGGCGAATGGCCGACATGGTCTTCCACGGCTTCGGAAAGCACTCCGACGCCATCGACGATCAGCCCGAACCCGGTCTCACTATCCGGAAGAGTTGCTTCGGCTACAACCTCGTCGTCATCAGCTGTCTCGACACCTGCCTGCCGGTGATCTGGACGCTCATGCCCGCGACAGGAAACGAGGTCGCCGCCGCGAGGGAACTCATCGAGGCCCTTTTCAAGCTGCGGCCTGAATTCCCGATGGAGTACCTCGTCGGGGATGGTCTCTACAACAGGGGCTTCGAATTTCCGAGCACCCTCTACAAGAACTACGGGATCCACCTGGTCTCTCCAAGAACCAACAGGAAGTCGAAGAGCGAGTGGGCGGACAGCGACGGTGTGCCCAGGTGCGCACACGGCCTCATGAAATTCACCCGACACGGCGAGGTCTGGGATGCCGCGAAGCGGAGAGCTCATGGCATTCGCCCAGGAAACCTTCCACCAAACGGGAAGGGACTGAACCCCAGGCTTCGGTTCGAGTGCCACGAGGAAGTCTGCCGAGAGAAGAGCACCCGTATGGAGGACGACTGGATCCTCCACACCTTCCTGCCTCATATCGGGCAAGACAAGTGGACCGCGCTCAGGGAAGTCCTGCTGGCGAGGCGCAACACATCCGAGTCCCTCTTCGCCCAGCTCAAGCAACTCGGCGTCGGCGCAAAGTGGCCGAACCGAGCCAGGTGGGCCACCGACAACGGCATGCGCTGGCTCACTTCGCTGGCCCTCTTGAACATGACTGCCCGCAAGCTCGTCCACCTCGACGGCAGCTACGCCGCTGCCCTCAAGGAGGCCTACAGCGCCGGCATCATCACCCGGCAGCAGATGCATCGATTCCTCGAGGTTGAGGGCATCGAAACGGACTCTCGAAACCGAGTGGACGACACCTCCCCGGTCGAACCGTCTACCTGGAACGACTGGGTCGAACTCCCGATCGATCGAGAGTTCCTTGCGACCCCCGTGGACGCCTACAGCGACATCCCCTACGGCTCCAGAAAGTCGGAGAAGTAGACCCCCTCTACATCTAGTTGTTAGTGCGCGGCCGCCTCTGGGCGGCCGCGTTCTATTGCGACCACCCCGATTTTCGGGGCGGTGAATTTGGCTTCCCAGCTGGGTTTCTTGCGCGACCAATTTTGGGCGAGATCAAGGCAAAACGGGGTCAACTTCTTTGAGTGAGATTTCGGGGGTTCCGAAAGCCACTCCGCAAGCCAAATATTGAGTTGTGAGATTTTTAGAGTCATTTCTTCAGTGACTCGTAGTGGAGCTAGCCGGAGTCGAACCGGCGACCTCTTGGGTGCGATCCAAGCGCTCTGCCAACTGAGCTATAGCCCCGCGGGGAAACAAGGATACGGAAGCTCGGCGTGCAAAGTAGGGAAAGCTCATGCACGACGTCCGCGAAAACCGCATAATCTTAAGCCTTACCGTTAGCTACTGAGAGACCAATGGGAATTCTCGACGAGGCAATCCGGGAACACCTCGAGCTGAAGCGACAGCACGGGGCCGACGAATCCGAACTTCAGGGACTCGAAGACGAGGCCTTCGGCGAGGCCGAACGGCCCGACGCCGTAAGTCCCTCCCCCGGGTCGGAGGACCAGACCCAGGTCATCAGCCCTGGTTCCAGCGTCACCTCTCCGGCCGGTGAAGGCGACCAGCTCGACAAGGTCTTCGAAGCAACCCGCCAGCGGGAAGCCGACGCCGAGGCTGCGGTCGCCAGGGAAGCAGCCAAGGCCAAGGGCGAAAGCACGGAAACCCCGGCACCGGTTGATCCGGAAGCGACTTTCGCCGAGCACCCGGTTCCGGAACCGCCGGCGCCGGCCGAGGCGGCTGGCGAAGCGGCGACGGTTGAATCACCCGAGGCGAAACCGACCGAACCCGAAGCGGCGGTCGAGCCGCCGGCTCCCGCCCAGGAGGGCGATGCCGGGGACATGCTCGAGGCCGAACGCCACCACCTTGCCAGCCATCCGACCGAGCATTACGACGTCGATGCCGCGATCGCCGAGGAGGACGAGATCGACGTGCTCAGCGAGAGTTCACTCTCGGATGAACTCGACCGGGCCCTGGAAAGCGGCGAAACCGCCGTGGCCGGGGGCGAGACCGTCGAGTACGACATGTCATCGGAACCGGACTCGGGCGAGTTCGAGTTCGATGAACCCGACTCGGCCGAAATGGAATCAGCCGAACATGAAGCGGAGCCGGAATCGGCCGGGCAGGAAGCGGTCGAAGGGGATTCGGCCGAGCTGCTCTACCAGGATGGCGCCACCGAGGATCAGCCGGTCGATCAGGACGAGCCGGAAACCGGTGAAGAAGACGCCGAGGGTTCGAGCGAGTTCTACGATCAGAACGATGTGCTCGAGGGCACCCCGGACTTTCTCGAAGAAACGCCCGAGCACGACCAGCTCTGGTTCGAGCAGAAGGAACCGAAGGACTTCGACTTCGGCGACTGAGCTGGTTCTGCCGGTCGCCGTCGAACCAGTCAGCTTATGGCCGCCGTCCAGCGGCCTGACGCTTTGCGAACATCGATCGGCAGGCCGAAACCGGCAGACACTGATTCAGAGGTGAGTGCCTCGTCGATCGGGCCCTGGGCGACGATCCGGCCGTGATCGATCAGCAGTGCGTGGGTGGCGGTCGGCGGGATCTCTTCCAGGTGGTGGGTGATGGTGACCGTGGTCAGGCCGGGGTCTCCTTCAGCCATCGAGACCAGCGCGGAAACGAGCTGCTCGCGCGAGGGCAGATCCATGCCGGCAGCCGGCTCGTCGAGGAGCAGCAGCTCAGGGCTCGGCATTAGCGCCCGGGCGAGCAGGATCCGCTGCCGCTCCCCCTGCGAGCACTCGCCGAAGGCCCGGGTGGCGAGGTCGCTCAAACCGACGACGGCCATCAATTCCCGGGCCCGGTCGCGGTGGGAAGCGTCCAGGCGCTGGTGCTGGAGAGCGATGCTGTTGAAAGCTCCGGACTCGATCGTCTCGAGGACCGGGCGGCGGGAGGGGATCGCCCGCGAGGTGCGGGCGTCAACCAGTCCGATGGCTTCCCTCAGCGCCCGCATGTCGGTGTTGCCCAGCCGCTTGCCGAGCACTTCGACCGTACCTTCGGAAGGGTGGGAATCGGCGGCGGCCAGGTGGAGGAGGGTCGTCTTGCCGGCGCCGTTCGGGCCGAGCATCACCCAGTGCTGGCCGCGGTCCACGCGCCACTCGATTTCCTCCAGCAGCATCACCCGCTGTCGAAGTGCGGTTGACCAGCGAAAGACGTTCACCCCCCTGGCCCGGACCACGGATTCGCCCGTTGCCCGGTTGTCCCGGTGATCGAGGGTTGAGGCAAGGTCGTCGATCGCCACCGGCTCAGGCTATCTGCGGCAGGGTCCGGCCGCCCCCGAACCCGTACAATCGCCGTCCACTCTGGGGCCATAGCTCAGTTGGCAGAGCGCCTGCTTTGCAAGCAGGAGGTCGCCGGTTCGATCCCGGCTGGCTCCACTCGCGTGACCGGTAACGGGTTGCGGAAGGTCGGCGTGATTGGCGCGCTGTCGCGTGGGTACCTGATCTCTCATGGTCGACCGGATCGCGGATCCCTGGGGGAAAAGGACTCCCTACGGAAGGGGGGAGGCGTGGCCGCGCCGGGTGGACACCTTTCTCGAGGACCGGATCGACCCGGAAGAAGTGGACGAATGGGTGCAGACCGCCTCGATCCTTCACTCGAATGGTGACGGGCTCGATATCGCGGTCGAGGGCGGGCGAATCGTCGGAGTCCGCGGACGCGAGGACGACCGGGTCAACCACGGCCGGGTCGATCCGAAAGACCTGTACGGCTGGCAGGCCAACAACAGTCCCGACCGGCTGACACGGCCGCTGATCCGCCGGGACGGTGAACTCGTCGAATGCGACTGGGACACCGCCATGGAAGCCCTGGTCGCCCGCTCGACCGAGTTGCTGGAATCCGGACCCGCCGGCTGGGGCCACTTCGGGTTCTACACGTCCGGCCAGCTCTTCCTTGAGGCCTATTACACGCTCGGCGTGATCGGCAAGGCCGGTATCGGCACTCCGCACATGGACGGCAACACCCGCCTGTGCACCGCCACCGCAGCGGCCTCGCTCAAGGCGAGCTTCGGCGCCGACGGGCAGCCCGGTTCCTACACGGACGTCGACCACTGCGACGCCATAGCCCTCTACGGACACAACGTGGCCGAGACCCAGACCGTTCTCTGGATGCGAATGCTGGACCGCCGGGCCGGGCCGGACCCGCCTCGGATGCTGGCCGTGGACCCGCGACCGACCCCCGTTGCCCGCGAGGCGGACATCCACCTGGCGGTGAGGAGCGGTACCAACCTGGCCCTGACCAACGGCCTGGCCCGCGGGCTGATCAAACGGGGATGGATCGACCGGGATTACATCGCCGGGCACACGCTGGGCTTCGACCGTCTCGAAGCGACAGTGGAGCCTTACGACCCGAAGACGGTGGCCGGCATCTGCGGAATCGAAGCCCGCGATGTCGAGGCGGCGACCGAACTGATCGGCACTTCCGAGCGACTGCTCTCCACTGTCCTTCAGGGCTTCTACCAGTCGAACCAGGCGACCGCGGCCGCCTGCGGGGTCAACAACATCCACCTGATGCGCGGGATGCTCGGCCGGCCGGGATGTGGCCTCTACCAGATGAACGGACAGCCGACCGCGCAGAACACGCGCGAGACCGGCGCCGACGGCGACCTGCCCGCCCTGCGCAACTGGGAAAACAAGGAACACATCCAGGAACTGGCCGACCTCTGGAACGTGGACCCGCTGAAGATCCCGCACTGGGCGGCACCGACCCACGCGATGAAGATCTTTCGCTACGCGGAGCAGGGCTCGATCAAGCTGCTCTGGGTCAGCGCCACCAATCCCGCGGTTTCCCTGCCCGACCTGAACCGGGTGCGCCGGACCCTTGCGAAGGAGGATCTGTTCCTGGTGGTCCAGGACATCTTCCGGAGCGAAACCGCCGAGTTCGCCGATCTGGTCCTGCCCGCCGCTACCTGGGGCGAGAAGACCGGCACCTTCACCAGCGTCGACCGGACCGTCCACCTGTCCGAGAAGGCGGTCGAACCGCCGGGCGAGGCGAGGTCGGACCTCGAGATCTTCCTCGAATACGCACGGCGGATGGACTTCCGGGACAAGGACGGCGATCCGCTGATCAAGTGGACCGACCCGGAAGGCGCCTTCGAAGCCTGGAAGGACTGTTCGCGCGGACGGCCCTGCGACTACTCGGGAATGAGCTACGAAAGGCTGCGCGAGGGTCCGATCCAGTGGCCCTGCAACGAAGCCAACCCGGACGGCACCGAACGCCTCTACACCGACCACACCTTTTCGACCCGGCCCGATTACTCGGAAACCTTCGGCCACGACCTTGCGACCGGTGCCAGCCTGAGTGAAGAGGAGTTCCGGGCGAAGGAGCCGGACGGACGCGCCTTCCTTCACGCCGTCCCCTACGAGCCTTCGCCCGAAGTCACCACTCCGGAGCACCCGTACCTGCTCACCACCGGTCGAACCGTCTACCACTTCCACACCCGGACCAAGACCGGGCGCGCACCGCAACTGAACGACGCCGCGCCTGATGTCTGGGTCGAGCTTCACCCCGAAGATGCGGCGGAACTCGAGATTGAAGAAGGCGACCTGGTCCGCATCGCCTCGCCGCGGGGCGCGATCGACGCGCCGGCCCGGCTCAACGGGATCCGCCGGGGTTCGGTCTTTTTGCCGTTCCATTACGGAAGCTGGGACCGCGAAGACGAGGAGGGCCGGGCCGCCAACAACCTCACCGTCACCGCCTGGGACCCCGTTTCCAAACAGCCGATCTTCAAGGTCGCCGCGGTCAGCCTTCAGCGGGTCGGTGCCGCCAACGGGACCCCGTCCCCGGCGCCGACCACTACCGCCTCGGCTCCGGTCGCCGAGAGGGTGCCGGCGACGGTCGGCGGGCCTTCGGCCGAATCGTTTTGCGAGGAGCTCCCGTGAACCTCGGCCACTACCTCTCCCTGATCAGCCGGTCGCAGCATGAGCTCGCCGAGGCGTTTCGCGAAGTCGCCGCCGGTCACGCCGCCGACGCGGCGGTGTTTCACATCTCGGGTCAGCTCGCCGCCCAATGCGACCGGCACGTGGGCGAGCTGAAGCCGTTCGTCGAACGCTACGGCGTCGAAGGCGAAGAACCGGACCGCCTGCACAGCGACCTGTTCCAGGGAACCCGCGAGGGTCCCCTCGGCATGCTTCGCGACCTTCACGATCTCTACCTGATGGCGGCGGAAGTCGACATGTCATGGACCGTGATCGCACAGGCCGCGCAGGGTGTTCGCGACCGGGACCTGCTCGCCGTGACCAGCCAGTGCGAGAAGGAGACCGCGACCCAGATGAAATGGATCCGGGCGCAGATGAAGGAAACCGCCCCGCAGACCCTGGTCGTGGCGAGCGGTTAGAGGCCGGTCCTGCGGCTAGGATCCGCGCCGATGAGCGGACCGGAACCTGAAGCGCTTCAGCAATGGGCAAACAGCAGAGGGCTGGCGTGGCAGCCGGAGGACACGCTGCCGCCGGTCACCGAGCGGCTGCGGGCCGGGGTCGGGGTCGGGGAGCACCGTGCCTCCTGGCGGACGGTCTCGGACCGGGGCATGACCACGATCACCGGTTCCAACAGCAAGAAGCCGGAACGGCAGACGGTTGGCGTCTGCGAGGGCACTCTTCCCGGCGGTTTGAACGGGGTGATCGGCCACCACTTCCATCAGATCGACCAGGGCTCCGGCCAGGAGGACCGCTACTTGGCGATCACCGACACCGTCGTCTTTGCCGAGCTCCCGGCCGGGGCGCGGCCCGTCTTTCATCTCGAAGGCAGCAAGGGAGGCGGAGAGGTCAAGGGCGCCTTCGCGGTCGGGAACTCCGGCGAACCCGCGAGCCCGCTCGACGGTGTGGTTCCGGCGCCATCCGGCACGATCGAAGCCGGCGGCCTTCGCTGGGTCAGCTTCCCGGCCGAGGAAGACGAGCGCATCCGCGGTGCCGTTTCCGCCGCGACCCGTTCGCTCGATGGCATCCCGTGGGAGAGGGCGGTAGTCGAGTACGAAAGCGGCCGGCTCGCGGTCTGGGTCAGGGACCGGCCCCTCACCGACGCAGCCTCGCTCGACGCCCTCTGCAGCTTCGCCTCCGCCGTGGCGGACGGCCTCAACGAGGCAGCCGGGTCGGCCCCGCCGCTTGACCTCCGGGCACCCCTCGCGATGCCGGAGCCGGGCGCGCGGGAAAAGTGGGTTTCCGCCGGCGCCGACCTGGTCGTTTGGGAGGAGCCACCGGTCAGCATCATCGCCGCCCAGGAGCGCTACAAGAAAGATGTCAGGCCGCAGGCGACCAGGACCGGGTGGAAGGTCTACGGGATCGTTGGAGTCAGCCTTTTCATCTTCAGCCTGCTCGTCGCCGGCGCGAGTCTGGCGATCAGCTGGGCGGTCGACGAGCTGGCGGTCGGGATCGTCGTGGCGGTCGCCTCGGTTGTGCTGGGGATCTTCGGAGCGACCCGGATCGGCCTCGAAACCGGCCAGGAGGCGCTCGATGATCGCCTCAAGTCGAGCGCCATACCGTGGGGGATCGAAGCCTTCGCCCGGGGCTACGCGAAACACGCCGGGCTGACCCGCGAAGACCACGAGGAGCTTCGCCGCCGGCTTGCGGTTCCGTTTCGCGGCCGCTGCCAGATCGCCTGGCAGGGCGAGCTCGCACCGGGACGGACCGGCCACCTCTCGATCTGGATCGACGCGACGGGCACACCGGAGCCGCCGCGCTTCTTCCTGCTCGCGGTGGCCGGCAACAACGGGGCCGGGGCTCCGGCGGGATATGAGTCAAGTGAAGTCGACGGCCTGCGCCTGACCTGGCAGGAAGTCACCTCGGTCCAGCGGGCCGATCACCGCCTCGACCAGCTTCGCGCCGTCGCCTGAGGGCTGGCCGGCCCGACTCCCGATCGAGGGTCATAAGCTCCGGGTTGTCAGCGGTCGAGGAGAGGAGCCGGAGTGAGTCGGATTTTCGGAAAGGTCGCCCAGAACGGGTATGTCGTCAAGGACATCAGGTCCGAGATGGATCACTGGGTCGGGCTCGGCGTCGGCCCCTGGTTTTACATGGGCCGGGTCGAGATGGACTGGTTTCGCCATCGCGGCGAAGATTCGGAACCGCCCGAGGTGAGCATCGCCCTGGCCAACTCGGGTGACCTGCAGATCGAGCTGATCCAGCAGCGAAACGACGCCCCTTCTATGTACAGGGAATTCATCGACGCCGGCCACGAGGGTCTCCAGCACATGTCCTACTGGAGCGAGGATTACCAGTCCCTCTACGACAAGGTCCTCGGGTTGGGCTTCGAGATCGGGCACGAGGGCTGCATCGGCGGCGAGCAGGGCCGCTTCGCCTACCTGGACACACAGACGACCCCGGGGACCGTGATCGAGATCTCGGATGTGAGCGGAGCCAAGGGGATGTTCTTCGAGCATGTCCGCTCCGAGGCCGAGAACTGGGATGGCTCGGACCCGATCCGCGAGCTGATCCCCGACCCCTGAAACCCCGAACACCCCGAGAAAGGCCGACCATGCCCCGCATTCCCTACCCGACCGAGGACGAGCTCGAACCCGAAGCGCGTGAACGGATGGCGAACCTGCCGCCGCTCAACCTGATCCGCATGTTCGCCAACGCCCCGACCGCACTCGGGCCGCTGACCGATCTCGGTCAGGCGATCCTGCTCCAGTCCGAACTCGACCCGCGGCTCCGGGAAGTGGCGATTCTGGCGGTGGCCCGCGCCTGCGACTCCGAGTACGAGCGCCTTCAGCACGAGAACATCTGCCGCGCGATCGGCATGAACGAGGAGGAGATCCGCGCGGCCGCCGACCAGAACCCGGAGGCACTGGACGAGGAAGCGCGGTTGATCTGGACCTTCGCCGACCAGATCGCCACCAGTGTGCGGGCCGACGAGGAACTGACCGCCCGGGTGCTCGAGAAGCTCGGCCGGCGCCAGACCACAGAGCTGGTGATCGCCTGCGCCTTTTACTCGGCGATGGGCCGGATCATCGAAACCACCGGCGTCGAACTCGAAGAGACCCTCCCCACCGAAAACATCGACCCGGACGAATACACCGGGGACTGAGCACGAGCAAAGAGAACTGCCGGGTTCATGCAGTCAGGGAGTAGACGACCCGTTCGGCCAGCAGGTTGGGGGCGCGCCTGGCGAGGCCTCCGGTGCGGCGACCGGTCGCGTCGATCAGGATCCGCCGGTCGATTTTCAGGTCGAGCTCGCCGGTCAGCTGCTCGAAGTCGCGGATCGTGCAGAGGTGGATGTTCGGCGTGTCGTACCACTGGTAGGGGAGGGCGTCGGTAACCGGCATCCGTCCCCGCAGGGCGAGCGTGGCGCGCATTTTCCAGTGGGCGAAGTTCGGCAGCGAGACGACCAGCCGGGGCGCGACCCGTTTCATTTCGGTCAGCACCCGGTCGGGCCGCCGCACCGCCTGCAGGGTCAGTGAAAGCACCGCGACATCGAAGTCGCCGGCGCCGAACCGGGGCAGCTCTTCCTCGAGGTCACCCTGGGTGACCGGCACCCCGCGGCCGATGCAGGCGTGGAAGTCATCGAGCTCCCGTTCGACGCCGAGACCGCGGCAGTCCCACTCGCTGATCAGGTTCTCGAGCAGGGCGCCGTCACCGCAGCCGAGGTCGAGCACCCGCTGGCCGGAGCCGACCAGCCCGGCGACGATGTCGAGGTCCGGTCTCAACCTTCCCGGCTCCCGGAAGTGGCGCCGGGGACCGGGATTCCCCGCTGCGAGGCGAGCCGGTCCAGGTACCCGGCAACGGTCCGGTGGTACTCGGGCGGGTCGGCGAAGAGGAACGAGTCGTGGCCGTGCGGGGAGGAGATCTCCTGGAAGGTGACCGGAGCTCCGGCGCCGCGCAGCCCGGAAGCCAGCACCCGGGCGTGCTCGGTCGAGAAGCGCCAGTCGGAATCGAAGGAGATCACGAGGAAGGAAGTCTCGCCCTGGCTGATCTGGTTCTGGACCAGGACCGGGTCTTCGAAGGGGTCGAAGTAGTCCATGGTCCGGCCCATGTACAGGTAAGTGTTCGCGTCGAAGCGCTCGACGAAGGACTGGCCCTGGTAGTGAAGGTAGCTCTCGACCTGGAAGTCGACGTCGAAGCCGTAACGCGGCACCTCGGCATCTTGGATCCGCCGGCCGAACTTCTCCCGCATCGACTCCTCCGAGAGGTAGGTGATGTGGCCGATCATCCGGGCCAGGGCAAGGCCGGGGTCGGGCCGGCGTTCGCGTTCGTAGTAATCGCCGCCGGCGAAGTCCGGATCGCGCATGATCGCCTCCCGCGCGACCGCGGAGAAGGCGATGTTCTGGGCCGAAAGCCGGGCCGAGGCGGCGATGATCGCGGCGCCGTCCACTTCATCGGGATGGTCGATCGCCCACTGCAGGGCCTGCATGCCACCGAGCGAGCCGCCGATCGCCGCGAGGAGATGATCGATCCCGAGTTCCCTCAGCAGGGCCCGGTGGACCTCGACCAGATCACGCACCTGGACCAGCGGGAAGCGCAGGCCGTACGGCTTGCCGGTGGCAGGGTCGATGGACGAGGGGCCGGTCGTGCCCTTGCAGCCGCCCAGCACGTTCGCGCTGATCACGAAGAAACGGTCAGTGTCCAGCGGCCGGCCGGGACCGACGATGTTGTCCCACCAGCCGGGCCGGGAAGGATCGTCACCCTCGTGGAGCCCCGCCGCGTGGGCGTCGCCGGAAAGTGCGTGGCAGATGAAGACCGCGTTCGAGCGGTCGGGGTTGAGCTCGCCGTAGGTCTCGTAAGCGACCTCGACTTCCGGCAGGATCGCCCCGGAGGCGAGGGTCAGCGGGCGGTCGCCGGAAAAGACGACCGCCCGCTGCGTCTCGACAATGCCGATGCCGCTGGAAGCGTCCGGCAACTAGCTTGCCTTGGCCAGGGCCTGGTCGATGTCGGCGAGGATGTCCCCGATCGTCTCGATCCCGACCGAGAGCCGCACCGTGTCCGCGGTCACGCCGGAATCCTCGAGCTCTTCGTCATTCAGCTGCGAGTGGGTCGTGGTCGCCGGGTGGATCGCCAGTGACTTGGCGTCACCGATGTTGGCCAGGTGCGAGAACAGCTCCAGCGAGTCGATGAACTTGCGACCGGCATCGCGGCCGCCCTTGATCCCGAAGGTGACCAGGGCGCCGTAGCCACCGGTCAGCACCTTGCTCGCCGTTTCGTGGTGGCTGAAGCCGGGCAGGCCCGGGTAGTTCACCCAGAGCACGTTCTCGCTGTCACTCAGGTGCTCGGCCACCGCGAGGGCGTTCGCGCTGTGGCGCTCCATCCTCAGCGGCAGGGTCTCGACGCCCTGGAGCAGGAGGAAGGCGTTGAACGGGGAGAGCGCGGCGCCGGTGTTGCGGAGCAGCACGGTCCGGACCCGGCCGATGTAGGCCGCCGGGCCGAGCGCGTCCGCCCAGACCACGCCGTGGTAGGAGGGGTCGGGCTGGGTCAGGCCGGGAAAGCGATCGGCGTTGGCGACCCAGTCGAAGTTGCCGGAGTCCACGATCACGCCGCCGATCGTGGTTCCGTGACCACCGATGAACTTGGTCGCGGAGTGGACCGCGATGTCGGCCCCCAGCTCGAAGACCCTGGTCAGAACCGGCGTCGCGACGGTGTTGTCGACCACCAGCGGCAGGCCCTGGGCGTGGGCAGCGTTGGCCCAGGCCTCGACGTCCATCACGTTCAGCCTGGGATTGCCGATCGTCTCGCCGAAGACCAGCCGGGTCTTGTCGTCAACGTGCTTCTCAAGCTCCTCGGGCTTGTCCGGATCGACGAACCTGACCTCGATCCCGTACTGGGGGAGCGTGTGGGCGAAGAGGTTGTAGGTGCCGCCGTAGAGGGTCGAAAGGGCGACGATGTTGTCGCCGGTCCGGCAGACGTTCAGGACCGAGTAGGTGACTGCGGCCTGGCCGGAGGCCAGAGCGAGGGCGGCGACACCGCCTTCGAGCGCGGCCATCCGCTCCTCGAGCACGTTCCAGGTCGGATTCATGATCCGCGTGTAGATGTTGCCCGGCTCGGCCAGGGCGAAAAGGTCCTGCGCGTGCTGGGCGTCATTGAATTCGTAGGAGACCGTCTGGTAGATCGGAACCGCCCGCGCGTTGGTGGTCGGATCGGCGACCTGCCCGGCATGGAGGGCGTTGGTCTCGGGTCCGTACTGCTTCTCTTCGTCGCTCATTTTTCTCCTGTGGGTGTCATGTGAAGCGGCCCCGAATTATCGTGGTTCTTCTACGGAAGCCGATTTGATTTCTTCCAGCCAGCGGAAGGTGGCCTTCAGGTCCTCCTGGGTCAGGCCGTGACCGGCGCCTGGATCGAAGATGAATTCGACCTTCGCGCCGTGGGCCTCGAGCTGGCGGGCGAGCTCCTCGCTTTCCCCGGCGGGCACGAACTGGTCCTGGCCGCCGGAAGCGACCAGAACGGGCGCCCCCTGCAGGTCAAGGTCCTCCGGTGGCGGGTAGGGGAGCATCGGTCTGAGCAGAGCCGCGGCACCCAGGGTGCCGGGCCGCCGGAAGAGCAGGCTGGCGGCGATGTTGGCGCCGTTTGAAAGCCCGAGGCCGATCAGCCCGGCCGGGTCGAAGCCGTAATCCCCGGCGGCCGTGGTCACCCAGTCGGCCAGCTCGTCGGTTCGCACCAGCAGGTCGGGGATGTCGAGCTCCCCGACTGCCAGCCGCCGGAAGAAGCGGGGCATTCCGTTCTCGAGAACCTTGCCGCGCGGGCTGAGGATGCCTGCCCCCGGGGCGAGCTGGCGACCAAGCGAAACGAGGTCGTTCTCGTCACCGCCGGTGCCGTGAAGCAGCAGGAGGGTCCGGGCCGGGTCGCCAGGTTCGAAGACGTGAGTGAAGCCCTCGGACATGGATCCACTCTAAATGAGTGTCTGGCCCGGCCGAAACCCGGGCCGAAAACGTGTGTTTGATGGTCACCAGTCCATTCCAGTCCACAGGGAGATCAAGATGATCAAGGGAGTTCTCGCGGTTTCACTGGCCTCGCTTCTCGTCCTCGCCGGCGTTGCCCGCGCCGATCAGGGCACCGAATGGATTCCGCCGCTGGACGCGGTCGCCAGGGACAAGGGCGAGATGGCCTTTGACGGCTGCCGGCCCAAGCCGGAGCGGATCGATCCGGTGATGTGCGTGTACGGGGATCCGGATTCCGACAAGACGATCGCCCTGTTCGGTGATTCACATGCGATGGAGTGGGGTCCGCCGCTGATTCGCCTGGCCCAGCGACGCGGCTGGCGGCTGGTCACCTTCCTGCGGGCTGGATGCGTTATCGCCGACGTCAAGTTCCAGAACAACTGCGACGAGTGGCGGGAACTCGCCTTTCAGGAGATCGCCGAACAGCGACCCAACCGGGTCATCGTCTCGACCTCGATCGGTCGCCGCTACACGCTCTCGGTACGCGGCGAGACCCTCTCCCGGACCGAAAGCGAAAAGATCCTGCGCCGGGGAATGGCCCGCACCCTGAAGCGTCTGGCGAGCATCCGCAGCCTGACTCCGCACGGAACGAAGGTGAAGCTGATCCGCGACCAGATAACCGCTCCCTTCCTTCCTCCGCGTTGTCTGGCCGATCATCCCGACCACCCCCGTCTCTGCCGGTTCCCCCGCAAACGCAAGTTCGGGCCCGGGTTTGACGTGGTCGGCGCGAGCAAGGCCGGGCAGCTGCCGGCAATCGATCCGCTCGAGGCGCTCTGCGGGCCCCGCTGGTGCTACTCGTCGCGCGGCAACATCGTGATCTATCGGGATTCGGACCACCTGACCGCAACCTTCACCCGGACCCTGACCGACTGGCTGGGAGAGCGGATCGGCTTTTAGAAGTAACTTGGCCGGATGATCCGCTCCTCCAAAGGGCGTCTGGCCGCCGCCCTCGCCGGGACGGCTGTGACGGTCTGCCTGCTGGCGGGCTGCGGCAGTGATCCCGGGCCGGCGACGATTTCCGGCCTGGTGCCGGCGCCGGAGGTGGCGAAGGAGGACAAGGGCCCGGCGATCCTCGACGGCTGCCGCTCCGGCACCTTCCATACGGAGGCCTGGAGCTGCGTTTACGGGGACCCGGCATCCGACCGGACCGTGGTCCTCTGGGGTGACTCGCACGCGATGCAGTTCACCTCGCCGCTGGTCAAGCTGGCCGAGGAGCGGGGCTGGCGGCTGGTCACCATGTTCCGCGGCAATTGCCTGACCGCCGATGTCGAGTACCGGCCGGCCTGCGATGCCTGGCGGGCCAACGCCCTGGAGCGGATCGCATCCGAACGGCCGGAGACGGTCATCACATCGACCGATACGGGCAACGGCTACGCCCTGTGGCGGGACGGGAACCGGTTGACCCGGAAAGCAAGCGAACCGATGCTGCGGCGCGCCTACGCCCGGACCCTGCGGCGGCTTCGGAAGATGACGGGGGACCGCAGGGGAGCGGTGATCGTGATCCGCGACCTGCTGCGTTCTGACTTCCGCCCGCCCGACTGCCTGCTCGAGCATCCCGAGGACCTCCCGGCCTGCGACTTCGACGGCTACCGCAAGAACCCGCCGGGCTTCGACCTCGCGGCCGCCCGTCAGGTCAAGGGAGTGAAGCTGGTCGACCCCTCGGAAATCGTCTGCCCGGGCGGCATCTGCAACGCGGCCCGCGACGGCATGGTGGTCTACCGGGACACGACCCACATCAGCTCCACCTACGCCGAAACCCTGGCTGACTGGCTGGGGGAGCAAGTAGATTCCCTGCCATGAGCAAGCACAAGCATGGCAAGCCGAAGCCGGAGGGTGAGTGGGTGGAGCCCGACGTCCCCGATTTCGTCGGCTTCAAGAAGGGCGAGAAGATCTGGGTGCACACCGAAGGCGGCGGTCAGCGGCCGGCGGTCTATGTCGGTGACGGCGAGAACGCGACCTTCTTCGGCGGCCCGCCGCTGGCTTATGTGGTGATGGAGGACACCGACGAAGGTGGCGAGGTCGAGCTGGACCGCATCACCTCCCGCGAGTAGCTTCCCCGCCAGCGGGCTGGAATTAGGCTCCCCAAAGCCAGTTGCGGGAAGCCGCCCGTTAGCGCCGGGCAATAGAATCGGCTTCCCGTGATCAAGTCCGTCCAGCCATCAGTCACCAGATGATCGAGTTCTGGCGATCCAGCATCGGCAAGAAGAACATCGTCGCCGTGACCGGCGCGATTCTGATCGGTTACCTGATCCTCCACATGCTGGGCAACCTCAACTCGGCCTTCGGGCCGGGCGCCAACGAGGCCCGGGTTGACTGGTACGCCGGCTGGCTCAGGGACTTCGGCGAACCGCTGCTGCCCCACGCCTTCATCCTCTGGGCGGTCCGGGTCATCCTGCTGAGCGCCCTGGTCATCCACATCACCGGCATCGTTCAGCTGACCAAACGCAACAAGGAAGCGCGGCCGGTCCGGTATCCGGCCAAACGGCTCGGCCGAAGCGTCGAGGCGACCGCGATGCTCGGGACCGGCGCCCTGATCCTCGCCTTCATCATCTTCCACATCCTCCAGTTCACGACGCTTTCGATTCACGTGACCCCGGTCGCGGAAGGTGACGTCTACGCGAACCTCTACTACGCCTTCCAGAAGTGGTATTTCGTGGCGATCTACCTGGGGGCGCTGCTCTTTATCGGCATGCATCTGCGGCACGGCGTCTGGAGCTTCTTCCAGACCCTCGGCCTTGATTCGCCGAGCCGCAACGCGAAGCTCCGGCACGGCTCGACCGCCCTGGTCGTGATCCTCGTGGTCGGCTTCGGTTCGATCCCGGTCCTCTTCTTCACCGACGTGCTCGATCCGCCGAGGACCGAAGCGGTGCTCACCACGCTTGCGGGAGTTCCCCTGTGACCCTCTTTGATTCGAACATCCCGGAAGGCCCGCTGGCCGACAAGTGGCAGAACTGGCTCGACGCCCACACCCTGGTCGGTCCCCGCAACCGGGCCGGCAAGAAGGTAATCGTGATCGGTACCGGCCTGGCCGGCTCCTCCTGCGCGGCCAGTCTCGGCGCCCAGGGTTTCAAGGTCAAGAGCTTCTGCTTCCAGGACACGCCGCGCCGCGCCCACTCGATCGCCGCCCAGGGCGGGATCAACGCAGCCAAGGATTACGCCAACGAGGGCGACAGCGCCCACCGGCTCTTCTACGACACGATCAAGGGCGGCGACTTCCGCTCCCGCGAAGCGAACGTGATGCGGCTCGCCCAGCTCTCGGAGAACATCATCGACCAGGCGGTCGCCCAGGGTGTGCCCTTCAACCGCGAATACAGCGGCGCGCTCGCCACCCGCTCCTTCGGCGGCGTGCTGGTCCAGCGCACCTTCTACACCCGCGGCCAGACCGGCCAGCAGCTTCTGCTCGGCGCCTACTCGGCCCTCGAGCACCAGGTCGCGGCCGGCAACGTCGAGGTCTTCAACCGGCACGAGATGCAGGACGTGGTGGTCATCGACGGCGAAGCCCGTGGCGTGATCGTGCGCAACCTGGTCACCGGTGAGATCGAGCGCCACGCGG
>JAIBCJ010000143.1 GCA_019694145.1 Solirubrobacterales bacterium | reverse complement strand
GAAAAGTTCTGCGGCATGATCAGTCGCGGCGAGCAAGTCCATCCCTAGGCGCGGCGGCTCTGGAAGCGGCGGAAAGCCGGTCCCCGATACCCTCGTTCGACCTTGAAGACCACTGTTACTGAACTAGAAGATTCGAGGGCACGAATCGAGGTCGAAGTTCCGGCCGACGAAGTGTCCGTCCAGGTCCAGCGGGCCGCCCGGGCGCTGGCCCGCGAGATGCGCATGCCCGGTTTCCGCAAGGGCAAGGCGCCGCCCTCGCTGGCGATCCAGCGACTCGGCTACGACACCGTCTTCCAGGAGGCGATCCAGGAGGGCCTGCCCGAGTGGTACCAGAAGAGCGTTTACGCGTCGGGAGTGGTTCCGATCGGCTCGCCGGACGTCGAGATCACCAAGGCTCCGACCCAGGAAGGCGAGACGGTCGAGTTCAAGTACGAGGTCGGCGTTCGCCCGAACGCCGAACTCGGTGAATACAAGGGCCTCGAGGTCGAGAAGGCCGGCACCGAGGTGCCTGACGAGGTCATCGACCGCGAGATCGACCGCATGCGTGAGGGCATGGCTAGCCTCGACGTGGTCGACCGTGCGGCCGAGGAGGGCGACCACGTCCTCGTCGATTTCGTCGGCTCGCTCGACGGGGTCGAGTTCGAGGGCGGCTCCGCCAACGACCACACGATCGAGATCGGCTCCGGCCAGCTGATCGACGACTTCGAAGAGCAGATCATTGGCGCCAAGGCCGGGGACGAGGTCGCCGTCAACGTGAACTTCCCCGAGGAGTACGGGGCGGCCGAGCTGGCCGGCCAGAACGCCGACTTCAAGGTGACCGTCAAGGAAGTCCGGGTGAAGCAGATGCCCGAGGCCGATGACGACTTCGCCTCCGAGGCTTCCGAGTTCGACACGATCGAGGAGCTCCGCGCCGACATCGCCGAGAAGCTGGGTGAATCCGCCGGGCAGCGGATCGAGCAGGACTTCCGGGTCGCCGCGGTCGACGCCGCGGTGAAGAACGCCAAGGTCGGGATTCCCGAGGACATCCTCCGGGCCCGGGGCGAAGAACGCTGGGAGCGGGTTGAGCGGCAGATGGCCCAGCAGGGCATGAACCCCGACACCTATCTCCAGATGCAGGGCAAGACCCGGGACGAGATCATCGACGAGTCGCTCGACGACGCCGACATGGAGATCCGCCGCGAGGCTGTCCTGGTCGCAGTGGCGGATGCCGAAGGGATCGAAGTCACCGACGAGGAGATGGCCGAGGAACTCGAGCACGCCGCGTCCCACGAGCGCACCACCGGCGCCAAGCTGCTCGAACGACTGAAGCGCGACGGCCGCCACGAAATGGTGATCGCCGACATCAAGGTCCGCAAGGCCATGGATGTGATCGCCGATTCAGCGACGGCCACCGAAATGTCCTCCGAAGAGACGGTCAAAAAGCTCTGGGGCCTCGGGGACGACGAAGAGGATTCGGAAACCGAACCCTCTTCGGAATAAGCAAGTCGGGCGGGGTCCGACCCGCCCTCCACGAGAAACCCGCCGGCCCACAGAGACATTTGACGGATGGGCCGGCTCTGGTGGAGTCGGCCCGATAACTACCCTCTATAGGATGGCGGCATGAGTCCACTTGTTCCCATGGTCGTCGAGCAGACCTCTCGCGGAGAGCGTTCGTTCGACATCTATTCCCGGCTCCTCAACGAGCGCATCATCTTCCTCGGCACAGGCGTGAACGAGGACATCGCGAACCTGGTGGTGGCCCAGCTGCTCCACCTGGACGCTGAGGATCCCGAGAAGGACATCAGCCTCTACATCAACTCGCCCGGCGGCTCCGTTTACGCGGGCCTCGCGATCTACGACACGATGCAGTTCATCAAGCCCGACGTCCAGACGATCTGCGTCGGCATCGCGATGAGCATGGGCGCCCTGCTGCTCGCCGGTGGCGCCGCGGGCAAGCGGATGTCGCTGCCCAACTCGAAGATCCTGATCCACCAGGTCTCCTCCGGTTTCCAGGGTCAGGCCACGGACATCGAAATCCACGCCAACGAGATCATCGACACCCGCAGCCGGCTCGACAAGATCCTCGCCAAGCACACCGGCCAGGACCTCGAGAAGATCACCCACGACACCGAGCGCGACTACTTCATGAGCGCCGAAGAGGCCACCACCTACGGCCTGATCGACCGGGTAATCGAGCATCGGTAGAGGCGCATCCTGAAAGGGAGCCTCAAGAGTTTCACCGGAGCCGTCGCCATCCTGGCGGCGGCTCTGGTCTTTGCAGGGCACGCATCCGCCACGTCGGAACTTTCCCACGCCGGGGCGGGCGAAGGGGGAAGCGGATTCCGGCTCCTGGCCGGTGAGGTGACGCCGAAAGAAGCAATCCCCTTCTCGGTTGACCCGATCCGGATTCATCTTCGCTTCAGCCCGAAGGGAGCCCGTCACATTTCGATCAGGGTCAGGAAGCTCGGGTCCGGCCGGACAATCCGTCGCATCGTCACCGGTCGGCTCGCCGGTGCGCGCTGGCATCACATCTATTGGGACGGCCTCACCCAGCGGCGCCGGCTCGCCCCCGCCGGCCGTTACCTGGTGGTTGCCGGGCCGATCGGTGGGCCCCTGAAGCGGGTCGGGCGGATCCGCCTGCACTCGCACGAGTTCCCGGTCGACGGGCCGCACGGCACCCGCGGCTACATCGGCAGCTTCGGCGCACCCCGGGTGGACGGCCGCACCCACGAGGGCTTTGACATTACCGCCGCCTGCGGTACCCCGCTGGTCGCGGTGCGGGCGGGCAGGATCATCAAGAAGGCATATGACCCCGAGCTCTACGGCAACTTCATCGTGCTGAAGGGCAAGGGGGAGAGGCGCACCTACAAGTACGCCCACCTGATCCGGCCGGCCCCGGTCCGCCGCGGCCAGAGGGTGAGGGCCGGCCGCCGCCTCGGCTCAGTCGGCCAGACCGGAAACGCCGCCGGAACCCCCTGCCACCTCCACCTGGAAATCCGCACCCACGGCCACCTTCTCAACCCCGAGCCTCTCGTGAACGCCTGGGATTGGTAAGGACGAATGCCCACTTTGTGCCGGTATGTGGCGCAAAGTGGAAACTCGCGGGTCCTGGAGCCAAGTAGTCCGTGGAGGTGCCGTACAAACAGCACCACCAAGGTCCTGAACGTGCGGCACCTCTAATCACGAACCGGGTTCGTGTAGCCGTGGGGCCGGGTGAGCGTCGTCCGGGACACTCCAGGGCCAGCGCGGCTGAATGCCGCGCGTGGTCCGTCCCGGCGATGCTCACCCGGCCCCGCGGCGTAACCACTAACCCCGGGCGGCGAGGGATTCGGCGCACTCGACGAAGGTCTCTTCGAGCGGCCGGGCCTCGATTCCCAGCACCTCTTTGGCCCGGGTGGTGTCGAAGTCGTTGCGCTGGCCGATATCGGCGATCAGCGGGCGGGCGCCCGGATCGAAGATCGCCATGATCCGGACCATGAACTTGGGGGCCTTGCGCGTCGGGGCCTTCTTCGCCAGCTCGGGCAGCTTCTCCCGCAGGATCTCCGAGACCTCGAGCAGCCAGAGGAACGGCCCGGAAGCGATGAAACGCTGCCCGCCGGCTTCCGGCTTCTCCATCGCGGCGATGTGAGCGGCGGAAACGTCGCGCACGTCGACCCAGCTGAAGCCGATCTCCGGCACCGCCGGCATACCATCGAGCAGGCGCTGGATTCCCTCGAGGGAATACGAATCGTCATCGGGCATGACCGGGCCGAGGATCGCGCTGGGGCAGATCGTCGCCAGCTTCTGGCGCTCGCCGCGCTGATCGACCAGGTCCCAGGCGGCTTGCTCGGCCAGCGTCTTCGACTGCGGGTAGGCGCCGACCGCATCCACATCGGTCCAGTCGTCCTCGTTGTAGAAGCGGTCTTCGGGGTTCTCGCCGCCACGGATCGCGGCAACCGAGGAAGTCATCACGATGCGCTCAACCCCGGCGTCGAGGGCGGCATTGATCACCCGAACCGCACCCTCACGGGCGGGCTTGATCAGCTCCTGCGGATCCTTCGGTTTGTTGGGCGGGAACGGCGAGGCGATGTGGAGCACGTACCGGCAACCGGAAACCGCTTCGGCCCAGCCGTCGTCGGAGGCGAGGTCAGCCTCGAAGAACTCGATCCCGGCCGGGTGGCCGATCTCATTCGAGATGTTCTCCTCGATTCGCGGCGCCTTCGACTTGCTGCGGACCGTGGTCCGCACGTCGTAGCCCCGCTCGAGCAGATCGATGATTGCCCGGCCACCGAGGAAGCCGGAGCCTCCGGTGACCAGGACCGTCCCCTTCGCGCCATCAGTTGCGGTCATGACCGCACTCTAGTCTGCCTTGCATGAGCAGATTGATCGATCTATCGGCTCCGATCGAGCCGGGACCCGAAGGTGCCCCCGAAGTCGTCCGCATTGACGTCGAATACACGCCGCATGAGGAAGGTGCGAAGCAGATCCAGGCGCTGTTCGGGGTCGGCCCCGAACTGCTCCGCGACGGCGAAGGCTGGGCGGTTGACACCTTCACCCTGCTCGGCACCCACAGCTCGACCCACGTCGACGCTCCGTGGCACTACAACTCGACGATCCAGGGCAAGCCGGCCGAGACGATCGACCAGCTTCCGCTCGACTGGTTCTACCGGCCCGGGTTCCTGCTGGACTTCCACGAGCGGGCCGACGGCGAGGTGGTCGAAATCGCCGACATCGAGGCAGAACTTCAGCGGACCGGACATGAAATTGCGGACCGGGACATCTGCCTGGTCCGGACCGGCTGTGACCGGTACCTCGGCACCCTCGAATACATGGCACACGGCCCCGGTGTGAGCGCGGCCGCCACGCGCTGGCTCTACGATCGCGGCGTCCGGGTGATGGGAATCGACGCCTGGGGCTGGGACCGGCCGCTCTGGATGCAGGCCGAAGAGGCGAAGGAGATGGGGGAGGCCGGGATCTTCTGGGAGGCCCATCAGGCCGACATTCCCTATTCCCAAATCGAGCGGCTGGCCAATCTCGATCAGCTGCCGGCGACCGGTTTCACCGTGGCCTGCTTCCCGCTCAAGCTGGTCGGCGGCAGCGCCGCCCCCGCCCGGGTCGTGGCGATCATCGACTAGGGAAGCG
>JAIBCJ010000142.1 GCA_019694145.1 Solirubrobacterales bacterium | reverse complement strand
CACGGGGCAGAACGTGCGGCACCTTTGTCAGCTCAACCGGCGGCGTAGCTCGAAGACACCGCGCCGCCCGGCTTGCCCAGGATCGAGATCGATGCGGTCTTCTTCTTGGCCCCGTTGGCGCTTGTCTCGACCGGCAGTTTCACCTTCATGCCCGGGCTGGCCTGGCGGGTGACCTGGATCCGGATTGAAACCGAGGCCGACTTTCCGGCACGCAGGTTACCCGGCGACTTGCAGGCCGGCATCGCCTTGATCTGTTTCTTCGCCCTCGCCGGAACCTTGACGCAGACCTTGAACCCGGTCGCGTTCGTGGTGCTGGGGTTCTTCACGGCCACGGTCATGGTCCCCTTTTTGCCGTACTTGATTTTGGTCGGCTTGACGCTGATCTTCCTGATCGTCAGGCTGGCCGGCGGGGCCTTGGCCACGGGGACCGTTGCTTTTGCCGTGTTGCCGGCGCCATCGACCACGGTCACCGAGGCCTTGCCGGCCTTCGGGCTCTTGCAGAGCACCTTGAGTCCGCTGACCTTCTTGCCGTCCTGGCAGGTCCAGTGGGCGGCCACGATCTTGCCGGAACCGCCGAGGGCGCCGCCGAGGAGGCTGGCTCCCTGGCCGGTCCGTTTGGCGACGCTGGCATCGGCCGTGAGTGGCGGGTCAACCGTGATCGTGTCGGTCCAGCTCCGGGTCAGGCCGTTGCTGCTCACCGTTGCCGTGACTTCGTAGCTGCCCGGCCCCGGGAAGGTGTGGTCGAAGCGCTCGCCGACGCTGGTGGTGCCGGTCGTGGTGTCTCCGAAGTCCCAGCTGATCGAGGTCGGGACCGGCGCGGTGCCGTCCTGTGACCTGGCGGCCGAGCCGAGGATGTTGAAGGTCGGATCGGTCGACTCGTACTCGTCGGGGTACCACTGGATGCCCGGCTTGCTGGCCACGCTGCTTTCAAACGCTGCGTGGACGGTCTCCGGCGTGGCGGTGAACCCGATCTCATTGAGCCCGGCGAGCGCGCTGTTGGCGTTGGCCTGGCCCAGCTCCGGTCCGACGTTGTAATCCTCGAAGTCGCTCGAGCCGAACTGCTGGTCGGTGTAGTCGGCGCGCTGGTAGTAGTAGCCGAGCATGTCGCCGGCCTGGGCGATCACGTTGACCTGGCGGGGGCCGGTCACACCGTCGCGGATCGCGAAATTGACCTCGGGGAAGGCTTCACCGGGGTTGGTCGCGAACGCGACGTCACCGATCCGGGCGGCCTCGACATAGGTGCCGATCACATCTTCTCCGGAGACCTCATTCATGTAGGGCGGGGCCTTCGAACGCGGGATGGTGCAGCGTTCGATCCCGTCGATGCAGGCCCCGGGATAGGTGAAGATGCTGATCCCGAGCAGCAGGTCGTCGTTGTCTGCGGGGGTTTCCATGAACTGCTCGCTGGCCGCGATCGTGTCATCGGTCAGCGGCGTGGACTTGGCCATGGTCCGCTGGATCTCGTTGGCGACGATCTCGCCCTGGGCTTCGACCTCGGAATACGCGGTGACGCTTCCCGGGGGTTCCTGACGGCCCAGCGTGCCGGCCGCCAGCACCGCGGTGCCGCCGTTCAGGGCATCGAGCTTGCGCCTGGCGTAGCCGGGCCAGTCGGCCGACATCTCGAAGTTGTTGTCGTCCACCTGGTACTGGTCCGGGTGGTTCGGGACGTTGGCGTAGAGGGCATTCGTCGCGCCGGTGTCGGGATCACGGGCCCAGAGGATCGGCAGGGCGTTGTCGTACTCGAAACCGTCAGGGTGATTGGTGCCCTGACCGTTTTGCCAGATGAACGAACGGATGTCACCGACCCCGGTCCAGATCTCGGACGGCCTGGCGGCGTCGGCGGCCTCCGAAGCGGCGGTCACCGCGGCGTCGCTTACCTTCTTCAGGTACTCGCCGTCGAGGGTGCCCCAGATTCCGACCACGGTCGGTGCCGCGTGAACGTGGGTGCTGGAGACGATCACCGATTCGCGGCCGATGTCGTAGCCGCGCGAGTTGAGGGCGTCGGCGATCTTCTCCCGGGTGGCGTCGATTCCGTAGGGGGCCTGTTCACCGTCGTAGGCGGCGAACCAGCCGACCAGGTCAACCGAAACGAAGGCGAGCGCATCCTTGCCCTTGCCGACCACGAAGGCGCGGGCCTCGAGGTTGTCGTGGGTGGTCTGGGTCGGGCCCTGCTTGTAGCCGTACCCACCGACGTACTGCGGCGAATCCGGGTTGATGCTCGACGAAGCGGCCCCGACCTCGAATACGGCCGGCTCGGCTGCCGTGGCACGACTCGCGCCGAAAGCCAGGCAGCAGACGAATGCAGCCAAAGCGAATGCGAACGCAAGATGGCGGCGCGTTTCTGCGAAACGAATCCCCGGAATCATCAATTTCTCCTCTCGCCAGGCGCCTCTAGCGCCGGACTCCCTATTCCCGAATCGGCGCAGGGGCCGACTCCTCCTGCGGTGAGGATACCGCAGGGGGTGAGGGCCTATCTCACGCGATCAGGGTGAAGATCAATTGCCGCCGGCAGGAGGCGGGGCCGTCGGGTCGTTGCCTTCCTCGCCGAAGCTCTCGCGGGCGATGTACTCCTCGGCCAGCAGCAGGTTGTCCTTCGAGCGCTCGACCACGTTGAGCAGGTCGCCCATCAGGGCCACTTCCTCGACCTGCTCCTTGACGAACCACTGCATGAAGTGCTCGGCCCGGTAGTCCTTGATTTCGCGGGCGAGCTCGAAAAGTCCGAAGATCTCGCTGGAAACCCGCTCCTCCTGGGCCAGCGCCTCCTTGACCGGGGTGATCCCGTCCTCGTACTTGGTCGGCTGCGACTTGACGTCCGGAACCTCGACCTCTTCGTCGACGTCGAGCAGGTACTGGATCATCATCATCGCGTGCTCACGCTCTTCCAGGGCCTGGCGGTAGAAGAACGCAGCCAGGCGCGGCAGCGTTTCGCTGTCGTAGTAGACGGCCATCGCCACATACTGCTGGGAGGCGGCGAATTCATTCGAGATCTGTTCGTTCAGCGCCTTCGCGAAACTCTTCTTCTTGGCCATCTTCTGCTCCGTTCTTCGAGGGGTCGATTCAAGTCGCCGACACCAACCTAGCGCAGTCCGCGGCTTTGGATCGCCGTACGCGAGGTTAGATGACTCTAACTCTGATCTGGCTTTCCGAAGCCGTTTCCGGGCACCTTCATCGGGCTGACCGGCAGCCCGGCCTCGGGTTCCGCCGCGTTGTAGCCGACCGGTGCCGTGTCATTCGGATTGTCCGGGTGAAAGAGCGCCGCCAGATACTGGATCTGGTCGCGACCGACGCCCAGTTCCCACTGGCCGCCACCGTAGGCGCCGATCCCTTCGGCCTCGCAATGGTCGTAGGCGTCGAGGGTCGATTTCAATCCACCCATCCGGGAGGGCTTGATGTTGATCACGGTGGGCTTGTGTTCAAGCTCCGCGATGTCGGCGACCGAATGGATCGGCGCGTCCCAGGTCACCCGGTGCCAGTCATCCTTCAGCACCTCGCGGGTTTCGGGGGTCAGGTCCGGGTCCTCGATCCAGGCATCCGGGAAAGCCAGAACCAGCCGGCGGTAAAGCTCCGGGTCGGTTTCGATGTCGACCACCGTGCCCTTGTACTGGCCCTTGAGGTCGAGCGTGTTGACCGCTCCGGTCTCGACCAACTCGCCGATCAGGGCGTCATCCCAGTCGAGCGACGGGTCGAGCTTGAACTTGAGGTCGGGGTAGCGGTCGAGCTTGACCCGCAGCCGGCCGACGTCCGACTTCGTGCCGCCGGGACCACCGGCCAGCCCCATCGAGGCGACGAAGGTCAGCGGGTTCAGCGGGCGATCCAGGTACCCGGCCAGCGAGGTGCCGGCCTGCCAGAGAGCGAGGTCGAGGGCGGCCGACTCAAAGGCCCAACGACGGTAGAGCCGGGAGACGTCACGCTCGGGCGGGGAGGGGAAGAGGTCAAGGCCACCGATCAGCTCGCAGAACTCGCCGACCGTGTTCGGCCCGGTCAGGTCATGAGTGGCCCCGGCATCCTGAAGGGCGATCTGGTCAAGCGCCTCGTAGGTGATGTCCTCGCCCAGTCCGGTCTGGCCGGCCCCTTCGAGGCGGATCACGGTCGTCAACCGCTCGAACTCCGGCGAAGGTTTGATCGAAAGGCCCTCCATCGACCACGATTCGATCTTCACCGGCAACTCCGCAACACGCTCGTAGGTGCTCATGGGGTTGAGCCTACTGAGGGCGGGTAGGCTCCATTCATGTCCTCCCTGATCCATACCTGTTACCGCGTCTTTGACCTCGACGAGTCGATCGACTTCTACAAGAAGCTCGGTCTGCTGGAGCATCATCGCCTGCCGATCGGAGACGAGGCGGTGAACGTCTACATGGGCCATGAAGGCGACGGGGCCCGACTCGAGCTGACCTTCAACTACGACCAGCAGGAGCCCTACGAGATCGGCACCGGCTACGGGCACATCGCGTTCGTGGTCGATGATCTCGACAGCACCCTGGAGGGCCTCGCAGACCAGGGCATCGCACCCGAAAAGCCTCCCTACACGGTCAGCGAGGGCGGGTCGAGGCTCTGCTTCGTAAAAGACCCCGACGGCTACCGGATCGAACTGATCGAAGGCGACCCGGGTCGCGCCGACTAGGAAATCCCCGCCAGCCAGGCGGCTTCGAGGTCGGCGTCCCCGGGGAACCGGCCGTCCAGTTCGAGCAGCACCAGGCCGTGCGCCAGGGCCCAGAAGGCGCGGGCCCGTGCCCGGTCGCCGTCGACTGCCGCGAGCAGAGGTGCCGCGGCGGCGTCCTCGAGTCCGGTCGGCAGATTCTCGCGGTCAAGTGGCCGGGTGGTGGCGATCCGGTAGAGCGACGGGTTGGCGATGGCCCAGGCCCGGTAGGAACGGCCCATCTCTTCCAGGCCGTCGGCTGCGGCGAGTGATTCACGCATCTCGTTGAGGGCCTCGGCGGCCAGCAGCGTTTCAATCTCCCGACGGCTGCTCACGTGCTTGTAGAGCGAGGGAGCCTTGATGCCGAGACGGTCGGCGAGGTTGCGCATGGTCAGGGCCTCCTCGCCTTCCTGCTCGAGGATCGACCGGGCCGCGGCGGTGATCTCTGCGCGCCGGCTCAACTGCCGGCCGTTTCTTTCTCCGGCGCAAGGCCGGCCGGCGCTTCGA
>JAIBCJ010000141.1 GCA_019694145.1 Solirubrobacterales bacterium | reverse complement strand
ACGAAGCGGTCACGGTTCGGCCAGTGCGGATCGGCCGGGTCGTAGCGGAGGTAGTCCTGCCAGATCTTGTAGGCCAGCGGGGCCAGGGCCATCGCGGTGCCGGGGTGGCCTGAGTTGGCCTTGTCGATCGCATCGATCGAAAGCGTCCGGATGGTGTTGATTGCCAGGAGCTCGGGAGACTGGGAAGCGAGGGAGTCGGTCACGCCCGCAATCCTACGGAAAACCGCTTCAGGCCAGAGAACAGGAAATGCGGATTTTGCGTGAATGCGCCGGGGGCGCGTCGGCGCTGCGCTCAGTACTGGCCGCTGGGCTCGCCGAGCCCGTGCGAACCGCTGGCGCCGAGCGAGGTCGCTTTGTCCACCTCGGTCACCACTTCCTGCGGATCGGCGACCCCGTGAAAGCAGAACAGGTTGTCCTGGTCGGTTGCGGCGGTGTCGAAGTCGACGTCGCCAACCTTCAGCATCCGCTGGAACACGGTCTGGTTGTAGCTGACGTTCTGGACCCGCTCGAGCCGGGTCTCCTGGATGTCGCGGGCGAAGATGCCCCGCTTGATGTTCAACCGGCGGTTGGTGATCGTGTAGACGGTCGCCATCCGCTTGATGAAACCGATCAGCACGGAAAGTCCGAGCGCGATCAGGACGATGATGAAGACCGTTGCGAAACCCTCGCCGAGCAATTTCGCGATGACCGCGACGATCAGGCCGATCAAAAGGCCCTTCAGGTAGAAGGCGAGAATCGAACGCCAGGACGGGTGGCCCTGGAAAATAATCTGCTCGCCGGGACTAGGTTGAAAAGCCACGGCGCGAGCATATTCGACCGGAGCGGATATGTGTGAAAGCCGGCCGGTCTGGCGTCGCTCGTCCGTTCGCCCGCGTAACCTCGACCGGTGTCCATCGCCAGGGTCGAGCCGCTGACGACGGCCCGCGCTCTGCGGGGCCCCTTCGACTACCTGATTCCGGAAAGGCTGGAGGGGATCGGCGCGGGCACGGTGCTGGAAGTGCCTTTCGGCCGGCGCCGCATCACCGGTGTGGTGGTGGAGGTGGCGGAGACCTCCGAGGTGCCGCCCGGGAAGCTGGCCGAGCCGATCCGGGTCCTGGGATCCGGCACCAATCCGGATCTGATCGAGCTCGGCCGCTGGATCGCCTCCGAGTACTGCTCGACCCCGGCCCGCGGACTCGGCCTGGTGCTGCCGCCCGGCACCGGTACCGGCGGTGAACGGACCCGCTTCCGGGTCGAGAAACTGAACTCGATCACCGAGGCGGGCCGGGAAGCACTGGACGGTGGCGCCCGCCTCGGCTCCAAACAGAAGCTGGCCCTTCAGCAACTGCTCGAGGGTGACCTGAACGGCCGCCAGCTGGCCGCCCGGGCGGGCATAGATTCCGCGACCCTCAAGCGCCTTGAGGAACGGGGCCTGATTGAGAGGCAGCAGGTTCACGTGCGGCGACGGCCCGACGGGGCCGGGGTCGGCAGCGCGGCGACCAGCGCCCCCGACCTGACCGGGGCACAGGCGGCCGCGGTCGCCAGGCTGGTCGCAAACCTTGATCAACCTTCCGCCGGGGAGGGAGTGTTGCTGAACGGGGTGACCGGTTCCGGCAAGACCGAGGTCTACCTCGCCGTGGTCGAGGAGGTTCTGGCCCGGGGCCGGACCGCGATCGTGCTGGTGCCGGAAATCGGCCTGACCCCGCAGGCCGTAGGCCGCTTCCAGGCCCGGCTCGGTGACCGGGTCGCGGTCCTTCACTCCGCCCTCACCGCCGGCCAGCGCTTTGACGAGTGGCAGCGCCTGAAGGCGGGCGACGCCACCGTCTGCGTCGGCCCGCGGTCGGCCGTCTTCGCTCCGCTGGAGAACCTTGGCCTGATCGTGATCGACGAGGAACACGATCCCTCTTACAAGCAGGAAGGCGACCCCCGTTACGACGCCCGCGAGGTGGCCCGCAAGCGGGCGCTCGACACGGGTTCCCTGCTAGTGCTCGGCACCGCCACCCCCCGGCCCGAGAGCTGGGATCGCCTGGTCCGGATCGACCTGCCGGACCGGGTCGACGGCCAGGCGATGCCGCCGGTCGAGCTGGTCGACATGCGGGAGGCGGACCCTCGGCAGGGTCCGATCCACCGCCGCACCTGGGAAGCCCTGGCCGAGGTGAGGGAGAAGGGCGAGAAGGCGATCGTGATGATCAACCGCCGGGGCTTTGCGCCCTGGCTTACCTGCCAGACCTGCGGGCACCATTGGGGCTGCCCGAACTGTGATGTCTCGCTGATCGTCCATCGGGAGTCGGACCAGCTGATCTGCCACCACTGCAATCACGCCGAACCGCTGCCCCGGCGCTGCCCCGACTGCGGCGGGACGACGCTCTCGCAGACCGGGGCCGGGACCCAGCGGATCGAACGGCTGCTGGCCGAGGAGCTGGCTCCGATGCCGGTCTTTCGCCTTGACGCCGACACCAGCGCCGGTCCGGGTGGCCACGCGACGATCCTCAGTGCCTTCGACCAGGAGGAGAGTGCGATTCTGGTCGGCACCCAGATGGTCGCCAAGGGGCACGACTTCCCCGAAGTGACCCTCGCCGCGATCCTCGACGCCGATGCCACCCTCCGCTTCCCCGACTTCCGGGCCGAGGAGAGAACCTTTTCGCTGGTCACCCAGCTGGCCGGCCGCAGCGGCCGCAGCCGGACCGGGGGGAAGGTGATCGTTCAGACGCTGGCTCCGGGCAGCCCCTCGATAAGCCACGCCGCGACCCATGATTCCGCCGGCTTTCTGGCCGGCGAGCTCGATCGACGCCGCGAACTGGGCTATCCGCCGTTTTCCCATCTGATCCGCATCCAGCTCGCGGCCGAAGCCGAGCCGGATGTGGAGCGGGCCGCGAACCTGGTTGCCGCCCGCCTCGACGACGCCCTTCCCGCCGGAGCGGAAATGCTCGGCCCGGCCCCGATGTTCCGGGCACGAAACCGCTACCGCCGCCGCCTCCTGGTCCGCTCGACGACCAGAGCCGAATCGATCGCGGCGGTCCACAGCACAATCGAGGAACTGCTCGCCGACAAATCCTTGAGGAAGATCACGCTGGCAATCGACGTCGATCCCCAGTGATCAGGCGCAGCAGGCAGGCTCGCCCCTTGACGGGGGTTTCCACGGCTCCTGCGCGATTCCGGGCGTCGGTAGACTCGGCGACGATGGCTTCCGAAGATGAAACCGCCACCCTGAGCGACGAAGCGGCCGCATATGCCGAGGGCATGGAGCGGGCCGAAGAGGCGCTGGCCGAGGCCGGCGCCGATGGGGCTGCCGGGGAAGAAGTGGAAGTCGAGCCGGAGGGCGGCGAAGAGCCGGTCCGCCACTACGACGAAGAGACGCTCCGCCGGCGCGAGGCTGCGCTGGCCCGAATCGTCCAGTACGGCGACCCGATGCTGAAGAGCCGCTCCTCGGAGGTGACCGACTTCGACCAGGCCCTGACCGACGAGATCGAGCGGATGTTCGAGTTGATGAAGGACGGTCTCGGGGTCGGACTGGCGGCACCGCAGGCCGGCAAGCTGCGCCGGTTGCTCGTCTTCCAGACCAATGCCGACGCGGAGCCGCAGGAACTCGTCAACCCCGACATCGAATGGCTTTCCGACGAGACCGAGGTTGCGGCCGAAGGTTGCCTGAGCATTCCCCGGGTGATCGTCGAGGTGGACCGCCCGCTGTATGCCAGGGTCCGTGGCCAGGACCGTAACGGCGCCGAAGTGCTGATCGAGGCTTCCGGACACGAGGCCCGGGTGCTGCAGCACGAAATCGATCACCTCGACGGCATCCTGATCCTCGATCGCACCGAGAAGAAGCAGCGCAAGGGCGCGATGAAGGCCCTGCGGCGGGGCGAGAGCTACTCGCCCCACGACGACGACTGAAGCGAATGGCCGGCGTCTTTCTCGGTACCTCTGAATTCGCAGGAACGGTGCTGGACATCCTGGCCGCCTCGGACCAGCGGCCGGAGCTTGTGGTCACCCTGCCGGACCGGCGTCGCGGCAGGGGTCGCCGGGAACAGGCTTCTCCCGTCGCCGACAAGGCCGCAGCCCTCGGCATCGAAGTCCTGAAGAGCGGCAACGTCAACGAGGGTGAAGACCTCGGGCGAATCCTCGAAGTCGGTGGCGGGTGGGCGTCGATCTGTGCCTTCGGCCAGCTGATCAAGGAGCCCCTGCTGACCGAGTTGCCGATGCTGAACGTCCATCCTTCGCTGCTTCCGCGCTGGCGGGGGGCGGCCCCGGTCGAACGGGCGATCATGGAGGGCGACGAGGTGACCGGGGTCTGTGTGATGCGCCTGGTCGCCGGCCTCGATTCGGGGCCGGTGGCGATGCGGGAAGTCACGGCGATCGGCCAGGACGAAGATTTCGGTTCCCTCTCGGCCCGGCTCGCGGAGATCGGCGGGAGACTGCTGGTGGCGGCTCTCGACGGTGCCGGCCGCGGGGAAATCGAGTGGCAGGAGCAGGGCGAGGATGGCCTGACCTACGCCGAAAAGATCACCGCCGGGGATCGTGAAGTGAAGACTTCCGGGACCGCACGCGAGGTCCACAATCAGGTTCGCGGCCTGACCCCTCACATCGGTGCCTGGTTCGCGCTCGAAGGCGATGACCGGCTCGGAATCCGCCGCACTGCGGTCCTCGATGAGGGGCCGGCGGCCGGTGAACTGGTCGCAGCCGGGGGCTGGCCGGTGCTGGGTTGCGCCGAAGGTGCGGTTCGCCTGGAAAGGGTCCAGCCGCCGGGCAAGAAGGAAATGGACGGCGACGCCTGGCTCCGGGGCAGCGGACAGGGCGTGCCGGGCAGCCCCGGAAAACAGTGAGCCTGGTCACCCCCGAGCGGCAGGTCGCCTTCGACGTCCTCCGCCGGACTTTCGAGCGGGAAGAACACACCGAAGTCGCCTTCCGGGAGGAAGCCGCGGCCCGGGAACTGACGGGCCGAAACCGCGCCCAGGCGCAGCGGCTCTCCTACGGCGCGGTTCAGCGTCGCGGCACCTCGGACTGGGTCATATCGAGCTTCATGAAGCAGAAGTCCAGGCGACCCGACCCGGCCGTTGCTGCCGCGCTCCGGCTGGGAATCTTCGAATTGCTCTTCTCCGACGGGACCCCCGATCACGCCGCCGTCGATCAGGCGGTCAGCCTGGTCCGGGCGGCGGGGGCCGACCACGCAGCCGG
>JAIBCJ010000040.1 GCA_019694145.1 Solirubrobacterales bacterium | reverse complement strand
TGCGCAGAGCACCAGCCGCGGCCCTTGTTCTTTTGAGAGAGAGCCCCGGAGGCCCGGGTTCAGGGGGCGAGCGGCGTCGCTTTGTGGATGGTGAGCCGGGTGACCGGCCTGCCATCGCTCCACCTTCCGAGCCAGCTGTGTCGCGGCCCGGTGCCCAGCGCGAGGTGGCAGTCCTTGCCCTGGAAGGCGCAGGAACGCAGGGCATCCCAGTCACGCCAGCAAAAGCGCCAGTCGAAGGCATCGGCGGTTCCCTGATTGGAAGCGCAGACCCCGTGGGCCGAACTCAGAACCGGAGTTCCCCATGAGTCGGTTCTGGTCATGACCAGGGCCTTGTTGCGGGCCGGGATGTGGGTGAGCTTCGGGAAGACCGCGTTGCAACTGCCCTCAATCAGGCGAGGGACGCCGAGCACGCCGTCGGCGCCCGAGTGGCACTCGAACTTGACGTCGGAGGGGATCCCGGCGAGGGAGTCGTCGAGGGCCGGTTCGCCCAGCCCGGCAACCTCTCCGTCGTGAGGATCGTCGAGGAATATCGCCCGGGGCCGGGGCAGCCCGTAGAACCTGTACTGGTTGGCGATGTTCGCGGTGATTATCCCGCCGAACGAGTAGCCGTAGTAGCTGGTCCTTCCGGTGTCCGGCTGGACCCGGTTCGGGCTTTCACGCAGGTACTCCAGGGCAGCGTGAATCCCGGTGACTGCCGAGTCCATGCAGGCCTTGATGTTGAAGGGGCCGGGGCAGGGGTCGAAGTCACTGATCTGCCAGCGGGGGAAGATCACGACGTTGCCCTTGAGGACCGTGTGCCGGATCAGTTCATAGAGCCGGTCGTAGCCGCTGAACTCCCCGTAGCCGTGGGTGACGATCGCCAGCGGCGCCCGGGCGGGCCTCGGCCCTGTGGGTTCAAAGGCGATCCAGGCGTCGTAGCCTTTACCGCCTTCACTGACCCGCCAGCCGCTATGGCTGTAGTCGAGACTTCCGGGACCCTTTTCGAGCGGGGAGGGCTGGACGATCGTGCGGCCGGAAAGGACCTCGGGGAGAGCGGCTTCCGCAGGGGTTTCAACCGCTGACAACAGCAGCAGAAAGGCGACAAATGCAAGTATTGCGGCGGGCATCTCTCCTCCTCGGTCCCTTCGGCGTAAAGTACCATACGCCGATCTCGCGAAGGCGGGATTCCGCTTCCGGCCTGAAGCCGGGGATCAACGGAAGAGGTCGGTGACCCAGATCGCCAGTTCGTCGCTCAGGGCGATCAGATCCGGCTTCTCTTCGGTGTCGAGGGCATCGGAGGCCAGCTGCCTCGTGGTGTAGATGATGCCGATGTAGGCCGACCAGGGCAGCTGCTCCGGGCCGCGCCCGGTCGGAGAATCGTCGCTGGAGACACCCCAGAGGTGATGGGCGAAGAGCAGGAGGGAATCCCTTCGGCGCTTGCGAACGGAAGCGCCGAGTGAATCGATCTCGACCTGGTAGGCGCGCGCCACCACGAGGTCGCTCTGGAGAGTCTCCAGGTACGCCCGGATCAGCCCGCAGACCAGTTCGGGCCGGGTTCTGCTGCCGACGTCAACCGCGTTCATGGCGTGGAAGAGCACCTCGATGAAGCGGTCGTAGCCGGCCAGGGCACACGCTTCCTTGCCGTCGAAGCATTCGTAGAAGGCGGCCAGCGAAACACCGGCGTGGCGCGCGATCTCGTTTGATCCGATGCCCGGTGCGCCATGGGCGGCCATCAGTTCGGTCATCGAGACGAGAATGCGTTCCTGCTGGATCGCGCGGACCTCCTCGCCGCTCAGGGAATGCCTGCCGCGGGGCAGGGCCTGAAGCGGTTCGAAGAAGACACCTTCGCGAACGCGGGGGATCAAATCATGCGGGGACTGGACCGCCATTGGACGGAATATACCCATGGCCGGGGGCGGCGCATCCGGTTTCGGCCGGCGGGAATCCTGCGGCCCCCGACTCCGGGACCCGGCGTTCCCTTGGTCGTTGTCACGTCTGCTACGATCGGCGTAGAGGATTGTTCTTCAAGGAGAGGATGGAGATGTCCAAGCAGGGTGAGGGGAAGGGTGAGGAGGATCCGGGAGTCCGTGAGGTGACCCCGGCCGAGGCCGGCGGCATCACCCGGCGGGGCTTCCTGGCCCGTTCCGCAGCGACCGCTGCGACCGCCGCGACGGTGGGAAGCCTGACCGGCGCCGGCGGGGCGTCCGCTGCCGGGAGCGAGTCCCGCAAGGTACCCGGGAGCTTTGGCGAGGTAGCCCTGCCCGATGCAAGGCAGGTCAAGGCCGACTATCAGCGGATGGTCGATTTCGGCCCCCGGCTCCCCGGCTACGAAGAACATCTCGAATTCTGCAACTGGATCGAGGACGAGTTCGTAAAGGCAGGGCTCGAGCTGCTGCCCACCGACCAGATCCCCTACCGCCGCTGGCGGCCGGGCAAGATGTCGCTGCGGGTCGGCACCACCGACTTTGATCCCGCGACCACCTACGTGCGGGTTCCCGGCACTCCGGCGGAGGGGATCACGGCCCCCATGATGCTGGCAGGCGACGGCCCGGTCGACGGGAAGATCGTCCTTGTCGAGGCCGCGGTGCCGACCCCGCGCACCGCCGGCCTCTTCATCGCGATGGCCGACTACTGGCAGTGGCGTGGACACACGGCCTTCGAAGCGGCGGCCGAGGAATTCGACCGTTTCGCCTTCTCGGACTGGCCCACGATCAAGCCCTACGCCGACCAGGGCGCCAAGGCGGTGATCTTCATAAGCCGGGCTTCGCGGGCCGAAGTCGAAGGCAACTGGTCACCTCACCAGGCGGAAGTCCAGCCGATTCCCGGCTTCGTGGTTGACCGCGACATGGGGGCCGAACTGAAGGCGCTCGCCGCCGGCCAGCCCGAGGCGACCCTGAAGCTGGAAGCGGACTGGAAGGACACCTACGTTCCGCAGATCACGGGCATCCTGCCGGGCGAGAGCGACGAGGTGCTGATCGTCAACTCGCATACCGACGGCCAGAACGCCTTCGAGGAAAACGGGGCTGTGGCCCTCGTCCATCTGGCCAGGCATTTCGCTTCGCTTCGCGGCAGCCGGAAACTGAAGCGCACGCTCGTCTTCATCGCCTGGCCCGGCCACATGGCCAATGTCAGCAATCGACCGGATGACCGGACAACGCTGCCGGAGCAGTTCGGCTGGATCAGCTCGCACCGGGATCTCTTTGACCGCACCGTCGCCGCGGTCACGATCGAACACCTCGGGGCCACACGCTGGTCCGACGACCCGGTCGAGGGCTACCACTCGACCGGAATGTCCGATTTCTACGCGATCTGGACCACCCTGGGAGCCATGCAGGACCTGTGCAAGGTCGCCCTGAAGGAGTCGGATCTGCAGCGCCACGCGTTGCTCAGGCCACCGATCCAGGTTACGCCCGGCGTCGCCTGGCACCACCGGGGGATCCCGCACGTGGCCGGGATCTCGGCGCCCAAGTACCTGGTCAGGGTTTCCGAGAACGGCGACATCGACAAGCTTGACGCCTCCCTGGCCTCCCGGCAGACCGGCTTCTACGCCGACGTGGTCAAGTCGCTGGACTCGGCCGACCCTGCGGCCCTCAAGGCGGGTGGTGAAGGCGACTCAAGCTTCAACAGCGTGTCCGATCGCGAGTATCCGATGACCAGGGCCCGCTCGGGGCCGGCACGGGAAGTGGTGCTGGACGCGGGCGACGGCGGTCGCCTCGCGATCTACATCGGAGGCCGCGCTGCCGGCGGCCGGGACATCGGCGTCCAGATGGCAGCACTCGACCACTCGCTCGAGCGGGTCACGGTGGCGGTCTACCGCGACGACACCCTCCTCGGCAAATCCAGACCGACGCGCGTCGACCGCAAAGTCAAGCGGGTCGCGATCCACCGGAGCGGACACCGGGCCGACCACCGCAATCTTCACAGGAACCGGAGCGCGGCCAGATTCCGCGACGGCACCTACACATTCGTCGTCCGTCAGGACGGCAAGCTTCTGGGTCAGCGGAACGTCACCTACCAGCGGCGCCGCTAGGTACCCGGACGAGGGAAACAGGACTGCGATGACTGCGCAGCACATGAACAGCAACAAGGAGAGGCAATGAAGGAGACAACTATTCAGGACCTGGGAGGGACAGGAAGGGCGAGGGTGTTTCTGCTTGCCGCCTTTGTCGCGCTGGCCGGCATGCTTGGCATGGCCGGTTCATCAAAGGCCGAGACCCACACGATCACGGTTGACAACGGACGCTTGACGATGGGTTTCGTCTTCCTCAACAACAAGATCCTCCCGGCCGACGTGCCCGGGCCGCTGGATCCCAACATCAGCAACACCTCGGGCAGCGGCACGATCGCCGTCGAAACCAGTGGCTCGACCGCCACGGTCGCCGAGGCGGATTTCAACATGCCGATCGTCTGGATCCCGGACCCGACCGCGGGCGGCGCTCCGATCCCGATGAAGTTCGGTCCCAAAGGGGACCTGACCGGCACCTGGGACGCCGGGACGGGTCAGCTCTCCCTTACGGGCACACTCCAGGTTGACGTGATCTGGGGATTCGACGAGGGCGGCGCGAAGATCTGCCGGTTCACCGCGCCGAACACGACCTGGACCACCGCCCCGAACGCGATCAGCCCGGGAGTCGCCTTCAACGGGGTCGGCGGACTTTCCGGCAACGGTGCGATCAGCGCCTTCTGGGACGAATTGCCGGCCGGCGAGTCGATCAACGGTGGCGACTGCGGCAAGCCCAACGCCGTCGTGCGTGACCCGGGTGCGGTCTGGCTTTCGAGCGGCATCGCCGAAGTCCCGGCTCCCCCGACCTGCCAGGAACTGGGCAAGGACGGGCTCTGGCCTGACTGCGTCGACATCGATTGGCCCGATCCCGATCCGGTGGTCGAGATCACCAAGGTGACCGTGACCAAGGGAACTGTCACAGCCGGCCAGAAGGCAAAGATCAAGGTCAATGTCACCAACTCCGGGGATCTCGCCGCGACCCCGATCACCATCAAGCTCGCTTCGAGCTCGAAGCAGGTCAAGGTGCCCGGTCAGGTCAAGCTGAACGTCCCGGCCGGCAAGACCGCGACCGCGTCGATCACCGTGACCGCGACCAAAAATGCCCGGGGCAAGGCGACGATCACCGCCAGTACCTCAGGGAAGTCCGGCAAGGCCGTGGTGACCGTAAAGAAGCCGAGGAAGCGCAAGTAACGCGAGCGCTTCACCCGACGAAAGCGCGGAGTGAGTTGCCTTTCTTCACGAGCTACGGAGAAGGCGACTCGCTCCGCGTCTTTTGCGTTCGGCCGGGCTCAGGCTTCGATCTCGTATTCCAGCCAGGTGGACTTGTGGGCTCCGGTGCTGTCGTAGAGACGCTGGGCGGTGTGGTTGTCCGGGGCAGTGGCCCAGGTCAGGTGTGAGGCGCCGGACTCGCGGGCGAGCTCGACCCCGGCCTCGATCAGGGCCCGGCCGGTCCCCCCGCCGCGCGCGGCCTCGGTCACGAAAAGGTCGTTCATCAGCACGACGTCGGTAGCCGAAAGCGAGCTCTTGTGACGGTAAAAGCAGCCGAAGCCGACCGCTTCCTCGCCGTCGAAGGCACCGAGCAGCCAGCCATCGGCGGAACCGGCGCCGTCTTCGCCCACGAGGAAGCGGGAGAAGAACTCCCGGTTCCTGCCCCGGTCGATGTCCTTGACCTCGTAGAACTCCTGATAGAGCACGAAGAGCGGTTCGAAGAGCGGAAATTCCCCAGGAGCAACTGGTCGGATCTCGATCATGGGATCAGCGTACCGGCATGATCAGAGCCCTTCCGGCTTCCGGCGCCGGCCGGAGAAGATGCAGGTGTTCTTGCCGGGGAAGGGAGCAGGGTATGGTCGGAGTAGAAGGTGTCCAACGTCGCCTGCGACCGCAGTTGAGAGGCCGCGGCGGCGCTTCTTCTAGAGTGGGACCAAGCGAGCCCGCTCACGACCCCGGAGGGTAGATGGCAGGTCCGACCGATACCAACGAGCAACTTCTCTGCAGCTTCTGCGGCAAATCGCAGCGGCAGGTGAAGAAGCTGATCGCCGGTCCGGGTGTTTACATCTGCGACGAGTGCATCGACCTCTGCAACGAGATCATCGACGAGGAGTCGGTCTCTGCTGCTGCCCCGGCCGGGCTCGACCTCGACCGCCTGCCCCGCCCGCAGGAGATCAATTCCGTTCTCGACGAGTACGTGGTCGGCCAGGAAACCGCCAAGCGGGCCCTCTCGGTGGCCGTCTACAACCACTACAAACGGGTCCGCATGGCCGAGGAGGGCGACGGCGACGTCGAGCTGCAGAAGTCAAACATCATGCTGCTCGGCCCGACCGGCTGCGGCAAGACCCTGCTCGCCCAGACGCTCGCCCGGATCCTCAACGTGCCATTCGCGATCGCCGATGCCACCGCCCTGACCGAGGCCGGATACGTCGGCGAGGACGTCGAGAACATCCTGCTAAAGCTCATTCAGGCGGCCGACTACGACGTGGCCAAGGCCGAGACCGGGATCATCTACATCGACGAGATCGACAAGATCACCCGCAAGGCCGACAACCCGTCGCTGACCCGTGACGTATCCGGCGAAGGCGTGCAGCAGGCGCTGCTGAAGATCCTCGAAGGAACCACCGCCTCGGTACCGCCGCAGGGTGGCCGCAAGCATCCGCATCAGGAATTCCTGACCATCGACACGACCAACATCCTCTTCATCTGCGGCGGCTCGTTCTCGGAACTGGAGAAGGTGATCGAGCGACGGGTCGACCACAAGGGAATCGGCTTCGGCGCGGCGATCACCGAGCAGGCCCACGATGATCCCGGCGAGCTCTTCGAACAGGTGCTGCCCGAGGACCTGGTCGAGTACGGCCTGATCCCCGAGTTCATCGGCCGGCTGCCGGTGGTGGCGGCGCTTCATCAGCTCGACCAGACCGACCTGGTCCGGATCCTCACCGAGCCCAAGCATGCTCTGGTCCGCCAGTTCCAGCGCTTCTTCGAGTTCGATGACATCGAGCTGGTCTTCGCCGACGATTCACTCGAAGCGATCGCCGACAAGGCTCTGGCCCGCGAGACCGGCGCCCGGGGGCTGCGCTCGATCATCGAGGACGCCCTGCTCGACGTCCAGTTCGAACTGCCCTCCCGCGAGGACGTGAGCAAGTGCGTGGTGACCCGCGAATCGATCGAGAAGGGCCAGTCGCCGATGCTGGTGACCGAACCGAGCCCGGTCGCGGACCCGCACGACGAGGACCTGTTCGGCGAAGAGCAGACCGCCTGACTCTTCGCCGCGGGATACTCCCTGCGTGGGAGCGCCGCCCCTTGACCGGGATTCATCCGATCTCCAGGTGACCTGGGGCGGACACGCCACGGTCCTGATCGAGATCGACGGGGTGCGCCTCGTCACCGACCCGGTGCTCCGCAGCCGGGTGGTCCACCTGCGCCGGCAGGTGCCCGACCCCGGAACGGCCTTCATCGAAGGCATCGACGCGGTCCTGATCTCACATCTTCATTTCGACCATCTCGACATCCCGACCCTGAAGCGCTTCGACCGCGGGGTGAAGGTAATCGTTCCGGGCGGCGCCGGGCCGATGATCAGAAAGCACGGCTTCCGCGAAGTGATCGAGCTCATGGAAGGGGAAGCGACCGAGGTCGGCCCGGTTACGGTCCTCGCAGTGCCCGCCGACCACGACGGTCGCCGCCATCCCTTCGGGATGGAGATCGATGCGATCGGCTTCGTGGTCGAAGGTTCGCGGCGGATCCTGTTCGCCGGTGACACCGACCTGCATCCGCGGCTCGGTGAACTGGCCGACAGCCTGGAAGTGGCCCTGCTGCCGATCTGGGGCTGGGGTCACAGGTTGGGTCCCGGCCACATGGACCCGCGCGGGGCAGCGCAGGCGGCCGCGACCCTGAGGCCAAAAATCACCGTGCCGATCCACTGGGGCACCTACTTTCCGATCGGCATGAAGGGGATCCGCGGGGCTCTGCTGGAAAAGCCGGTAAAGGCCTTCGAGCAGCAGATGGAGGAGATTGCCCCCGGCCTTGAGATCGAGGTGCTCAGGCCCGGAGAGTCTTTGTCCCGGCCGGCAGCCAGCTCTTGAGAATCCGGTGAACCGCTTCGGCTCCGATCACCGGTTCTTCCGGCCACTCGAGGTCGACCGGATGGAGCACGAAGGGATGGCTCTGGGTGCCGCCCATGCCGCCGTGTGAGCCGACCAGCTCCTCGAAGGCGGCGACCTCGTCCATCTCCTCCCACCAGGTGCTGTTGATCATGATGTCGGGGCAGTTGCTGAACCGGTGGGTCCGCAGGACATGGGCAGCGGTATTCGGCCCGAACGCGGCCAGGGGGTCGACCCCTTCGACGTCGTTGATCTCGAAGTAGTTCAGGCCCTCGGCGCCGAGCGCGACGCCGCCGTGTTCGGAATCGACCATCACGAAGCCGATCCCGGGATGTGACACCAGGGTGTCGAGCAGGCCGGGGTAGAGCTCATCGATCCGTTCGCGGGTGAGCCGGCCCGGTTCGCGGGGAAAGGTAACCAGCCCGAGGCAACCGGAAGCCATCACCGACAGTTCCGGGATCTCGTGCTTTCCTTCACCTCCGGCGACTTCATCCGGTCCGCCTTCGAGCCCGAGGTCGTCGCGGTTCGGGTCCCGCCTTGCCAGCGCGGTGGCGGCGCTGCCGATCGCACCGTCCTCGTGGCTCGCCTCCTCGGCACTGGCCGTGATGTAGGCGCGGGGGTTCTGTTCGCCTTCCTCGCCGGAGCCGATCGCCTCCTTGCCGGTCGCCTTCTCGACCACTTCCTCGAGCGTCACGCCGTAACGCTGAAGGAAGGTAGCCCCCTGGGACTGGCCGTGGTCCGAGAGGACGACCAGGTGGTAGGGCCGCGGGGCCTCGGCGACGACCCGGCGGATCCGGTCGATCTCACGGTCGACCTTGGCCAGGGTGGAGAGGGATTCGGGACGCTCGATCCCGGAGTGGTGGGCTACCTCGTCGTAGGCGAGGAAGGTCGTGTAAATGGAGGGGCGACCGGCGAGGATGTCCCCGACCACGCCCGAGATCTGAAGGTCGAGCTGGATCACCGTGGCCCAGGCCCGCATGATCGCGTAGACCCTCGAGCGTTCGATCTTCGGTTCGATCCCGGTTCTTTCCTGGCGCCGGTTGTCCCGCCGCTCGCGGACGATCTCGGCGATCGTGTGGATGAAGGTCTTGATCACCCCGTAGGGACGGGCGAAATAGGCGGCATAGTCCTGGCCGATCTTGCCCCGGCGTTTCATCACCGTGCTCATGGTCAGCATCGAATGCGGGGCATCACCGGAGAGGATGTTGGCCCGGCTGGCGCCGTCATCGGCCAACAGGCCGTTTCCGTCCGACTGCCTTGCCTCCATCTCGGCCGCATCCTTCGGATGGTTGGTCACGAGGGCCCGGCCGGTTTCCTTCTCCCACCAGCGGAAGGCGGGCATGTCGTGGTTGTTGCCGTGGAGGATCCCGGCCTGGCAGGCGCCGGTCTGGGAGGACCAGTCGGTTTCCCAGCCTTCCAGCTTGTGGCTGCCATCCCGCACCCAGGCCGCCATCGCCGGGGCGTTGCCGTTGGTCATCGCGCGCCGGAGAATGTCGTGTGCGAGGCCGTCGATCTCGAGGAAGACGATGCCGGGCTCATCGGTCTCGATCACCTGGCCGCGGCGCCTGAGCTGGGTGCGGACCACGTTGTAGTACCAGGTGCTGTCCTCGTCGATCGCGAAAAGCGAGGAGAAGAGCGAGGTCAGGATCGCCATCCCGAAGGAGATCACGATTGCTTCGAACGGTCCCTCGATCCGCACCCAGGGCATCGCCATCAGGGCGAACCCGATCAGCACCGCGTTCAGGAAAAGTCCCCAGAGGCCGAGGGTCAGGACGCTGAGCTTGAGGGTGAAGCGGGAAAGGACCGGCCAGATCAAGGCGTTGACGAGGCCGACCCCGAGTGCGGTGGGCAGGGCGGCAAAACGGCCGTGCATGTCGAAGCCCGGCAGAACCGCCTCGATCAGCAAAAGCGCGGCCGCGTCGATCAGGACGACGACCAGGATTCGGGCGAACAGCTTGCCGGGGTGCCGGCGCGTTTCCGGCTCGTTCAGTCCCTCCATTGCCGGAACTCTCGCAAACCGGGCGGTCCCCGGCAATCACCCCGACCGGATGAACCCCTCAGCGCCTCTTTTTCGCCTTCGAAACCTTCCTGATCACCCGCGTCACGACCTTCGACCGGTTGCCGGCCTTGTCAATCGCCCGGATCGACACCGTGTTCTTTCCCTTGCGGAGCCTGGGGGTCTTCCAGGGTGACTTGCAGCTCTTCCACTTGCCCTTGTTCAGGCGGCACTTGAAGGTCGATCCCTTCTCGTTCGACTTGAAGCGGACCTTGACCGTGGCGGCCCTGGTCTGCTTCGGGGCCTTGACCCCGATCACCTTCGGGGCGGTCTTGTCGACGCAGTTGGTCTCGCAAGGTCCCGGACCGGAGTCCTTGACCGACCAGGAGTAGGTCTCGGGCGACTGGTCGATGTTTCCGAACTGGTCCTTTGCGCGAACGGACAGGCTGTGATCGCCGACGCTGAGGGTCGGGGTCTCGAAGGTGTAGCCGCAGTCGCTTTCCGGGCCGCCGTCCAGTGAGCAGAGGAAGGTGCCCGGGTTCTTGTCGGTGCCCAGGGTGAAGGAGGCCGTCTTCGCGGTGGTGCTTGCGGGAGGCTTGGCAAGGATCGAAGTCACCGGGTAGGTGCAGTCGTCGGGCTCGGAGCTGACAACCGTCCGGGCCTCGAAGGCGCCAATGTCCTGACGGATGATGCCTTCGTCGGTCCCGTGGCAGGCACGAGGGTTGCCGTTGATGTCGGTGATGCCGGTAAGGGGGCCGATCGGGTCGCCGCCATCGAGGAGGCCGCCGAGCAGGGAGGGAGTGTAATCGCCACTCTGCGGATCGACGAAGGAAACGCCGCCTTCGAGGTCGAGGTGGCCCGGCGAAAGCTCGTAGTCGACCGTGCCGCCCTCCGATCCGGTCACGTTCGATGTCCTGGCGTTGTCGTAGGCCGAGTAACTCGAATGGAAAGTGACCGTCCGTCCTTTATCCGCCAAAAGATCAAGCGTGTGCTCGCCGGTTCCGTTGAAGCCGTGGATCACCGAGTTGGTCAGGGTGGCATCCACACTTTCGCCTTCGCCGCTCGACTCGCTGTCGGCGATCGCGCGGATGCCGATGCTGTGCTGGCCGCCCCCGCTGATGATCGTCAGGTGGTCGAGGGTGGCGCCGATCGCATAGGTCCCTTCGTTGGGGTTGTAGAGGTTGATCCCGACCGCGTTCGGCTGATCGTCGAGAAGGATCAGGGTATTGAAGATCTCGAGGTTGCCACCGTCGGTTGAAGCCCCGGTGTGCGCCGTGATTCGGCTTCTTTCGACGGTTGTGGTTAGACCCGGGGAACTGTGCCTGACCCCATAGTCGGCTTTGATCACGGAGTCGCCGACATACGCCGGTCCTCCGGTCTGGTCGACGCCGATAGTGCCGTTCTCGATCGGGAGGTCGATGGTCGAGCCGGTCAGGTTGCAGGTGCTGCATGCGATCGCCCGGACCTGGGAGGCGGTCGGGCCATCGACGACGATTCCGTCGGCGGTCACGCCGTTGAGGTTGAGACCGACATCCGAGCTGCCATCGGCAGCGATGGGAATTCTGTAAGTCAGGTTCCTGATCGTCGAGCCGGGGACCGAAGTGAAGTGGAAGCCTTCGTTGTTGCCGGCCGTGTCAACCATGTTCAGGACGGTCTGGCCGGGGTTCTGCCCGGAGCCGATGATGTCGAGCGTGTTGCCGGCAGTGGTGTTGTCGTAGGAGAGGTCTCCGGAAAAGCTGCCGGTGCCCAGTCGGATTTCATCGTTGCCGCCGCTGTTCTTGGCTGAGTCGAGGGCTGGCTGGATGGTTGCGAAGCTCGTCTGGCAATCCGGGCTGACCCCTGCGTCCGGGACGCAGATCACCGCGGCCCTGGAGCTGGCGCTCCAGGCGGCCAGCATGGTGAGCGCAGTGACCAGGGCGATTGCGAGGAGAACGGGACGACGAAGAGTGGCTGAAGAATGGTTCATTGGAATGGAGATAGGAACCTGTGTTTATTTGCGCTTGACGGCGACTGTCTTTACCTTCGACCTGTTGCCTGCCCGGTCTGTGGCCTGAATGCTGATCGAGTTCCTGCCCTTGCGGAGCTTCGGGGTCTTCCAGGGTGACTTGCAGCTTTTCCACTTGCCCTTGCCGAGGCGGCACTTGAAGGTCGAGCCCTTCTCGTTCGACTTGAAGCTGACCTTGACCGTGGCGGCCCTGGTCTGTTTCGGGGCCTTGACCCCGATCACCTTCGGGGCGGTCTTGTCGGCCGCCTCGACCTTGAACGACTTTTCGGTCGGAGGCGTCTGGACGTTGCCGTAAGAGTCTTTCGCCTTGACCTTCAGGCTGTGATTGCCGACCGCCAGTCCCGAAGCCGTGTACGGAGTGGTGCAGGCCGCGAATGCGGCGCCGTCCAGCGAGCAGAGATAGGTCGAGCCGGGCTTAGACGCCTTGAAGGTGAAGGACCGGCTCCTTGCGGTCGCGGCCCCCCGGGGGCCGTTGATGGTTGCTTTCGAGTAGGTGCAGTCGTCGCTCGGGTCGGACCGGTACTCCCAGGCCCCGATGTCCCGGCGGATGGTTCCGTCGTCGTTTCCATCGCAGGCGCGGGGGTGGCGGTCGTAGGCAAGCGAACCAACAGGAGGAAGGGCGGCCTGGCCGGCGTCGATCAGCGGCGACCCGGCGTCAGGCGAGTAGTCGCCGTGGTCGGGGTCGGCGAACATCGGGTCGACCCCGTTCAGTTCGACCGGATCCTTGGTCGTGAACTGGGGCGTGCCGGCGCCGGGTTGTTCGACCACCCTGGAGGAGTCGTAGGCCGAGGAATCCACGTCGACGGTCAGGGTGTCCTCGGCGAAGTACTCGTGATAGACGATGGCGAAGTCCTGCCCGTAGATGATCGAGTTGTTGACCTTGAAACTGGTGGTTCCGGGGTTATCGTCTTGATCCCGTCGGGCGTGGACCTCCGCTCCGGTCGAGCCGGGTGCGCCCAGGATCGTCGAACCGTCGATCAGCACGTGAGCCGGGCCTCTGTAGCTGTCCACGAAGACGCCGCGCCCGCCGTTTAGATTGATGATCACCGAGTCACGAATGTTCATCGTGCCGCCTTCGGTCACGGCGCCACCGTCGATCGGGATCAGGGCCGATCTCTTGATCTCCACCGTGCCGGTTGAATTCATCTGGTAGACCCCGCGGTAGGCGGTCAGCGTCGAATCCACCACGTTGCCGGACCCATACACGTCAACTGCATCGTTGACGTTGCTGCTGTAGAGCCTGACGGCCGAGTCCTTGAGGGTGGCCCCGTCCACCAGCGTCACGCCAGTAGTTTTTTGCCAGGGCTCGGGTCTCCGTTGACGAGATGCGAGGCAAAGGTGACGGTCAGCCTGCTTCCGGTCGCGCCGGCACCCAGCGCAAGACCGACCTTGTATTCGTTGCTTGCGTCGTCGGAAATGCTGACCGTGAGGTCGTTGATGCTCGAGCCGGTGCCGCCGCTGAAATTGATGTCGGGAAGCTGCGGGTCGTCGCCGGAAAGGACCGTGCTGGGTCCGGAACCGGTCAGGGTCAGCTTGTTGGCGTCCCCGGGGCTCGAGAGGGAGACCGGACTTGGCATCACGAAGTTGCCGGGGCCGACCTTGACCGAGTCCGGCCCCGGGTTGTCGGCGGCGGCCTCGACCGCGGCCTGGATCGAGGTGCCCGTTCCGGTGAAGTTCTGGTCGCAGCTCGCGTCAGCAGGAAGCTCGGCGCAGTAGGTGTTTGCCTGCGCCTGGGTTGCCCCGAATGCCGCGATTGACGCAAGGCCGATCGCCATGAAGATGAGTGCCCGTTTCATCAAACCTTCCCGGTAAGACAGTGAAGTACCGAACACCCTAACCCGGTGGCCCGTCAATAAGATCGGATTCCTTGGACGACGCGGCAAAAAAGAAGCTGGAAGAGACCACCCGCTGGGAGCCCGGCGAGACCGAGCCGCGGATCTTTGCCGAGTGGCTTGAAGGCGGCTACTTCCATCCCGAGGCGACCGGCACCGCCGACCAGAACTACTCGGTCGCGATCCCGCCGCCGAACGTGACCGGCGTGCTCCACATGGGTCACGCCCTCAACGGCTCGATGCAGGACGCCCTGGTCCGGATGAACCGGATGAGCGGCAGGAACACGCTCTGGATCCTCGGCATGGACCATGCGGGCATCGCGACCCAGACGGTGGTCGAGAAGCGGCTCAAGTCGGAGGGGATCAGTCGCCACGAGATCGGCCGCGAAGCCTTCACCGAGCGGGTCTGGGAGTGGAAGGAAGAGTTCGGCGGTTCGATCCGCGAGCAGTACAAGCGGCTGGGTGCCTCGGTCGATTACGAGCGCGAACGCTTCACGCTCGATGACGGATACGCCCGTGCGGTCCGCAAGGTCTTCACCTCGCTTTACGAGAAGGGCTACATCTACCGCGACCATTACATGGTCAACTGGGATCCCGGTTCGCAGTCGGCGATCTCCGATCTCGAAGTCGTAAACGAGGAAGTTACGGATCACCTCTATTCGGTCGATTACCCGGTCGAGGGAAGCGACCGGGTGCTGACCGTCGCCACCGTCCGTCCGGAGACGATGATGGCCGACACCGCGGTCGCCGTGAATCCGAAGGACGAGCGCTACAGCGACCTGATCGGTCAGCACTGCGTTCTGCCCCTGGTCGGACGCCGGCTGCCGATCATTGCCGACGACCACGTTGACGTCGAGTTCGGCACCGGCGCGCTCAAGATCACCCCCGGCCACGACGTCAACGACTTCGAGATCGGCCGCCGTCACGGGCTGGAAGAGATCTCGGTGATCGGCGAGGACGGCCGCATGACCGCCGAAGCCGGCGAACGGTTCGAAGGCATGACCGTGGCCGAAGCCCAGGTCGAGGTGGTCAAGGCGCTGAAGGAAGAAGGGGCCCTGAGCGGGGAGGAGGAGTACGTCCATTCGGTTCCCTTCTCCGAGCGCTCCGGCGAGCGGATCGAGCCGCTGATCTCACTTCAGTGGTTCTGCCAGATGGACGAGCTGGCCAGGCCGGCGATCGAAGCGGTCGAGGACGGCCGCGTGAACATCGCCCCCGGGCAGTGGAAGCGGGTCTACCTGGACTGGATGCGGGAGATCCGCCCCTGGTGCGTTTCCCGCCAGCTCTGGTGGGGTCACCGGATCCCGGTCTGGTACCGCGGCAACGAGACCTATGTGGGCGAGACCGAGCCGGAAGGCGAGGGCTGGGTCCAGGAAGAGGACGTGCTCGACACCTGGTTCTCCTCGGCGATCTGGCCCTTCGCGACTCTCGGCTGGCCGGACGAAACCGACGAGCTGAAGGCCTTCTACCCGACCGACTTCCTGACCACCGCCCGGGAGATCCTCTTCCTCTGGGTCGCCCGGATGATCATGACCGGCCTCGAGTTCGCCGGCGACGTTCCCTTCCATGACGTCTATGTCCATTCGGTGATCCAGGCTCGCGACGGCCGCCGCATGTCGAAGAGCCTCGGCACCGGCATCGACCCGCTCGAGGAGATCGACGAACACGGGGCGGACGCCCTGCGCTTCGGCCTGCTCGCGATGTCCTCGACCCAGGATGTCCGCTACTCGGACCCGAAGGTCCAGCAGGGCCGCGACCTGGCGACCAAACTCTGGAACGCCTCCCGCCTGATCCTGCTCAACACGGAGGACCCCGCCGACCGCACGGTCCCGGCCGCGCCGATCTGCCTGGAGGACCGCTGGATCCTTTCCCGCCTCGAGACCACGATCGAGACCTACACCCGGCTGATCGGGGAATACGACTTCGCCCATGCGGCCCAGGAGCTCTACTCCTTCGTCTTCTCCGATCTCTGCGACTGGTACCTGGAGATCGCCAAACCGCGGATCTACGACGGTGATCCGGAGATCAGCCAGGTCCTGCTCCACACCCTGGAGCGCACCCTCGCCCTGGCCCATCCGGTCATGCCCTTCGTGACCGAAGCGATCTGGGAGTACCACCCCTACCGGCAGGGTCATCTGGTCGTTCATCCCTTCCCCGTCCCGGATTCCTCGCGGATCTCCGAGGCGGTCGAAACCGAGGTCGGCGAGGCGATCGGGGTGACCCGGCAGCTGCGTGGCTGGCGCGACATGGCCGGGGTGCCGCCGAAGGTCGTGCTCGATGCGGCCGGTGATCCGGGATCGGTTCCGGAATTCGTGCCACGGCTGGGCCGGGTCAACATCGGCGCCGGTGAAGGCGAGACGGTCGCAACCGTCGCCGGCTTCGGCATCCTCGCCTCGGATGAACTCGACATGGAGGCCGTGACCGCGAGGATCGGCGCCCGTCGCGGCAAGCTCGAAGCGGAGCTGAAGAAGATCGAAGGCAAGCTCGCCAACCCGCGCTTCGTTGAAAACGCTCCGGCGGAAGTGGTCGCGGAAGAACGCGAGAAGGTCGGGCGGCTTCAGTCCGAGCTGGCCGAACTCGGCTGAGGCGCCCGTGACCGGCCCCGCCGACGAGGCCCCCGCCAGCCCCTTCGATTCCGAAGCGTTTCTCAACTCGCTGGAACCGATCGGCTGGAAACTAGGGCTGGAGCGGATGGAGATGCTCTCCGACGAGCTCGGCCGCCCGCAGGACTCGTTCGCAACGATTCACGTGGTCGGCACCAACGGCAAGTCCTCGGTTTCGCGGATGATCGCCGCGATCTGCGAGGCCCATGGCTTCCGGGCAGGTTGCTCGCTTTCGCCGCACTTGGCTCACTGGTCCGAGCGGGTCGCCATTTCCGGCGAGGAACAGCCGGGGCTGTTCGCCGATTGTGTGCGGCGTGCGGCCGAAGCCGCGGCAAGCGTGAACGCCCGTCTCGAGG
>JAIBCJ010000140.1 GCA_019694145.1 Solirubrobacterales bacterium | reverse complement strand
GTCCTGCCCAATTCGGACACTCTCTACTCGATGGCCTGGCTCGACCTCAGCCGCGGGCCGGTCGTGATCCACTCCCGCAAGAACACCAGGCGGTTCCACGTCTTCGAGCTGCTTGATCCCTGGACCGAGAACTTCGCCAACATCGGCTCGCCCGAAGGCGCCAAACCGGACGGCGACTACATGGTGGCCAGCAAGTGGTGGCGAGGCAAGGTGCCGAAGGGTCTGAAGCTGATCCGCTCGCCCTACGACCGCGTCTGGGTCATCGGCCGCACCCTGGTCAAGAGCAAGGCCGACCTCAAGAACGTCTGGAAGATCCAGAACACCTACCGGATCGTGCCGCTGAAGAAGTGGAATCCGAAACGGCCCGAGGCCTACCACCCGAAGAAGCCGAAGAAGCTCGACCTGGTCAAGAACGAAGCCCACATTCCGGGAACCGGTGAGGGTGAGGATCCGGCCGACTTCTTCGATGCGCTCGGCATCGCGCTGGCCCGCTTCAAGGCGCCGGCGCGGGACGAGACGATTCTGGCCCGGATGCTGGTCGGCCTGGGCATCGGCCCCGGTCACTTCCCGGTTCGAAACGACGAGCTCTCGGATCCGCAACTCGCGGCCCTGCGTGATGTCGTGACCGGCGCGCCGTCCCGCATGCAGTCGGGCCTGCTCTCCACCTACATTCAGGATTTCGATATCCACAACGGCTGGCTCGTCGCCCGGACCGGGCGCTACGGAACCGACTATCACCGCCGCGCCCAGATCTCCCGGTTCGGCCTCGGCGCCCCGACCCCGAACGTGGCGATGTACCCGGTCGCGCTGATGGACCGCAACAAGGCCCCGCTGACCGGGGCCAAGCGCTACGTGGTCCACTTCGACCCGGACCAGGCCAAGCCGCCGGTCAAATTCTTCTGGTCGCTGACCCTCTATGACAATGACAGCTTCTTCGTCGACAACCCGATCGACCGTTACCTGGTCAACGACCGTTCGAACCTCAAGTACAACGACGACGGTTCGCTGGACATCTACATCCAGTCGGAAGCGCCCGCCGATCCCGGTCAGATGGGCAACTGGCTGCCGTCTCCGGCGCCCGACGCCGCCCAGCCCGCCTTCCGCCTGACGGTCCGCCTCTACGGCCTTTCCAAGCAGGGGATCCGGAACCTCTACAGCGGAGAGGGCTGGCAGCTCCCGACCATCCTCCCCTGCGGGGTCGGCAACCAGACATCGACCGGCGTCGCCTGCGCTACCACCACCCCGGGCTGAGGTCAGCGGGCGGGGAGCTCGCCCGCTTCGATCGCGGCGGTGACCGCGCAGTCGGGCTCGGTTTCGTGGGCGCAGTCGCGGAAGCGGCAGTAGGCGGCGAGGCGTTCGATCTCGCGGGCCCTTTCGTCCGTGAGGTCCGATTCGGCCGAACCGGGGATCAGGTCGTCGGCTTCGATCGAGCCGGGGGCACGGAGGCCGGGCGTGTCGATCAGGAGCGCCCCGCCGGGTAGCGGAAACAGTTCGCGGCTGGTCGTGGCGTGGCGGCCGCGGTCATCGGTGCCGCGGATCTCGGCGGTCTTCTGGCGCTCCCAGCCGAGCAGGGTGTTCGCGAGGGTTGACTTGCCGACCCCGGAACGGCCGAGCATCACCACCGTTTCGCCCGGCTCGAGGAACTCGCGAACCGCGTCCACGCCTTCCCCGTTGCGGGAACTGAAGACGAAGACCTTGACCTCCGGGAACGCCTGGCTGACCCGTTCCTTGAGTTCGCGGGCTTCGTCGGTCAGATCCGATTTGGAAAGCCCGATCACCGGCTCGGCCCCTGAGGATTCGGCCAGCCGGACCATGCGCTCCAGCCGGACCGGGTCATGCTCCCTGTTAAGTGAGCTGATCACGATCGCCTTGTCGATGTTGGTGGCGAGGATCTGGATCCGGTCGCGATCGGCGGCGCTGCGACGGGCCAGCGCGCTGCGGCGGGGCAGGATCTCCTGGATCGTCCCGTCCGGCAGGGCGGCGACCCAGTCGCCAACGGCAGGCATCGCGGTGGCCGAAGAGCGGTCCTGGAGCATTCGGCCCGCCGGCCTGCCGGCCAGTTCGCCTTCGGCTGTGAGCAGGTCGACGATGTGGTTGCGATGAAGGCCGACGACCCGGGCCGGAATCTGGTCTTCCCGGGGAACCTCGCCCCAGGCGATCTGATCATCCTTGTGCCAGCCGATCTCGGCCAGGCGGGGGTCGATCATGCAGGGAAACCCGGGGTCATGCGAAGAAGGCTACGCCGCAAGTGACGCCTCCGCCTCCCGCTTGGCGTTTTCGATCAGCTCGAGAAGTTCGCTCTCGCGGTCCTCGCGGATCAGGGCAATCGGGTCCGGCTCACCGTTGACGATGCCTTCGAAGAAGACCTTGCGGTCCTGGTAGGTCGGCAGGGTCGACTTGGCCCAGCCACGGGCCTCGTTGAGGATCACCGCCAGCCGGGCGTGGTCCTCGCCGTATTCGGCGGCGATCTCGTTCTTCATCCGCTTGGCGAGTGCGGGGGAGGCACCGGCGGTCGAGATTGCGATCGCCAGGGGGCCGGTCCGGACGATCGCCGGCAGGATGAAGTTGCAGAGCGGCGGCACGTCAACCACGTTGACCAGCATCGCCCGCTCTTCCGCATCATCGAAAACGCGGATGTTGACATCGGTGTCGTCGGTCGATGCGATCACCATGAAGACACCTTCGAGGTCCTCCTTGCCGGCGTACTCGCGACGCTCCCAGCGAATCGACCCTTCGGCCGCGAGCTGCTCCAGCGGTGGAACCGCGAACGGCGCGATCAGCGTCACGTCCCCGTCGCAGGCGAGCAGGCCCTCGACCTTCTCGAGGCCGATCTCGCCGCCGCCGACGACCAGGCACCGGCGGCCGGTCAGCTTCAGGCAGGCGATGTAAAACGGGGTCTCCAGCATGTCGCGCACGCAGGTCTGGTCACAGACCGGCTTGCGGTACTGGCAGACGCATTCCTTTCCGGCATAGGCCTGGGCGGGCATGCATCAAAGGTTAGGGGACGCCCGGCCTTTCGCCTTCCGGGGGCGATTGTCCACGCATTCGGTGGCTGATCGCCCCCGGAAAGACTGGATCGGCCTTCAGACTGTTGCGCCCGACTGGCGGCCGATCGCGCGGAGGGTCAGGGGGAGGCCCTCTTCGAGCGCGGTGGTCGGCGTCCAGCCCAGTTCTCTTGCGGCGCGGGCGGGATCGATGGCGATTCGTTTGACCTCGCCCGGGCGGCCGCGGTCGAACTCGGGCTCGAAGGTGGTTCCGGCGGGCGGGCCGTCTCCATTAAGTGAGAGGCCGGCTTCGCGGAGGCTGGTCAGGAGCTCGAGGATCGAGGTTTCCTGGCCGGAGCCGAGGTTGATCGGGCCTTCGACGTCGGTGCGGGAGGCGGTGAGGATGGCGTCGATCAGGTCGTCGATGTAGACGAAGTCGCGGGTCTGGGTGCCGTCGCCGAAGACGGTCGGGTTCCGGCCGGCCATCAGGAGCTCGCCGAAGATCGCGACCGCGCCGGCTTCACCCTTGGGACACTGGCGAGGGCCGTAGACATTGGCGAAGCGGAGGGCGACCGAGTTGAACATGTACATGCGCCGGTAGAGCTCGAGGTACATCTCGCCGGCCCGCTTGGAAAGCCCGTACTGGCAGAGCGGGGCGGTTTCCCCGGATTCGCTGGCGGGCAAATCGATCCGGCTTCCTTCGCCGTAGATCGCCCCGCCGGTCGAGGCGAAGACGAAGCGGTCGAGACCAATCTCCTTCGAAGCTTCGATCAGGTTGACCGTGCCGACCACGTTCACGGTCGCGTCGAAGGCCGGTTCCTCGATCGAACGCTGGACCTCGCCCTGGGCCGCAAGATGGAAAACGGTCTGCGGGCGGACCGACTGCAAAGTTTTTTCCACGAGTTCCCGGTCGAGGATGTCGCCCTCGATCAGATCGGCTCCCGCGGCCAGCGCCGATTCGAGGTTTTGGTGCTTGCCGGTGGAGAAATTGTCGAGCACGGTGACTTCGTCACCGCGTGCGAGGAGAGCATCGGCGAGATGCGATCCGATGAATCCGGCGCCGCCTGTGACAAGGGTCTTCATGGGTGTGAATCTTAGGCAACAAAACTGTGAACAAACTGGGCTTTGGCCGGGTTTTCCCCGAATGTCTTTCGGCGCCCCTGCTACTCTCGCCAGCCAATGCGACTCATCATCACCGAGAAAAACAACTCAGCCCAGAAGATCGCGGAGATCCTCTCGCACGGCGCTGCGACCGAAACCAAGTCGTTCACCGTGCCCGTGTTCCGCTGGGAAGATTCGGACGGAGAAACCGCCGTGATCGGTACCGGTGGGCACTTCGTCGGGCGGGAGTTCCCGCAGGAGAAGGAATACAAGCAGTGGAAGCTCGACCTGATCCCGGGCCTGATCGACGCGCCGCTGGAGACGGGCCCGATCGACGGCAAGAAGAACGTGATCAAGGCCGTCCAGAAGGAAGCCAAGAAGGCCGACAGCCTGGTGATCGGCACCGACTTCGACCGCGAGGGCGAGCTGATCGGCCTCGAGGCGCTCGAAGTCTGCCTCGAGGTGAACCCCGATCTCGAGCACACACTTGAAAGGGCGCGTTACTCGGCCCTGACCCGGGAAGAGATCGAGGGCGCCTTCGCCAACCTCGACCAGCTCTCCTACCCGCTTGCCAACGCGGCCGGCGCCCGCCAGGACATCGACCTGATCTGGGGTGCCGCCTTCACCCGCGCCGTCTCGCTGGTCGCCAAGGCCTACGGGGCCAACTTCCTTTCGGTCGGCCGGGTGCAGAGCCCGACCCTCGGCCTGATCGTCGAGCGGGAGCTGGAGCGGCGGGCGCACGTCGCCAAGCCGTTCTGGGAGCTCTTCGCCAGGTTCGAGCATCCGAGCGGCCACAGTTTCGAGGCCCATCACGCGACCGACAAGTTCTGGGACAAGGGCGAGGCTGACGCGGCGCTCTCCGGCACCGCCAGTCCGGGCACGGTCAAGTCGGTGACCAGCCGCAAGTCCTCGAGCAAGCCGCCGACCCCCTACAACACGAACTCGTTCCAGGTCGACGCGTCGAGCCGCCTCGGGATCACCCCGAAGCGGGCGATGGACCTCGCCCAGGACCTCTACGACGACGGTTTCATCTCCTACCCGCGAACCGACAACACGATCTACCCGGATTCGCTGCCGCTGGAGAAGACGATCCG
>JAIBCJ010000039.1 GCA_019694145.1 Solirubrobacterales bacterium | reverse complement strand
GAGCTGGCCGGCCGGATCGCCGCCCATGACCCCGCAGGTGTCGCCCGATTGAAGCGGATGCTCCACGAGTGGGATGACATCGAGGGGCGGTCGGAAGCCGAAGGCCGGGGCCAGGTCGAGTGGCAGCGTTCGGGTCCAGGCTTGCACTAAGGGCCCGGTGTCGGGGAGCTTCGCTCCGGCTCTGCCGCGGTTCGGGTCTGTCAGGACCAGCGGTTTATGCGGTTCAGGAGCATCTGCATGTCTAGTTCTTCGGCTATTTGTTGGCCGGAGCTCATTAGTTCTTCGGCTCTTTCCGGTTCGGGGTTGCCGAGGCGCCGGAGGGCAAGAGCGAGGTGCATCTTCGAGTGGGCGAGGTAGGGCCGGGCGCCCATCCCTTCGCAGTTGTCGACCGAGCGTTCCAGCCAGGTGGCGGCCTCACGGTCCCGGCCCAGCAGCAGGCAGATCTCGCCCAGGTGCATTTCCACCGGGCCGAGCGCCGACCCTGCCGGTCCGGTGATCACCCATTCACCGACGTAAGGCTCCATCAGATTGACCAGGGTTTCCGCCCCTCGCCTGAACTCGATCTCACAGGCGACCATCGAGCCGAGCGCGCAGAATGAGAGGAAGGTGATGTTGCGGGTTTCGATCGCTTCCACGTCCGCCTGGTTGAACCGGTCGACCCTTTCGAGGACCTCGTCCCCGCGGCCGCACTGGGTCATCGCCAGGTAGTAGCCCATCCGCCAGGTCGGCCAGTGCTCCCAGCTCGTTGACTGGGCAGCCATCGCCTTGACCTGGTCGAAATGCTCGCCGAGCCGGTTCTGCTCGGCCCGGATCATGAAGAGCAGCGGGTCGGTCAGGGCGATCCGGGCGGTGTTCGGGATCTCCTGCGCGATGGTTTTCGCGATCAGCTGCTCGGCCTCGGCCCAGCGTCCTTCGCGGACCTTCCGGGCGGTGTGGAGGGCGGCCTGATTGACCCGGATCTGGGGCAGGGTCTTGGCCAGGACATCGAAGCGGGCCAGGTCGGCATCGGCCTCGGCCCGGTGACCGAGACAGACCTGAACGACCGACCGCCAGCTCAGGGCTTCGGCCAGGTCTTCCGGATCCTCGGAAGATTCGGCCACCTTGACCAGCCGGTCTGCCATCGGCAGCCTGGATTCGGTCCCGTCGGGTTCCCAGCGGAGAAAGGTGGCCGCAATGTTGGAGACGAAAAACGTGTACGGGTCATCCAGCCGGTCGGCCATCCCGGTGCCTTCCAGGGCCATCTCCCGGGCTTCGGCGGAACGACCGTCGCTGAAGTAGAGAATCTGGGCGAGCGATGACAGCAGCTGGGCCCGGTACGGGCTGTCCCCGGGGCCGATCGCCTCCAGCGCCTCCCGCAGCAGCCGGCCCTGTTCCTCCCGGTCGCTTTCGAAGGTGTCCCAGCTGCCCCAGGTGGTGCCCATCGCGGCCCGGGCAAGCAGCTCCGGAATGCCGGATTCCCTTGCTGCTGCCGCCGCCTCGCTGAAGGTCCGGCCCGATTGCGGCAGGAGGGCCATCCGCCACTCCGCCTCGGCCCGGCTCAGAAGGAGCTCGGCCAGGAGGCCCTGATCGACCGGTTCGTCGGCGCGGCAGGCGTTGATCGCCGCGTCATAGAAATCCACCGCCTCGTCGTAGGCGAGCCGCTCCTCGGCCTGTCTTGCCGCCTGGTTTGCGTAATTGATTGCGCGGTCGGCTTCGGCCGGGCCGGATTGCGAGAAATGCCAGGCGAGCACCGGCAGATCGTCGTTCCGCTGGCCACCGAAACGGTTCTGGTTGCGCTGTTCGATCGCTTCGCCGATCCGGCGGTGAATCGCGGCCCGCCGGGTCAGGCTGAAGCTGTCGCTCAACGAGCTGCGAACCAGCGCGTGAACGAAGGAGTAGCGGCCGGGCACCGCGGACGACTCGTCCAGCAGCCCGGCGCTGACCGCGGTATCGAGCAGTTCGATGATCCGGTCGTCATCGTCGCTGGTCGTGCGGCCGAGAATGCCGAGGTCAAAATCGCGGCCGATCAGGGCCGCCCGGCCGAGCAGCTCGGGCCCCCCTTCGGGCAGGCGGGAAACCCGCTGGGAGATGATCTCCCTGATTTCCGGCGGGACCAGCGAAGGCGACTGTTCGCCCGATTCCTCGAGGTTCCGGATCATCTGCTCGATGAAGAAGGGGTTGCCGCCGGTCTGGTCGCGGATCAGCGGCGCCAGCTTCTCGTCGAGTCGACCCGAAATCAGGTCCCTGACTTCGGCTTCGTCGAGGGCCTGGACCTGGAGGCGCGTGGTCGGCAACCGGCGCTGCAGCTGGCTCAGGGTCTCCGGCAGATGGCTCTCGGGCGGCAGTTCCGTATCGCGGTAGATGCCGACCGCGAGAATGCTCCGCAGCGGATTCTCGCCGGCCATGCTGGCCAGCAGGCGCAGCGTCGAACGGTCGGCCCAGTGCAGGTCGTCGAGGATGATCAGCATCGGTCGCCTCGCCGAGAACCGGCCGATCATTCTCATCACCGCTCCGAACAGGGCCTGTCGCTCGGATTCGAGGTCCGAGGTCGGTCCCGGAGCCGGCAGGCCCATGCGGCGGGTCAGCTCCGGCAAAAGCCGCGAAAGGGTCGGGCCGTCGCCCCCGACGATTTCGGCCGGGTCTATGTCACCGAGCTGACGCACAGCCGACTGCAGCAGCCCCGACCAGATCCGGAAGGGACGCACCTCATCCGGTTCCGAGCGACCGTAGAGGACGGTTATGTCATCCCGGCTGGAGGCCAGCTCCGCCGCCAGCCTGGTCTTTCCGACTCCGCCCTCGCCGGCCAGCAGGGCAATCCTCAGTTCCCCGCTCGCCGCGAGGTCCAGTTCGGCCCTGAGCTGGTCGAGGATGTGCTCCCTCCCGATCAGGAAACCGCCCTCGACGCGGGGGTCGATCTCCTGCCCGATCACCTTCGGTGTCACGGCAGGTTTGGGCGCCGGGGCGGGCCGGGCCGGGGCCGGGGCCCCGGTCGCGGCGGCCGGAGTCTCGTGGGCGTTCAGGAGGCGCTCGTGGATCGCGGTCAGCTCCGGAGCCGGGAAGGTGCCGAGCTCGTCGCGAAGCAGCACCCGCATTTCCTCGTAGGCCCGCAGCGCCTCGGCGATATTCCCCTGGGCTTCGAGCAGCTCGATCAGCGCGGCCCGGGCTGATTCCCGAAACGGGGAGGCTTCTACCGCGTTCCGGGCTGCCCGTTCGGCCTGGGCCTGCTGGGCGGTTCCGAGGCGGGCCCCGATCCGGGCCACGGTTTCGAGCGACTTGAGGCGAAGCTCCTCGAAGTAGAGCCGGTGCTCCTCGATCCAGCGGGCTTCCAGGCCGGGCAGCAGGCCGCCCTCGAGAATGCCGGCGGCTTCACGGGAGTCGTCCCACCCGGCTTCGAGCTGATCCGCTGTCGCATCCGGGTTCCCGGCCACGTTCTGGGCCGAGGCGAGCTTCTGTTGGGCAACCTCGAAGTCGATCCGTGCTTCCTCCCCGAGCTGAAGCGAAAGGTCGGCCCGGCCCTGCAGCCGGTCCTTGCCCAGGGCCTTCCGCAGCCGGGAGAGCGGAGGCGCCAGCAACGCCTCGCCGCCGCTGGGCAGGCCCTCGTCGGCCCATAGCGCTTCGACCAGTTCATCCCTGCGCACGGGTCGGGAACGGTTCAGCACCAGGTAGGCGAAAATCAGTCGCCCCTGACGGCCGGGAAGCTCTCCTTCCAGTTGCTCACCATCCCATGCCACGGTGAGCCGGCCGCAAACCGTTATTTCCGGATTTGCCACTGCGGCAACTTATCCAACCGGCCCGGTCGGCGCGAATCGGTTCAGGACCGGATGTGACGCCTGAGGATCGCCTGCATGTCGAGTCTCTTCGCGACCTGCTCGCCCTCGTTTCGAAGCTCCATCCTTCGTTCCTGCCCGTCCGGATCGCCCATTTCCCCGAAGGCTGAGGCGAGGGCCAGTTTGGTTCGCGCGAGGTAGGGGACGGCATCCATCGCCTCGCAGGCCACCAGCGACCGTTCCAGCGCGGTAGCTGCCTCGCGATGCTCTCCGCAAAGGAGGTGGAGCTCCCCGAGGTGCATGTCGACCGGCCCGAGAGTCGACCCGATCCGGGCGATCATGATCCATTCGCCGCTGAAGGGGGTGAGCAGATCGACCAGCTTCGCCGCCCCGTCGCGGTCCTCCAGCTCGCCGGCCAGCATGTTGCCGACCGCGCAGAAGGGGAGCAGGGTCGCGTTGATGTCCCTCGTCTCATCCAGGCTTTCATAGCCCTTCTCGGCGATCAGTTCGCGAACTTCATCGAGCTGGCCGGCCTGGGCCTTGGCGAGCAGCAGTCCGAGCCGCCAGGTCGGCCACATCTCCCAGCCTTTCGCGCCCGCCTCGAAGAGCTCGAGCCGGCCGAGGTGCTCGGCCAGGGCGCCCTGCTGCGCCCGGACCATGAAGCGGAGCGCGTCTTCGAGGAGCAGGGCGGCTCCGCGGGGCATCCCTTCCGCCTCGAGTTCGCTGAAGAGGTCCTCGCCGTCCTGCCAGTCGCCGGTCATGAACCAGGAGCAGGCCCGCATTGCCTTTGAAATCACCCGGATCTGCGGCAGTGTTTCGCTCATCGCGTAGTGGCGACTGCGATCGGCTTCGGCTTCGGCACCGCGGCCGAGGTTGAGCAGGGAAAGCTGCCGGGAGACCAGGGCCTGGCCGATCAATTCATGATCGTCGAGACGCTCGGCAATTTCCAGCATCCGCTCCGAGGCCGGGAGTCTCTGATCCCGGTTGAGTGGCTGCCAGCGCAGAAAGGCGGTTCCCTGAATCACGCCGAATTCGGCTTCCGGAGCGTCGATGCGGGAGATCATCTCGATTGCCTCAGCGGCCAGCTGCCGGGCTTCGTCGGCCTGGCCGCTGCCGTAGTAGAGGGTGTGACCCAGCATCGCCATCAATTCGGCCCGGAGCGGGCTGTCCACCGGGGGCAGGCTTCCCAGGGCCTGTCTCATCAGCGAGAGCTGCTCGGCCAGATCGGCGTCGAAGGCATCCCAGCCGCCCCAGCGGCTGCCGATCGCCGCCTGGGCAGCCAGCTCGGGCAGACCTGATTCCCGGGCCGCCTTCGCCGCCTCGAGGAAGGTGTCGCCGGCTGCCTGCAGGGCTCCGTTCTTCCATTTCGCCTTGGCCTGGCTGAGCAGCAGCCGGGCCAGCCGTCCCTGGTCGACCGGCTCGTCGGCCCGGGCCGCGGCGATCGCCCCGTCGAAGAAGTCGACCGCCTCGTCGTAGGCGAGCCGTGCTTCCGCCTGTTCAGCCGCCTGGGTCGCCCAGTGGACGGCCCGGTCGGCTTCGGCAGGCCCCGCCTGGGTGAAATGCCAGGCCTTCTCCCCGACCCGCTTCTCCGGGCGGCTCGCGGTCTGGCGTTCGATCGCTTCGCCGATGTCGCGGTGGATCATCGCCCGGCGGGTCAACCCCAGTTCCTCCTCCAGGGTGCTGCGGAGCAGGGCGTGTACGAACGAGTAGCGGCCGGGGACGGTCGGGGATTCGTCGAGCAGCCCGGCGGCGACGGCGGCGTCGAGCAGGTCGATCACCGAGTCCTCGTCCCAGATGGTCGTCTCCAGGAGGATCGAAAGGTCGAAGTCGCGGCCGATCAGGGCGGCCCGGCGGAGCAGGTCGGGGCCGCCGTCGGGCAGGTGGTTGACCCGCTGGGAGATGATCTGCCGGACCTCGGCCGGGGCGTTTCCGGGGTCGCCGATGCCGGTCTCCTCGAGGTGCCGGACCAGCTGTTCGATCAGGAAGGGGTTGCCGCCGGTCTGGTCGTGAAGCGAACCGGCCAGGGCCGCGTCCAGTCGGCCGCCGATCAGCTGGCCGACGTCTTCGCTTCCGAGCGCTTCAACTTCCAGCTTCAGGGTCGGCAGCCGGCGCTGGAGGTTGGTCAGGGTCTCCGGCAGCAGGCTGTCCTCGGGCAGTTCCGTGTCCCGGTAGATGCCCAGGGCGAGCACCCCGCCGGGCGGGTTGTCGCCGGCCAGGCTGGCCAGCAGCATCAGGGTCGAGCGATCCGCCCAGTGAAGGTCGTCGAGCACGATCAGCATCGGTTGCCGGGCGGTCAGCCGGCCGATCATTCGCATCACCGCGCCGAACAGGGCCCGGCGCTCGGACTCGAGGTCACCGGCCGGTCCCGGGGCCGGCAGTTCCATGCTGCGGACCAGCTCCGGCAGGATCCGGGCCAGGGTCGGGCCGTCGCCGCCGACGATTTCGGCCGGGGGGATGTCCCCGGCCTGCCGCATCGCCGAGCGGAGCAGGCCCGACCAGATTCGGAAGGGGCGGATCTCATCCGGTTCCGAGCGGCCGTAGAGGACGGTCACGTCATCCCTCCCGGCGGCCAGCTCGGCGGCGATTCTGGTCTTGCCCATGCCGCCGTCGCCGGCCAGCAGGGCGATCCGCAGGTCACCCGCGACCGCCAGGTCCAGTTCATGGTTCAGCTGGGCCAGGATCTCCTCGCGGCCGACCAGCCCGATTTCGCCGATCCGGGGGTCGATCAGCCGGCCGATCTGCTCCGGGGTTGCCTGCCGTTCAGCCGGGACCGCGGCCGCAGCCTCCGGGCTGGCAGTCTGCGAGCCCGTGTCCTTTTCCGCGGCGACGCCCTCATGTGCGTTTAGCAGCCGCTCGTGGACGGCATTCAGTTCCGGGGCGGGAAAGGTTCCCAGTTCGTCGCGGAGCAGGACCCGGAACTCGTCGTAGGCCCGGAGCGCTTCGGCAACGTTGCCCTGGGCTTCCATCACTTCGATCAGCGCGGTGCGGGCCGATTCGCGAAACGGCGCGGCCTCCACCGCCATCCGTGCGGACCGTTCCCCGCGCGCCCGTTCGGCCTCGCCGAGCTGGCTGCCGGACCTGGCGATCAGCTCCAGCGCCTGCAGCCGCAGGTCGTCGAGTTCGTTGCGGTATTCGTCGATCCAGCCCGCCTCGAGCCCGGGCAACAGCCCGCCGGAAAGGATCTTCTCGGCTTCGCCCGCCAGCTCGTAGGCCTCCCGGTGCCGACCGGCCGATTCATCCAGGCGAGCCTCTTCGATCCCGGCCTGGGCTGCCTCCCAATCGACCCAGGCATCATCGCCGAGGGCGAGCTCGAGTTCGGAGCGGCCCTCGAGCCGCCCCGGGCCAAGGGCCTTGCGCAGGCGCGAAAGAGGGGGCGCCAGCAGTGCCTCTCCGCCACTTGGCAAGCCCTCTTCGGCCCAAAGCGCCTCGACCAGTTCATCCCGTCTGACCGGACGGTGCCGGTTCAGCGCAAGGTACGCAAAAAGCAGCCTGCCCTGGCGCCCCGGCAGGGATTCGCCGAGATCCTCGCCGTCCCAGTTCACGTTCAAACGGCCGCAAAGTGTGATCCGGGGATTTCTCATCGCAAGGTGACAGTCATTTCGCCGCAATCCGGGCGCAACCTGTGCCGTGGATTCTGCCAGCCATGTCAACGCCTTCTCTCATAAACCTCCTTCCCGCGGCGGCCCGCATGGCGCCGGAAACCCCCGAAGAAGTCGCCTCGGCCCTCGTCGAAGCGGGCCGCCAGAGTCGCAAGGTGGTCGTCTTCTCGACCGGGCACGGCATCCCGCCGATCGGTGACACCTCGGATCGCGTCCTGCTCGACATGAGCGCATTCGACAAGGTCGAGATCGATCCGCTCGCCCGGACCGCCCGGATCGGCGGCGCCACCCAGTGGATGGAGCTGATCTCGGCCGCCAACGAGCACGGGCTCACCGCACCGTTCGGATCGGCCGCCACGGTCGGCGTCACCGGTTACATGATGGGTGGCGGCGTCGGCTTCATGTCCCGCCACCTGGGGCTGGGCAGCAGCGCGATCCGCTCGGCCGAACTGGTCACGCCTGACGGCCGGATCCGCCGCATCGACGCCGGATCCGACCCGGACCTGTTCTGGGCCCTGCGCGGGGGCGGTGGCGGCTTCGGCGTGATCACCGAGCTCGAGATCGAACTGACCCCCGTGCCGCGGATGGCCGGCGGAGTGCTCGGCTGGGGCATCGAGGACGCGGAGCGGGTGCTCGGCGCGTGGTCCGAATGGACCCGCCGGATCGACGACGACGTGACCAGCGCGGTCCGCTTCATGCATCCGCCCGAAGGGCCGGCCCTGACCGTGGTGGTCGTGACCGCCCCCCGCGCGGCGGAAGAGCTGGCCGCGATCCTGAAGCCCCTGACCGACCTGAAGCCGATGCTGAACACGGTCCGGGACACCGACCCCGAAGCTTTCCTGCGGGAGTACACCGACCCGGAGATCGATCCGGCAGAGCCGCCCCATGCCTTCGAGCACGTTCTGCTCGATCGGCTTCCCCCGGAGGCGGTCCAGCTGACCGCCGAGTTCGCCCAGCCGGTGACCGGCTGCGGGGCGATGATGGTGGAGATCCGCCACATGGGGGGAGCGCTGGGTCGACCGGCCCCCGGCGGCGGCGCCAGCGACCGGATTGACGGCGAGTACCTGTTCTTCGTGGTCGGTTTCCCCGATGTGGCGGAGACCATGAACCACGCCGTCGATGTCCTCTCGGACTTCGGCCGCGGTCGGACCTACTTCAACTTCATGCCCCGGAGGACCGGTCGCGAGACCGCCTACGGGCAGGAAGCGATCGCCCGGCTCGCCGACCTCTACGAAGCCGTCGATCCGGAGGGTCTGATCGACCATCCCCACCCGATTTCCCGCACCGCCAGCGTCGCCGACGAAACCGCCACGACCCAGGTCCTGGCAATCCTCCACGGCTGACAGTCGCCCGGCGGGGCAACCTCAAACGCAGAAATACAGGCGCCCGGCGGTCTCTCCCTGACCACCGGGCGCTTTTCGCTTTCAGGTTCGTGCTTTGATCGGTGGCCGTGACCCTGCGCCCGACAATCGACCTGCTGCTCGAGGACGAGCAGATCTCCCGCCTCTCGGCCGAGGTCCGCGAGGCCGTCGCCGGTTCCGCCGGAACAACGGTCCGGGCGGAAGTCTCCGCCACCCTGCGGCCGGCCCTGATTGCCGCCATGCTCGAAGATGACTTCGGCCTGGAAGACCGCCCGGCCCTGATCGTCACGCCCGACGACCGGTCGGCCCGGGAGATGGCCGCCGCGCTGGGGGCATTCCTCGGTGACCGCATGGTTCGCTCCTACCCTTCCCGCGGCACCGGCTATGCCTCGCAGGTAACCCCGCCGCCGCATCTGACCGGCCTCAGGATCGACGCCCTCGATTCCTTCGGCCGCGAGGAGGCTCACCCCCCGGTCGTGGTCGCCTCCGCGATCGCGCTCGCCGAATCGGTGCCCGACGCTTCGCTTCGGCCGGCCGGCTTCCGGCTCACGGTCGGCGAGGAACATGATCCCTCGCAAGTCGCGGCCGACCTGGTCGCGGCCGGCTACGAACGGGTGGACCAGGTCCAGGAACGCGGCCAGTTCGCGGTCCGGGGCGGCATCCTCGACGTCTTCTCGGCGACCGAGGACCGGGCCACCCGGGTCGATTTCTTCGGCGACGAGATCGAATCGATGCGCTGGTTTTCCACCTTCACCCAGCGATCGCTCGGGCAGGCGGAATCAATCGAGCTCTCCCCGGCGGCCGAACTGGACGCCGAACACCGCGAGATGGCCGAACTGATCATCGCCGAGGCCCGTGAGAACGAGACCGACCTCGACCTGACCGAGGCCCTGCCGCTCGACCACTTTCGCGCCCCGCTGGACCTGATCCCCGATTCGACCGCGGTGATCCTGACCGCCGACGAGGAAATCGAGCCGGCCCTGAAGGACCATTGGGAGGACGTCACCACGGCGATGCATGCCGATGACGCCCGGCACCTCTACGAGGACGTGGCCGGGCCGCTGAACCAGCGGGCGTCGCTGATTCTCGTCCGCCCGGGCGAGGGCGAAGGGGCGCTCCGGGCGATGAGCGCCGAGACGCCGGCCCGCAACCTCAAGGAAGCCGAAGCGGAACTGCGGAAGCTGGTCGAGGCCGGGTACCGGACGATCGTCGCCTTCGACTCCCGCGGCGAGGCTGAAAGGGCCCGTTACGGCTTTGACCGGCTCGACACGAAGATCGTCGACCAGGGGCCGGTTTCGATCGAGCCCGGGGTCAGTCTGGTCGAATCACGGCTGGCGGAGGGCTTCGTTTCCCCCCGGACCAAGGTCGCGGTACTGCCCTTCCGCCGGCTGCTCAACCGGCGCCGCCGGGCTGACGAAAGGGCTCCGGAAGCCGTTCGCGGCCGGCTCACCTTCTCCGAACTGAGGGTCGGTGACTTCGTCGTTCATGAAGACCACGGGGTCGCCCGCTTCGCCGGATTCGAGACCCGCGAGGTCGGCGGCATCACCCGCGACTACCTCTACCTCGAGTACAAGGGCGAGGACCGGGTCTATGTGCCCACCGACCAGTTCGCCAAGCTCTCGCGCTATTCCGGCGGGGCAGGCACCCCCACCCTTTCCGCGCTCGGGGGCAGGAAGTGGCTGAACATGAAGGCCCGCGCCCGCGGCGCTGCCGACGAGATCGCCGGCGAGCTGGTCAACCTCTACGCCGAGCGGAAGACCCGCAAGGGCCACGCCTTCAGCCCTGACTCGGAATGGCAGATGGAGCTTGAAGCGAACTTCCCGTGGCGCGAGACGGCCGACCAGATCGAGGCGATCGAGGCGGTCAAGGCCGACATGGAATCCGAGCAGCCGATGGACCGGCTGGTCTGCGGCGACGTCGGCTACGGCAAGACCGAGGTGGCGATCCGGGCCGCGGTCAAGGCCGCCTCGGACGGCAAGCAGGTGATGATCCTGGCCCCGACCACGATCCTCGCCCAGCAGCATCTCGGCACCTTCCGCGAACGCCTCGCCGACCTGCCCTTCCGGGTCGACGGGGTCAGCCGCCTGCGCAAGCCCGCCGAGGTCAAACAGGTGGTCGCCGAATGGGGCGAGGGCAAGGTTGACGTCCTGATCGGCACCCACCGGCTGCTCTCCCGGGACGTCCGGGCGAAGGACCTCGGTCTGATCGTGGTTGACGAAGAACAGCGCTTCGGGGTCAAGCAGAAGGAACTGCTGCGCCAGATGAAGCTCAAGGTGGACGTGCTTTCGATGTCGGCGACCCCGATCCCGCGGACCCTGCAGATGTCGATGTCCGGGCTGAGGGACATCTCGGTGATCGAGACCCCGCCCGAGGGTCGCCGCCCGGTCCGCACCTACGTCGGCCCCTGGGACGAACAGCTGGTGGAACGGGCGATCAAGCGGGAGATCAGCCGCAAGGGCCAGGTCTTCTTCCTCCACAACCGCGTCGAATCACTCGACGAGGCCGCCGAGAGCCTCCGGGCGCTGGTGCCCGGGGTCCGGATCCAGGTCGCCCACGGCCAGATGGAGGATCAGGAGCTCGAGGCGGCGATGCTGAACTTCCTCAGGGGTGACGCCGACTGCCTGGTCGCCACCACGATCATCGAGTCGGGGATTGACATCCCCGCGGCCAACACCCTGATCGTCGACCGGGCCGACCACCTCGGCCTCGCCCAGGCGTACCAGATCAGGGGACGGGTCGGGCGGTCCCGCGAGCGCGCCTTCGCCTACCTGCTCTACCCCTCGGAAGAGTCGCTCACCGCGGAAGCCTCAACCCGCCTGGCGACCCTCGCCGACCACACCGAGCTCGGCTCCGGATTTCGCATTGCGATGCGCGACCTCGACATTCGCGGGGCCGGCAACCTGCTCGGGGACGAGCAGTCCGGCCATGTCGCGGCGGTCGGCTTCGAGCTCTACTGCCAGTTGATCGACGAGGCGGTGGCCGACCTGGCCGGGCGGGAAGAGTCGGCCGGTGAGCCGGAACCGGTTCGCTTCGACATCGGCGTCAACGCCTACCTGCCGGCGAGCTACGTGCCTTTCGAAGCGGCCAAGATCGACATCCACCGCCGGATCGCCGCTGCCCGCCGCCCGGGAGACCTGCGCCAGATCACCGACGAACTGATCGACCGTTTCGGTCCCCTGCCGGAGGACGTCGAGAACCTGATCACGCTCCAGCAGGCCCGGATCGACCTTGGCTCAGCCGGGGTGGAGCAGGTCCAGTTCCGCGGCGGCAAGCTCACGGTCTCCGGAATCGAGCTCGATTCCGAGGCGGCGGCCGCGATCCGCGAATCAGTGCCCGGAGCGCTCTACGAATGGCGTTCCCATGAACTCTCGGTCCGAATCGACAACGACCCCGCCAAACGGCTCGCAACGGTGTCCGAACTGGGCCGCGCACTGGCCGATGTGGGTATGCTCCGCCAGTCGTAGTTTCAGCGACCAGCCACATCACCTTTCCAGGAGGAGCCACTGCATGAGCGGCGCACGCAAATTCGGTCTGATTCTTTTCGGAGCCATCTTGGTGGTTCTCTTTGCGGGTATCGCAATTGCACAAGGCGTCAGCAAGCCCGGCGTTGAAAGTGGCGACATCATCACCGTGCAGGACGTGCCCGACGGGAAGGGCAGCATCACGGAGGAGGATTACAACCGGTCCTTCGAACAGACCTGGAAGCGCGGCGGCCTGCAGGCGGCACCGAAGGAGGGCGACGCCCAGTACGACCAGGTCAAGGAAGCGGCGATCAACGACCTGCTTGACCAGGCCTGGCTGGCCGGCGAGGCAAACGAACTCGGCGTGACCGCCACCGATCGTGAAATCGACAACGAACTCGCGACGATCAAGAAGGACCAGTTCCCGACGCCCAAGGCATTCAATGACTTCCTCAAGTCCAGCGGCTTCACGATGGCCGAAGTTCGCGACCGGGTCGAACTCCAGGTCCTGAGCCGCAAGATCCAGGACCAGATCACCAAGTCCGTCACCGATGTCCCGGACTCGGAGATCGAGAACTTCTACGAATCCTCGAAGGAGAGCTTCACCACGCCGGAGACCCGGGACATTCGCCTGATCGTCACCGACAAGAAGGCCGATGCCGAGCAGGCGATCAGCGAGCTGGGTGACGACCCCACGGACGAGGAATTCGCCAAGGTCGCCAAGAAGCTTTCGGTCCACTCGAGCAAGACCGAGGGCGGAAAGACCGTCGCCACTGAGGGTGCTTTCCCCGACCCGGCCGGCGCCGACATCATGAGCGCCGAGGCAGGGACGATCGAAGGTCCGATCGAGTCCGGCAAGCAGTTCTACGTTTTCCGCGTCACCAAGATCACGCCGGAAGAAACCAAGCCACTCGACGATGTCCGCGATCAGATCAAGCAGCAGCTGCTGCCGACCCTGCAGCAGCAGGCGATGAGCGACTTCGTGTCCGACTACAACTCGAAGTGGAAGTCCCGCACCTTCTGTGCGTCCGACTACACGGTCGAGCGTTGCGACAACTTCGAAAGCGACGGTCGCCTCGAGTCCGCCGATCCCAAGTGCTACGAGGCCGGTGCCGGCAAGAACCCCGATCTGGCCTGCCCGGCCCCGATCGAGCTGCCGAAGCCGATGGCCCCGGGTGGCAACTCATCGCCCGGTGCCCTGCTCGGCCAGACCCAGAACCTGCCGCAGCGGCCGGTCCAGCCTTCCGACGCGGAGTCTGACGCGGCCGGGGCCGGCGGGGCGGGCGCTCTGAGCCAGCTCGGCGCCGCGGCCGGCCAGTAGCAAGCCGCGGACCGGCCGGCAGGCGGGTGGCAATGGAATCCGGCGAACTCGCCGGAGCCCTCGAGCGGCTCGACCGGGTAACCCGGGAACTCCGCGAGAAGTGCCCCTGGGATCGCGAGCAGGATGCCCGCTCGATCGTCCCCCATACGGTCGAGGAGGCCTTTGAGCTGGCCGAGGCGGCCCGGGAGGGCGATGACCCGGCGATGCGGGATGAACTCGGGGACGTGCTCTTCCAGGTCGTGTTCCTTTCCCTGCTGATGGAAGAACGGGGTGAAGGTGACCTGGCCCGGATCGCCAATCAGCTCACCGACAAGCTGATCCGCCGGCATCCGCATGTCTACCCGCCGGAGCAGAGCGGCAGGAGCGAAGGCATCGAGACCGCCGACGACGTCCGCCGCCAGTGGGACGAGATCAAGCGGGATGTCGAAGGCAGGAAGTCCGAGAAGGACTGGAAGAAGCCGGCCCTGCCGGCCCTGATCTATGCGAACAAGGTCCAGTGGAAGCTTGACCCGGAGGAGCGCCCCGCGAATGCCGGTGCGGCCAACCCGGATCGTGAACAGGCCGAAGCTGAAATCGGACGGCTGCTCTGGGAAGCGGTGGCCGAGGCCAGGAGCCGCGGGGTGGACCCGGAACTGGCTTTGAGGGCGGAGGCCGAAAGGCACGCCGAGACTCTCCAGAAGTAGGCGCCCGAGGCCCGGGCCGGGGGCGGAGGCCGGGCAACAATCTCTAGAATCGGCGGCTAATGAGCACGATCGAAGCCGTCCACGCACGCCAGATCCTCGACTCCCGGGGCAACCCCACGATCGAGGTCGAGGTCACTCTCGAAAACGACTTCACCGGCCGCGCCGCCGTTCCCTCCGGCGCCTCGACGGGTGAGTTTGAAGCGGTGGAGCTCCGCGATGGCGGTGATGCCTACCTCGGCAAGTCGGTCAACCAGGCGGTGGCCAACGTCAACGGCGAGATCCGCGAGGCCCTGCTCGGCTTCGACGTTACCGATCAGGCCGGCATCGACAAGCTGATGATCGACCTCGACGGAACCGAGAACAAGGGCCGGCTCGGCGCCAACGCGATCCTCGGCGTCTCCCTGGCCGCTGCCCATGCCGCCGCGGCGATGGAGAAGCGCCCGCTTTACAGCTACCTCGGCGATCTCTACGGCGAGTCGGACCCGTCGCTCCTGCCGGTGCCGATGATGAACGTCCTCAACGGCGGCGCCCACGCCGACAATTCGGTCGATTTCCAGGAATTCATGGTCATGCCGGCCGGCACCTCGAGCTTCTCCGAATGCCTGCAGGTGGGGACCGAGGTGTTCCACTCGCTGAAGAAGATCCTCTCCGGGCACGGGCTGGCCACGGCGGTCGGTGACGAAGGCGGCTTCGCCCCGGACCTCTCCTCGAACGAGGCGGCGCTCGAGATGCTGATCGAAGGCATCGAGGCAGCCGGTTACAAGCCCGGCGAAGAGGTCTTCATCGCGCTCGACCCGGCCACCTCCGAGATCTACTCGGATGGCGTCTACCGGCTCGAACACGAAGACCGCGATCTCAGCCCGCAGCAGATGGCCGATTACTGGCAGTCGGCAGCGGAGCGCTTCCCGATCGTCTCGATCGAGGACGGCATGGACGAGGAGGACTGGGACGGCTGGAAGCTGCTGACCGAAAAGCTCGGCGATTCGGTCCAGCTGGTCGGCGATGACCTGTTCGTGACCAACCCGGCCCGTTTGAAGCGCGGAATCGACCTGGGCGTCGGCAACTCGATCCTGGTCAAGGTCAACCAGATCGGCACCCTGACCGAAACCCTGGAGGCGATCCGCATGGCCGCCGACGCCGGCTACTCCGCGGTGATCTCCCACCGTTCCGGTGAGACCGAGGACACCACGATCGCCGATCTCGCCGTGGCGACGGGGGCCGGCCAGATCAAGACCGGGGCGCCCTCCCGGTCGGACCGGGTCGCCAAGTACAACCGCCTGCTCCGGATTGAGGAAGACCTGGGCGAACGGGCCCGTTTCGGCGGCGTATCGGTTCTGAAGCGAGGGAATTGAAGGAATTGACCGTCCGGCCTAGAAGGGTCGGACGTGTCGGTGCGCGCGCATACCTATGGCGATGCCCGGCGGCCGCCACGCCGCCGGCCTGCCCCTCGCCGGAACGCCGGCAAGCCGGGCGCGGGCCGGATCCAGTGGGACCGCTTCGGCCGCATCGTGCTGGCGATCGTGATCGTTCTCCTGTTCGCCGCGATGATCAAGCCACTGTGGAACGCCGTTCACACCTACCGGCTGGCCGGGCAAACCAAGGTGCGGCTGCACCAGGCCCAGGCCGAGCAGGCGATGCTGCAGCGTCAGCTCCGGCGGGCCAGCAGCGAGTCCACGCTCCAGCGCGAGGCGCGGCGACTGGGGATGATCAGGCCGGAGGAGTCGGCCTGGGTCGTGAACGGCACCAAGGGCGACTCCCGGTAGGGAGTGGCGAGGCCGGTGGCCTCAATTGAGTTTCGCTGACTTCATCGCCGGGCTCGTTCACCTGGCCCTGGTGGCGGGCTTCACCGGTTTCACCGCGTTCCGGCTCAGGGCCCGTCTGCTGCCCGGGTGGGGCGGCGCACCTGCCCGTCTGGTCGAGGCGGTGGCCGGGGTCGGCCTGCTGGTCCTGGCCGCCGAGCTGCTCGGCCTCTTCGGCTGGCTGGAAATCCTGCCCCTGGAGGTCCTGCTCGGACTGATCGCGGTGTCGGCATGGCTCCGGCTCGTTCCGCGGCGGCCCGGGACCGGTGACTCGGTCCCGCCATCCCCGGCGGTTTCCACCGGAGCCCAGGTCCTCGCCTTCCTGGCGGCCTTCGCCGTCTTCGCCCAGTGGGGCGCCTTCACCTCCTACAACCTCGACCACGGCATCACCAACTTCGATTCGGTCTGGTACCACATGCCGTTCGCGGCCGAGATCGCCCGCACCGGGTCGGTGACCGGCTTCTTCCATCCGGAGACCGTCTTCCTCAACTGGTTCTACCCCCAGAACTCGGAACTCGTCCACGCGGTCGCGATCGTCCTGACTGGTCGCGACTTCGTCTCGATCTTCATCAACCTCGGCTGGCTGGCGCTTGGGCTGCTGGCCGGCTGGTGCGTCGGCCGCCCCTACGGCCGGCCGCAGCTGACCATGCTCGGGGTGGCCGTGCTGATGGCCACCCACACCCTGGTCGTGCGGGAGCCGGGCACCGGCAAGAACGACGTTATGGCGGCCGCCCTGATTCTCGCCTCCGTCGCGATCATGCTGAACCGCTCGACCAGCCGTCCGGATCCGCCGGGGCGGGTCTCGCCGGACTGGGCGATGGCGGCGGGGGGACTGGCGATCGGCCTCGCCGCGGGAACCAAGGTGACGGCCCTGGCCCCGGCCTTCCTGGTCACCTGCGCGGTGATCTATGCGACGATCCCGGGCCGGCGTCTGCGGGCCAGCGGAGTCTGGCTCGGCGCCGCCTTCATTGGCGGCGGCTGGTGGTACCTGAGAAACCTGTTCGCGGCCGGCAACCCGATGCCGCAGATCACCAGGATCGGCCCGCTCGACCTGCCGGCTCCCGACCGCCTCCAGGTCGGTCGCTCCGACTTCTCGGTCTTTCATTACCTGACCGACACCGCGGTCTGGAAGGACTACTTCGTGCCCGGTCTCGATCAGGGCTTTGGCCACGT
>JAIBCJ010000038.1 GCA_019694145.1 Solirubrobacterales bacterium | reverse complement strand
AGGCGGCGGGATCGATGATCAGTTGTTTGGCGTCGGGCTCGAATGCCTGACCCCGGATTCGCCTCGCAGCGGAACTGATTCCGCGTTCCAGAGCGCCCGGCTTTCGTTTGGTCAGGATGCCCCGGTCGATCCGCGCATCCGCTTCATGGACCAGGGAGAGCCCGAGTGCGTTGCCTCCGTTGGCCCACTGAATGCCGGATTTTGCCGCCGCTTCAAAGTCGCCCAGCCCGAGTTCCGTGGCAGCCCGGAGCGCGATCGGTGCGGCCGCGATCTGGGTGACTGCCAGGACCGGATACACGACGGCAGCTTCAGAACGGACGGGATCGATCAAACCGGGCCATGCGCCATCCTCGCGCTGGAGGGCAAGCAACGCCCCAGCCAGCTGATCGGCCCTGTTCCGGCAGTCTTCCTCGCCCGCCCTGACCAGCTGAACCAGGGCGTGGAGCAGGTGAAACTGGCCGGTGACCGGGACTGCGACTCCCAGCCTTCGGGCGTGGACGTCCCTGGCGAGGCCGCCGGGCGTGATCCGGGCGCTCAGTTCGGCCTTGACTTCCCTGATCAGTCCGGTCGACGGGTCGCCGGTCAGCACCGCGGTCTCGGCCAGACCGGAGGCAAGCCAGGCGATCTGCTCGGTCGGAACCTTCTCCAGGCCTCCGACCGTTGCCCGCCGGATCAAGCCATCGATTTCCCCGATCGCTTCTCCGCCGCACCTCGATTCGGCCCAGAGCGCGAGTCCGAGTTCACCGGCGGTCACGTCCGGACCGCTCAGGTCACCTAGGATTCGGGTCCTCAGCGCGCCGGTGGAAAAGGGTTGGTCGGTCTCGGCCTCTTCGGCCCGCAACAGCCCGAGGAGCACCACGATCCCGGCCTGAAGCGTCGTCGCCGGAGCCGTCTCATCCTCCACCCCCTCAATCCGCGCAGTAGCCCGAAAAAGCCCGGAAGCAACCTGCAGCTCAGGCAACCTTGTAAGTGCGATGCGCTCCAGGGCGCGCGGTTCGATCATCTATAAGCCGAGGTTATATGCGCTCGAAGCATCTGGACCGGTGCCGATAGGTCCCTGACGACGTTTCGGGCCGAGGAAGGGGCCTATCGGTACCGGTCCCGGAGACTCTCAGGTGGAGTAGAGATCCTCGATCTCGGATTCGTACTTCTCGGCGATCGGTTTCCGCTTCAACTTCATGGTCGGCGTCAGTTCATCGCCACCCGGCAACCATTCACCCGGGATCAGCTTGAACTTCTTGATCTGCTCGACCCGGGCCAGTTTGCCGTTGGCTTCCTCGACCGCGGCCTGGATGGCCGCTTCGATCCGCTCGTCACCGGCCAGGTCCTCGAAGGAACCCTCGATCCCGTTCTGGGAGGCCCAGACCGGAGCGAAGTCGGGGTCGAGCACGATCAGCGCGACGTTGTAGGGGCGGCTGTCTCCGATCGTCACCGCCTGGTTGATCAGGGGTGAAGAGACCTTGATCTGCGCCTCGATGTTGGCCGGTGACATGTTCTTGCCGGCCGCGTTGATGATCAGCTCCTTCTTGCGGTCGAGGATCGTCACGTAACCCTCTTCGTCGATCTCGCCGATGTCACCGGTCAAAAGCCAGCCATCGACGATCGTCTCGGCCGTCTTCTCGGGCTTGTTGCGGTACTCCTTCATCACGAAGGGGCTGCGGCAGAGCAGCTCGCCATCCTCGGCCACCCGCATCTCGACCCCGGGAACTGGTGGTCCGACCGTGCCGATCTTGATCTTTTTCGGCGGGTTGATCGTGATCACGCCGCAGGTCTCGGAGAGGCCCCAGAGCTCGCCGACCGGGATGCCGATCGCATGGAAGAACTCGAGCACCTCGGCCGGGGTCGGTGCAGCTCCGGCACTTACGGCCAGCGCCTCGTCGAAGCCTAGGGCGACCCGCAGGTGCGAGAAGAGCGCCTCGTCGGCCGCTGCGACCGCGGCGGCCAGCTCTTCCGGCACCTCTTCCCCGGCCTGTTCCAGCCGTACCTTCTGGATCGCCGCCTGAAGTCCGGCCTGGGCCTTTTCGCGCTGCTCTTCCGGCAAGGAGGCCAGATTTGATTCCAGTCCGGCTTTCAGCTTCTCCCAGATCCGGGGGACGGCAAAGAACCAGGAGGGCCGCACCTTGGGCAGGAACTCGATGATCCGCTTCGGGTCCGGGCAGACGTGGACCTCGAGACCGTGCATGACCGGCGTGTAGTAGTTGGCGCCCCGTTCGGCGATGTGGGCGGCCGGCAGCCAGGAAATCACCCGGCCGCTTTCGGGGATCTCGAGCACCGAATGCATGACCGTGGTCAGCATCGACATCAGGTTGCCCTGGGTCAGCAGCACACCCTTGGGCGGACCGGTGGTCCCGGAGGTGTAGATCAGAGTGAGCGGGTCGTCGAGCCCGACCTCGGCCGCCAGCGGGGCCGGATCGAATTCGGGATCCATGGCTTCCAGTTCCGCCATGGTCATGTCGCCACCTTCACCGTCGAGCATCACGACGCGCTTCAGGTTCGGCAGGTTCTTGCGGGCCTCGAGCAGGTTGGGCAGGTAGGCCTCCTCGGTGATGATCAGCTCGGTCCCGGAATCCTCGACCACGTATTCGATCTGGTCGGGGGCGAGGGTCTGGTAGATCGAGAAGGGCAGGCCGCCGATCGAAACCACCGCGAGATCGATCGGAATGAAGTCGGACCTTGCTCCCAGCAGCATTCCGACCCGGTCGCCGCGCTGGATGCCGAGCGCGTGGAGACCGCCGGCGATCGCGCGAACCCGCTTGTCAAGGTCGTTCCAGCTGAGTTCAACCTCTTCGGCCTCGGACTTGATGGCCAGCCCGTCACCCTTGCGGGCGACGGTCGCCTGAAAGGCCTCGTAGAGGTTCTTGAATTCTGGTTCAACCGCGGGGCCACCGTCAAATTCGGTCACCGTCTCGGACGTCTGCACCTGCTCCTCCTTCGCTCTCTTCCCAAAAAGCTACGCCGGGAATGTATCCCAACCAGAGCAACGGGCATATAGGGGCAACCCCCTAGGCCAACCAACCAACGGAGCTCGCCCATCTATCCGTTGCCTCCGTGGGCGAGCGGGTTCTACATGGAGGGCGGGTCCGACCCCGCCCGACTCCTTATCTAACGTTGAACCCCTCGCCCGTCAGGCGGCCGATGTCGTTGTTGAGGCCGAGGATGAAGAGGCCGATGACCAGGGCGAAGCCGATCAGGCCGGCTCTTTCCATGACCGCGAACGGGACCGGCCTCCCCCTTACCTTCTCGACCAGGCTCCAGAAGATGTGGCCGCCGTCGAGCGGCAGGAACGGGAAGAGATTGATGATGCCGAGCGAGAGGCTGATCAGGGCGATCAGGGTCAGCGCCTCGCGGGCCCCGACGTCGACGGCCTGCCTGGTCACTTCGTAGCTGCCGACCACCCCGGAAAGCTGGTCTCGCTGCTCCTTCTCGTAAAGGCGGGACAGCGCCGAAACCGTGCTGGAGGTTACGAACCACATGTAGTCGGCCGAGATTCGCGCCGCCTCGACCGGGCCGGGGTTGGCATCTTCGAGACCGAAGGCGAAGCCGAGACGACTGCGCTGAACCGAGGCGTCATACACCGGTGTGATCCGGAGCGTCTTCTCCTGGCCGTCGCGCATGACCACGACGGTGGCCGGCTCCGCCGCCTTGCAGCCGTCGGTCTGCTTGCCGGGACACTGGTGGGCGGCGATCTCGTCGGCGATCTTCTCCTGGCTTCCGCTCACCCCGTCAACCGAGATGATCCGGTCCCCGGCCTGGAGCTTCGCCGCGGCCGGGCTGCCGGGCTGGATCTGTTCGACGTTCTGGCTCGGTTGCTGGATGCCGAAGGCAAGCACCCAGAGGATCAGGAAGGCGAGCACGATGTTGACCGCCGGCCCGGCCCCGATCACCACGATCCGCTTCCAGACCGGTTGGTTGTAATAGCCGCGGGCGGCGATTTCCGGGGGCAGTTCCTCGTCCGGGTTCATGCCGGTGATCCGCACGAAACCACCAAGCGGGATCGCCCCGATCCCGTATTCGGTCTCCCCCCGCTTGATCGAAACCAGCTTCGGCGGGAAGAAGAGGAAGAAACGCTCAACCCGCATTCCCACCGCCTTGGCGGCGGTGAAGTGCCCGGCCTCGTGGAGGACGATCAGGGCACTGAAAGCGAGGAATGCGACAAGAAAGCTCATGAGAAGTCAGGGCCGGCCGGCGGGCCGATTCAGTTCAGACCGGAAATGATCTCAGAAGCGCGTTCCCGGCTTGCTTCGTCCACCGCGAAAAGCTCTTCAAAGCCTTTGGCGGGGCCACTCCCGATGTCATCGAGGGTCTGCTCGATCACCCTGGCGATATCGATGAAGGAGACCTTGCCTTCGAGGAACGCGGCCACCGCGACCTCATCGGCAGCGTTCAGGACGCAAGGGGCGATTCCGCCGGATTCCCCTGCTTCCCGGGCAAGGGCCAGGCAGCGGAAGGTGTCCGGATCGGGTGCTTCGAAATCGAGGCTGCCCACCTTCGCGAGGTCGAGGCGCTCGACCGGAACCTCAGCCCGCTCCGGCCAGGTCAGGGCGTAGGCGATCGGCACCCGCATGTCCGGGTAACCGAGGTGGGCCAGGGTGGCGCCGTCACGCAGATCGATCAGCGAATGGACGATCGACTGGGGATGGACCACCACGGCGATCTGCTCGTAGGGAAGGTCGAACAGGTGATGGGCCTCGATCATCTCGAAGCCCTTGTTCATCAGGGTTGCCGAGTCGATCGTGATCCGGCCGCCCATCGCCCATGTCGGATGGTCTAGAGCCTGCTCGACGGTGATTCCTGCTAGGTCGGTGCAGCCACGGAAGGGACCGCCGGAAGCGGTAAGGACGATGCGGTCGATCGCGGCCCGGTCCTCGTTTTCGACCAGCTGGAAAAGGGCGGAATGCTCGGAATCGACCGGCAGGAGCTTCGCACCGGCGGCCGAGGCAAGCTCGGTGACCAGCTCCCCGCCGATGACCAGGCTTTCCTTGTTGGCGAGGGCGACATCGATGCCCTGTGTCAGGGCTGCGATGGTCGGGCCGAGTCCGGCCGCCCCGACGATCCCGTTCAGCACGATGTCGGGAGCGGTGGCGCCGATCAGCTCGATCACTCCCGGCTCCCCGGCCAGCACGTTCCCGTCGAAGCCGACCGTGGCTTCGGCGGCAGCGGTCTCGTCGGCGACCGCGATGGTCCCGACCGAGAAGCCCTTGGCCTGGGCGACCGCCGTCTGCCAGTCCCGGCCGACCGCCAGGCCTGCCACTTCCAGGTCTTCCCGGCCGGCGATGATCTCGAGGGCCTGGGTGCCGATCGAGCCGGTCGAACCGAGGATCAGGACCCGCTTGTCAGCACTCATTTTCCTGATTCCGGAAGTCCGGGAATTGAGGAATCAGCGCTCATGGCCTAGTACACCAGCGCTACGGAGACGTAGTAGCCGACCACGATCGTGAAGAAGACCGCGTCGAGGCGGTCGAGCAGACCGCCGTGCGGGCCGAACAGGTTGCCGGTGTCCTTGGTCCCCAGATCCCGCTTGATCATCGACTCGAAGAGGTCACCCACCGGGGCGACGGCGGCCACTGCCGCACCCAGAATCAGTGCGTCCACTCCGGAAAGCCAGTCCTGGTAGAGACCGGCGCACCAGACCCCGAGCATGCCGATCAGGAATCCGCCGATCAGCCCTTCGATCGTCTTGTTCGGTGAAAGGTTCGGCGCGAACTTGTGGCTGCCGAACATCCGGCCGACCGCGTAGGCCCCGGTGTCACAGGCGAAGGTGCCGACCAAAACGTCGACCACGAGGGCGCCACCGTGATCAGGAAGTTCGCGCAGCAGTACCGCATGAGCGAGGGCCAGACCGATCCAGTAGATCCCGAGCAAGGTAGCCGCGACCGAGCCGGTCACCCCCGTCCGGTCCTTGCGGCGGGCCGCCCCGAAGAAGATCAGCAGGAACGGCAGGGCCAGGAACATCAGCACGTTGAACTGGGTGCCCAGCCAGGCGGAAGCGACGATTCCGACCAGCGACAGATAGGCCGGGATCCGGAACGGCCGGTATTCCTCGGCCATCTGGAAGAACTCGCGCAGTCCCAGGCAGCCGAACACGGCCAGGGCGGCAGCGAACCAGGGCCCGCCGAGAACGATGATCGCGATCACGACGATGATCCAGGGCACGGCGACCAGGATGCGCTTGGCTGTCTCGCCCATCAGACCGGCTCCCTGGTCCCGAAACGGCGCTGCCGGTTGCCGTATTCCTCCAGCGAAGCGGCAAAGGCCTCGCGAGTGAAATCCGGCCAGAGCTCGTCCCGGAAGACGAATTCCGAGTAGGCGCATTGCCAGAGCAGGTAGTTGGAGATCCGCTGTTCGCCGCTGGTCCGGATCAGCAGCTCGGGATCATGCATCTCCGGCGCGTACAAACACTGCTGGAACTCTTCCTCGGTAGAGCCGTCGAACTTCTTCGCGGCGTCGATGATCTCGGCCCGGCCGCCGTAATTGAAGGCGATGAAGAAGGTGATCGTGTCGTTGGCGGCGGTCATCGATTCGGCTTCGTCCATCTGCCGCTGGAGCTTTTCCGAGACGCCTCCCCGGCGGCCGATGAAGCGCATGCGCACGCCTTCCTCGTTCAGCTCCGGAGTTTCGTCGACGATCCGCCGGGAGAACATCTCCATCAGGGCCGACACCTCCTCCGGTGACCGGGACCAGTTCTCGGTTGAAAACGAGAAGACCGTCAGTTCCTTCACGCCGAATTCGACCGCGTCGCGAAGCCTTGCCTTGACGGTGTCGGCGCCGGCCTTGTGGCCTTCCTTGACCGGCAGTCCGCGGCTCTGGGCCCAGCGCCCGTTGCCGTCGGTGATGATGGCTACGTACTTAGGTCCGGTGGGTGCGTTCACACCTCGAGGATCTCTTCTTCCTTGCCCTTGAGCATGGAATCGATCTCCGCGATGGAGGCGTCGGTCTGCTTCTGCAGGGCTTCTTCGCCACGGCGCTCGTCGTCTTCTCCGACTTCGCCTTCCTTCTTCAGCTCTCGCAGTTCGGCCATCACGTCGCGACGCACGTTGCGGACGGCGACCCGCCCGTCCTCGGCGACACCGTGAACGACCTTGACCATCTCCTTGCGCCGTTCCTCGGTCAGGTCCGGGATCTGGAGCCGGATCACGTTTCCGTCATTCGAGGGCGTGAGGCCGATGTCCGATTCCTGGATCGCCTTCTCGATCAGGCCGAGGGCACCCTTGTCATAAGGGGTGACGGTGAGCAGCCGGGCCTCGGAGGCCGCGACGTTCGCCATCTGGTTGAGCGGCGTGTTGGCGCCGTAGTAGTCGACCGTGATCCGATCGAGCAGGTGCGGAGTGGCGCGACCGGTACGGACCGTAGCGAACTCGCCACGGGTCGATTCGACCGTCTTGGCCATCCTTTCCCTGGCGTCTGCAAGCAGGTCGTCGATCATGGATTCTCCTTTGGCGATCAGTTAGCGGCGACCCTGGAGCTGACCAGCGTGCCCACTTTTTCGCCGGTCACGATCCTATCCATATTGGCCTCCTCAGCCATGTTGAAGACGTAGATCGGCAGGTCGTTGTCCATGCAGAGGCTGAGTGCGGTTGAGTCCATCACCTTGAGGCCGCGCTCGATGGCCTCGCGGTGCGTGATCTCGGGGATGAAGGCCGCGTCCGGATTGGTCGCCGGGTCGCTGTCGAAGACCCCTTCCACCCCGTTTTTGGCCATCAGGATGGTTTCGGCGTGGATCTCCAGCGCGCGCAGGGCCGCGGCGGTGTCGGTCGTGAAGAACGGATTGCCGGTGCCGGCCGCGAAGATCACGATCCGGCCCTTCTCGAGGTGGCGCATCGCCCGACGGCGAATGTAGGGCTCGGCGACTTCCTTGACGTCGATCGCCGAAACCACCCGGGTGAAGTGGCCGTGCTTTTCTAGCACGTCCTGAAGGGTCAGGGCATTGAGCAGGGTTGCCAGCATGCCCATGTAGTCACCGGTTGCCCGGTCCATGCCCTGGGCGGCACCGTCAACCCCGCGATAGATGTTGCCCGCCCCGACCACGATGGCGACTTCGACGCCGCGGTCCCGGATGATGCCGATCTGCCGGGCGATCCGCTCGACTTCCTGCGCATCGGTCCCGAATTCCAGCTTGCCCATCAGGGCTTCGCCAGACAGTTTCAGCATTATCCGCCTGAACCGCGGCTCTCCGTCGCTCATCAGCTGGTCGGAAATCTACCTCTTATTCGCCGATCCGGAAGCAGGAGAAACGGCTGATCACGACGTTCTCGCCGACCTTGGCGGCCAGTTCTTCGCGCAGCTGCTCGATCGTCTTCGAATCGTGCTTGTCGGTGTTGACGTGTTCCTGCTCGAGCAGGGCGATGTCCTTGGCCCACTTGTTGACCTGGCCTTCGACGATCTTCTCGACCACGTTCTCGGGCTTGCCCTCTTCCTTGGCCTTCTCCTCGAATACCCGGCGCTCGGCCGCGACCTGGTCCTCGGGGATGTCTTCCTTCGAGACATGGGTCGGAGAGGCGGCGGCGACATGCATCGCTACCTCGTAGGCAAACTCGGCGAAGTCCTCGTTGCGGGCGACGAAGTCGGTTTCGCACTGGACTTCAACCAGGGCGCCGACTTTTTTGTTCGCGTGGATGTAAGAGGCAACGACGCCTTCAGAGGTGCCACGGTCGGAGCGCTTGGCGGCCGAAGCCTGCCCCTTGACCCGCAGCAGTTCAACCGCGCGGTCGGTGTCTCCACCGGCTTCGATGAGCGCGGCTTTCGCGTCCATCATTCCGGCGCCGGTCATCTCGCGCAGCGCCTTGACGTCTGCGGCCTTGATGTCTGCCATCAGGCGTTCTCCTCGTTCTTCTCGTCGGCCGGAGCTTCCCCGGCCGGGGTTTCTTCAGTTTCGGTTGCCGCTTCGGCGGCCGGCTCGGGGTCCGGGGCCACGGCCTGCGGGTGCGGGTTGTCCGGCACGGCCTGCGGGTGCGGGTTGTCCGGGACCGCCTGGGGGTGCGGATTGTCCGGCACGGCCTGCGGATGGGGGTTGTCCGGGACCGCCTGCGGGTGCGGATTGTCCGGCACCGCCTGCGGATGCGGCTTGGCAGCCTCGGCGCTGGCGGCTTCGGCCTGGGCCTTGGCCTTCTCTTCGCGCTGACGGGCCTTCTCCTCGGCCTGCTCCTTCTCGATCTGCTCGCGGCGGGCGCGATCTTCTTCCTCGCGCTTCTTCCGCTCGGCCTCTTCCTTCTCCCGGCGGGCCTGCTCTTCGGCGCGGCGCTTCTCCTCGATCACGGCCCAGGCGCCGGCACCCTGCTCGACCGCGGAACCGATGGTCGAGATGACCAGTTCACAGGAACGGATCGCGTCGTCGTTGCCGGGAATCACGTGGTCGATGTGACCCGGGTCGCAGTTGCTGTCAACCAGGGCGATGACCGGCAGGCGGAGGCGCGAAGCCTCGTTCAGGGCGATCTCTTCGGACTTGAGGTCGGTGATGAAGACCGCGTCCGGAACCCGGTCCATGTCCGCGACGCCGCCGAGGGCGAACTCGAGCTTGGCCAGCTCGGCCTGCATGTTCATGCGCTCCTTGGTCGGCAGCAGTTCGATCTGGCCGGACTCGACGAGGCCGCGGATCTCATGCATGCGCTTGATCCGCTGCGAGGACACGCTGAAGTTGGTCAGAAGGCCCGGCAGCCAGCGCCGGTTGACGAACGGCATGTTCGACTTCCCGGCCCAGTCCTCGATCACGTCGGAGGCCTGCTTCTTGGTGCCGACGAAGAGGACCTTTCCGCCACCCGAGGTGAGTTCCCCGACGAAGCGGCGTGCTTCCTCGAGCATCTCCTCGGTCTGCAAGAGGTCGATGATGTGGATCCCGTCGATCTCGCCGGCGATGTAGCGGCGCATATTCGGGTTCCAGCGGCTGGTCTGGTGGCCGAAGTGGACTCCGGCTTCCAGGAGTTCCTGGATTCCTACCTGGGACATGCTTCTCCTTGAATTGGGGTGAAAAACGGATCCGCCCGGGCCGTTTTCGGTGGAATCCGCCTCGGAACCGTTCCGGGCGGCAGGAGCCACCGTCGTATCCCGGGGGTTAGGGAATACGGACAGCAGCCCAGTCTAGAGGGAATCCGCTCCGCGTGCGGCTTCGAGCGCCGTCGCGAGGTCCTCCGGCAACGGTGCGGTGAAGGACATTTCCGCGCCGGTCCGGGGATGCGTGAATTCGAGCCTTGACGAATGCAGGAACTGGCGGCTCAGCCCGTACCGGTCCGGCCCGCCGTAGGTCGCGTCCCCGACCACCGGGTGGCCGATCGCCTCGAGGTGAACCCGGATTTGGTGGGTCCGCCCCGTTTCCAGTCGCACTTCCAGCAGGCTTTCGCGCCTGAGCGCCTCGACCACCTCGAAATGGGTGACCGCGTCCCGGGATGCGGCGCCGTTTACAGCCATGCGGTGACGCTTGCGTGAAGCGCGGCCGATCGGCGCGTCAATGGTCCCGGTGCGGGATCGAAAACGCCCGTCGGCGAGCGCCGAATAGATCCGCGAAACCTGGCGGTCCCGGATCATCTTCTGCAGGTCGGCGTGAGTCTGTTCCTCGCGGGCGACGATCATCAGGCCACTGGTGCCGCGGTCCAGCCGGTGGACGATCCCGGGCCGCTCCGGGTCGTCGCCGCCCGCCAGCTCATCTCCGAGCAGTTCGACCAGGGTCACTCCTTCGTGCGAGGGTGCCGGGTGCACGACCAGGTCCCAGCCCTTGTCGATCACCGCCAGGAATTCATCGGTGAAGACGATCCGGAAACCCTGAGGGCCCGGCTCACCGGACCTGATTTCCTCAGGTGCCATCGGTTTCCGGGCCGGCCGCCCCGGGTTCCTTGCGATCTTCCTGCTCGCCCCAGATCAGCGAGACCGCGAGCAGAACCACGCCGACCGTGATTGCGCAATCGGCCAGGTTGAAGGCAGGCCAGCTCGGCAGCAGGATGAAGTCGGTGACGTGGCCGATTCGGACGCGGTCGATCAGGTTGCCGGCCGCACCGCCCAGAATCAGCCCCCCGGAGATCCAGGTCAGGTTGCTTTCGGGCGCCGAGGCGATGAAGGCACCGAGCGCGACCAGGGCCACGGCGGCCAGCAGGATGACCAGGATCCCGCCTCCCCCGGCCAGTCCGAAGGCGACCCCGTCGTTGTGGGAGTGGGTCAGGTCCAGCGGCCCGAGCACCTGGACGAGTTCTCCCGGGTCGATGTTGTCGACGATCAGGGCCTTGGCCCCCTGGTCAAGGATGACGACCAACAGCGCCAGCAGACCGGCCCAGATCAGATGCCGGTAACCCCTCAATTCAGCCCCGCACCAGGGCGACGACGACCTGCTGTGCGACGAGCAGGAGGATCACGCCGACCACCGGACTCAGATCGAGTGCCATTCCGCCGCCACCCACCGGCGGCAAAAAGCGCCGGAACAGGTTCAGGTACGGGTCGGTGGTTTCACGGATGAAGCCGGCCACCGCCTGGATTGCGCGGTTCTCCGGGAGCCTCGGAATCCAGGACATCAGGACCCGCAGGAAGATGAGGATGATGTAGACCGTGAACAGGCCGTTGACGTAGGCGGCGAAATCGCCCCTCGTCACTGCCAGGATCGTTTCCACGGCTCAGTTCCCGCGCATCCGCGCGATCGAGGCCTCGAAGGCGGCACGGAAGGCATCGGCGCCGCCGGCCGCGGCCAGGGCTTCCAGGCCGGCCTCGGTGCTGCCGCCAGGCGAGGCGACCGCGGTCTGGATCTCGAAAGGCGTGCGGCTGCCGAGCAGCGCCGCGGTGCCGGCCAGCGATTCGCTGACCAGTTTGATCGCCACATCCGGTTCGAGTCCGCCGTGGGCCCCTTCGCTGCCGAGTGCCTCCGCGACCACCGCAAAATAGGCCGGCGAGCAGCCCATCACCGCGGTGGCGACGTCCATGCTTTCGTCCGGCAGTTCGTGAACCCGGGCGATCGAGCCGAGCAGCTTGCGGGTGTCGGCGAGGATCTCCTCGTCAACGCCTTCGGGTTCCGCCATGCAGACAACCCCGCGGTTCACCTCGACTCCGAGGTTCGGCATCAGCCGGATCACGGCACTGTCGGGAAAGTGGCCGACCAGCTTTTCGAGCGGTGTCGCTCCGAGCAGCGAAAGCACGGCCCGCGGCGCCGGCAGCTTTTCAGCCACCAGTTCCAGGGCGGCCGGTTTGACCGCGAGGATCACGAAGTCGGATTCACGGACCAGTTCCTCGTTGCTCTCGACCGCCCGGCCGCCAACCTCCTTGGCCAGCGCCGTGGCGCGCCCGGAACCGGAGTCCGTGAAGAGCATCTCCGACGGGGAATCGTCTTCGGCGCTCGCCCAGCCGCGCGCCATTGCCGCGGCCATGTTTCCGGAACCTATGAATCCGACAACCATGCTGCGAAGAATATGGATATGCCCCGGTGATCCGCCCACCGGGGATCCCGCGAACCGGTCAGGACTGGTTGAAGAAGCCCTTGTCGATCAACCGGGCCTTCTCTTCCGCCGAAACCTCAACGTTGCGCGGGGTCAGCAGGAAGACCTTCTCGGCGATCCGCTGCATGCCGCCGTCAAGCGCGTAGGTGAGCCCGGATGCGAAGTCGATCAGGCGCTTGGAAAGCTCGTGGTCGGTGGTCTGCAGATTGAGGATGACCGGCACCTTGCGCTTGAACTGGTCCGCCACCTGCTGCGCGTCGTTGAAGTTCCGCGGGATGACCAGGTGAACCTGGACGTCATCGCCGCCGTTGTCGCCACCCACCGAGCGCAGCGTCCGGCTGCGCGGCGTGGCTGCCGGCATCGGATCGTCGTCGGCAAAGATGTCGTCGATCTCGTCGTGGCGTCCGCGCCTCGAGGTTGGCAGGCGACGAACGTTCGCATCACGGGAACGACGGCCACGACGGCTTTCGTATTCGTCCTCTTCGACGAAGTCGTCCTCGTAATCGTCGTATTCGTGATGGTCGCCTTCTTCGGCGAGACCGAAGTAAACGAGTGTGCGGTGCCAGGAATCGCGTAGTGCCATAGGTATGCGGTGTTTTCGGTCCGGGGAGGCTGATTCCTCCCGGTTGGGGGTCCGGTCGCAGCAATTATCACTGAATTACCCGTTTTGCAGCGAAAATCACGCTCGAAGGCAACGGCCACCCATCCCGTCCGACCCGTGGCCCAGACCGCGAAAGCCCACTTTGCGCCACATACCGGCACAAAATGGGCATTCGCCGCCCGCCTAACCGTTGAGCCAGGCGATTCCGGCCTGCCGGCCGGTCTTTCCCCGATCCCTCCGATGCGAGAAGAAGCGTTCGTCGCAATACGTGCAGACGCCGGCCGACTCGACCTCTTCCACCCCGGCCCGGGCCAGCAGCCGCCGCGCGACCTCCGGCAGATCGAGATTCCGCCCGTTCATCAGCCCCGGGCCAAGCCCCGCGAAGGCTTCCTCGACCTCGGGACCGACCTCGAAACAGCAAGGACCGATCCCCGGGCCGATCGCGGCTGCCCGCACCCCGATCTCGCTTGCCGCCCGGTCGATGATCCCGGAAGCCAGGCCCCGCCAGCCGCAGTGGAGCATCCCGAGGCCCCTTTCACCGAGCAGGGCGACCGGCAGGCAGTCGGCGACCAGCACCAGAACGGGTCTCAGGGTTTCTTTCGTCAGCTGGCCGTCAGCCTCCGGCGGCGGATCGGGCCCGGGGGCCGAATAGGCACCGGGAATCCCGGGGCCGGCCCAGTTCAGCTCCGCGCCGTGCACCTGCCGGCCCATTGAGACCCGGTCGGCATCGAAACCGGCCGCGACCGCGAGCTTTCGTCGATTCGCGAGCACGTCCTCCCGCCGGTCCTCGGTGAGGATGCCGAGATTGAGCGACTCGAACGGTCCCTGGCTGACCCCGCCCAGCCTGCTGCTGAAACAGACCGTTGCGTCCCCGGTCAGGTCAGCCTCAAGCCAGGGCAGACCGGCTTCCTCTTTCCACTTCACGGCAGCCCCGCGGAAGTCACGGCAACCGGGCCCCGACCGCTTTGAGGGCGACCGCCATTTCCGCCTCTACCCCGCTCTCCCCGCGATCCAGCTTCGCTTCCAGGGCGGCGTCCAGGCCGGCGCCGATTTGCGGTCCTTCGGGAACCCCGGCGGCCAGCAGGTCGGCCCCGGTGATCTCGAGCTCCACCCAGCGCCATTCGCGCTGCCAACGGTCCAGCCAGACGGCGCCCAGCGCGCGGGCCACGACAAGTTCCAGCGCGGTCCGCCCCCGGGTGAGCCGGCAGGCCTGCCAGGGAGTTCCGGGCTCCCCAAGGAGCTCCTCGGCCCCGCTCAGGTTGCCGAAAACGACCTCGAGGATCAGCGCCTCCCGCGGGGCTTCATCCCGCCAGGGTTCGATCTCGATCAACTCGATCGCCTGTTCTGCGAGGTCGAGCCGCTCCTCCGGAAAGTCGACAAGTCCCCAGAGCCGGGCCAGCCGCAGCGCTTCCAGGGCATTGTCCTCGAGGGCGATCAGGCGCAGTTCACTTTCGACCCGGTCCCGTGAGATCGAACCGAGGTTCACCTTCATCATCAGCTCGGCCGTCTTCGGTTCGAGGTCGAAGTCCAGGCGGGCGGCGTAGCGGGCCGCCCGGAGCGCCCGGGTCGGGTCATCCTCGAAGGATGCGTCGTGGAGCACCCTGAGCACCCCTGACTCCAGGTCGGCGATGCCGCCGAACTGATCGATCATCTCCGAGCCCTCGTCGATGCCGATCGCCATCGCGTTGATCGTGAAGTCGCGGCGGCGCAGGTCGTCCTCGAGGGTGCCCGGGCGGACGTCCGGAAGCGCTCCGGGACGCGAGTAGGTCTCGGTTCGGGCGGTGGCGATGTCAACCGGATACCCGTCGACCAGCAGGTTGACGGTGCCGAAACGGTCGTTGACCTTCGCCGCGGGGTCAAACCCGGCGGCCAGCGGCACCGGGTCCCCTTCGATGACCAGATCGATGTCATCGACCCGGAAATCGGCGAGGGCGTCACGAATCGCACCCCCCACCAGGTACAACGGCGTGGTCGCCGCTTCACGGATCGGCGCGATCGCCGGGTGGGTCCGGATCAGGGTGGCGAGTCGGTTGAAGTCAGGGTCAATTCCGGGGGTCATCGGGTCACTCCCGTACCATGATCCCTTCTTCGGATGACCAACACACCAATCAACTCTCCAAACGGGTCGGGCAAGCCCCCCTGGTACCGGCAGCGCGGCAAGGTCATTTCGCTGATCGCGGTGGTCCTGGTGGCCGCCGGCGCGATCGCCCTTGTCGCCTGGAATGAGCTGAAGCGGCCCGATGACGTCAGCAATCCCGACGTCCCGTTCGTCAAGACCAAGCCGAAGCAGGTCGTGCCGAAGGACAGGACGATCAACTGGTCCACTTTCCGCCTCAACCCCCAGCGCACCGGCTATCTGCCGGTGAACGGCATCCATCCGCCCTTCAAGCGGGTCTGGAAGTACGGCGACCAGCCGCTGCTCGAGTTCCCGCCGATCGTGGTCGATGGCCGGCTTTACTTCGTCGACAACGACGGTAACGCGAGAGCCTTGCGGGCCGACAACGGACGGGAGATCTGGCATCGAAAGATCGCCGACCTGAATGCCTCGACCCCGACCTATGCCAGGGGCCGCCTTTACATCGTGAATCTCGAGCCCGGCCACGTGCTTTCGATGAACGCGAAGAACGGCCGGATCATCTGGGAGAAGCCTTTGCCCTGCCGTTCCGAATCCTCGCCCGCGGTGATTCGCCAGCGGGTGTACTTCGGTTGCGAGAACGGGGTGCTGTATGCGCTCAAGGCCCGAAACGGCAAGGAAGTGTGGGAAACCTCGGTCGACGGGGCGATCAAGGGAGCACCGGCCTATGAGGACGGCACCCTCTTCGTGGGCGACTACGGAGGCGTCGTTTCGGCGGTGCGGGCAAAGACCGGTGAAATCAAGTGGCAGTCGGACAGCCTCGGCGGCAGCTTCGGCCGGGCCGGTTCCTTCTATTCGACACCGGCGGTCGCCTACGGCCGCGTATATCTCGGCAGCAACGACGGCCGGGTCTACAGCTTTGACAAGAACACCGGCGAACTTGCCTGGACCTACTCGACCGGCGACTGGGTCTACTCGGGCCCGTCGGTCGCCCAGGTTCCGGGCACTCCGCCAACCGTCTACATCGGCTCCTTCGACGGCAACGTCTACGCCCTCAACGCCCGGTCCGGCGAGGCACGCTGGACCTTCCCGATGGGCGGCCAGGTGATCGGTTCGCTCAGCGTAATCGGCCGAACGGTCTACGCCGCGACCTTCGATGGCACCACCACCTACGGGATCAGCGCCAAGTCCGGACGCAAGGTCTTCGAGTTCCACACCGGCGCCTACATGCCGGGGATCTCGGATGGCGAGAAGCTCTATCTGGTCGGCTACTCGAGCATCCACGCGATGAAGCCGATCACGCTCAAGCAGCTGCGGGCCGAACGCCGCGCCAAGGAAGCCCGCAAGGCCGCCCGCCAGAAGGCCCGCAAGCAGGCAGCCCAGAATCAGGCCGGGCCAAGCGGGCAGTAGCCGGTGGACTCCGGTTTCGAGGCCCGGCTGGCCCGCCGGCGGGAGGAGGTCCGTCGCCGACAGATCGTCCGCCGTCGCGTCGTGCTCGGGTCGATGCTGGGGGTGCTGCTCGCGGCGGCGGTTTTCATGCTCTTCCTGCGTTCCGACGACTCGGGCGAGAGCGGCACTCAACAGACCGCCGGCAACAACACCGCCGGACAGCAAGGCGCCGGGACTTCCGAGACGTCGCAGACCAGCGTTGGAACCGAAGCATCACGGGGCGGCGCCCAACCCGACGACAGCTGGGGGCCGCACACCGGCCCGGTGCCGATCCTGATGTACCACGTGATCGGCCCCGCAGCCGGATCCGAGGACTACCCCGGTCTCTTTCTCTCCACACCCGATTTCCAGGATCAGGTCGACTGGCTGGCCGACAACGGCTACACCGCGGTCACCCTCGTCCAGGTCCAGAACGCCTGGTATGACGGCGGCACCCTGCCGGAGAGGCCGGTCGTCCTTTCCTTCGACGACGGCTACCTCGGCCAGTACCTGTTCGCGATGCCGATCCTCGAGAAGCAGGGCTGGGGCGGCCAGCTCAACCTCAAGTCGGAGGGCTCGGACCTCTCCTCGAAGCAGGTGAAGAAGATGTACCGGGCCGGCTGGGAGATCGCCTCCCACTCGATCACCCACCCCGATCTCACCACCCTCGATCCCGCCACCCTCGAACACGAACTGGTCGGCTCGAAGGAGG
>JAIBCJ010000139.1 GCA_019694145.1 Solirubrobacterales bacterium | reverse complement strand
AACGCGACCGCAAAAGCGGCGAGCGAGAAGGTTTTCGATCTACTCGTCTTCAATCTCTTTCCAGGCGCCTGCGGAGTTAGCTGGCGGGCTCGCGCTGAAAGAGATGCGCTACGGAGCAATACTTGCCTCCGATTCGCCCCTGGGGAGGGATTCCCCGTTGGTTCCTCCGCCCCTTCCCCTGGAAGGAAAGGGCTCGGCTATTTGACGCGCGTCAGTATAAACAGTCGGCCCGGACCTCGCCGGGCCTCCAAAATGAACCCGCCGACCCACAGAACACAAGGATGGATGGGTCGGCTCTGCCGGTTGAACCTCAAACAGAGCCTCGCCCAACCATTATTTGCTTCGAATGGGCGAGGCGGGTTTCTCGTGGAGGGCGGGTCGGACCCCGCCCGACTGCAGGTGGGATGGGTCGGCTCTGCCGGTTGAACCTCAAACAGAGCCTCGCCCAACCATGCTCCGTTTTGCAGCCGTCCGACGAGAAGACCCTTTGGCTCTGACTTCCCTATTATTCGCAAGCCGTGCTGGCTTCCGCCGGAAGTCACGCGTCTTATTGCCATGAAGACTTACGTAGCCACACCCGCCAATCGCCAGAGAGACTGGTACATCGTCGACGCCGAAGGCCAGACTCTCGGCCGGCTCGCGACCCAGCTCGCCGACACGCTGCGCGGCAAGCGCAAGCCCGATTACACGCCGCATATCGACACCGGTGACTTCGTCGTCGTGGTCAACGCGGAGAAGATCAAGGTCACTGGCGACAAGCTGAACCAGAAGATCTACTGGCGTCACAGTGGCTACCCGGGCGGCATCAAGTCCCGCACCCTCGCCGAGATGCTCGAGAAGCAGCCGGAAGAGGTGATCCGCAAGGCGGTCAAGGGAATGATGCCGCGCAACAAGCTCTCCCGGCAGCAGCTGCTGAAGCTGAAGGTCTGCGCCGGCCCCGAGCATCCGCACCAGGCCCAGCAGCCGAAGCCCTTGGAAATCCAGAACTAGAGCCAGACGAACTTGAGCGAAGAAGAAAACACCGAAGACGTGACCCCCGAAGAGACTCCCGAAGCGGCTGCGGAGGAGACTCCCGCCGCCGAAGAAGTGGTCGAAGAGACCGCCGAAGTGGAAGTCGAAGAGACTCCCGAGGCCGAGGAAGTGGTCGTCGAAGGTGAAGTCGAAGGCGCCGAGGGCGTCGGTGAAGTCGAGGTCGAAGAGGCCGCCACCGAAACCGCCGAGGAAGCCGTCGCCGAAGAAGAGGCCGAGGCCGCCCCGGCAGCGCCGAAGTCGGACCTGCCCCCCGGCGCCGACCTCGAGCCCCTGGCCGAGCCAGAGCCCGAAGTCGAGCTGACCGCCGAGGAACTCGCCGCCCGCGAGGCCGAGGAAGAGGAACGCGCCGCCCGCGAGGCCGCCGAGGCCGAAGAGGATGCCCCGGTCGCCAAGCCCGCCCCCGTCGCGCTCGCCAAGGACGCCCGATTCATCGCCACCGGCAAGCGCAAGCGCTCGGTCGCCCGCGTGATCATCCTGCCGGGTGACGGCACGATCACGATCAACGATCGCGAGATCGACGAATACTTCCCGCGGGCCCGTCACCGCACCGTGGTCAACTCGCCGCTCCTGGCGACCGGCTACGAGTCAAACGTGAACGTCAAGATCCGGGTCCACGGCGGCGGCATTTCCGGCCAGGCCGGCGCGGTCCGTCATGGCATCGCCCGGGCGCTGACCGAGGTCGACCCCGAGCTCCGTCCCGAGCTCAAGCGGCGTGGCTTCCTGACCCGTGACGCGCGGGCCAAGGAACGCCGCAAGGCCGGTCTGAAGAAGGCCCGCAAGCGGCCGCAGTTCTCGAAGCGCTAGGACCCCTGGCCAGGGCGTGTCGTCTCCGACCCGCACACTGTTTGGCACCGATGGAGTACGCGGCCGCGTCGGCGAGGAGCTGAACGCGGAGCTCGCCCTCGCGATCGGCCGGGCCGGCACCGAATCGCTGCGCCGTGCCCGCGGCATCGAACGCCCGCGGGTTCTGATCATCCGCGATACCCGCGAGTCGGGGCCGATGCTCGAATCGGCGCTGGCCGCCGGCATCACCGAAGCGGGAGGGGACGTCTACCTCGGCGGCGTCCTGCCGACCCCGGCTGCCGCGCTGGTCTCCGGCCATCACGGCTTTGACCTTGCCGCGGTGGTTTCGGCTTCGCACAACCCCTTCCACGACAACGGGATCAAGCTCTTCGGCGGAGACGGCGGCAAGCTCGATGACGCGACCGAAGCCGGCGTGGAGGCGCTGATCCACGAGCCCCCGCCGCCGGCCGGCGACCCCGGCCGGATCCGCGAACTGATCGGGGCCGACCAGGATTACCTGCGGGCCCTGGAGAGCTTCTTCCGGCTCGATCTGGGCGGCCTCAAGGTAGTGCTCGACTGCGCCAACGGTGCCACTTACCGGGTCGCCGGGGAGATCTTCACCCGGCTCGGGGCGGATGTCGAGCTGATCGCGATCGAGCCCGACGGCCGCAACATCAACGACGGCTGCGGATCAACCGACCTCGGACCGCTGTCGGCAAAGGTCGCTGCTTCCGATGCCGCGCTGGGCTTCGCCTTTGACGGCGACGGCGACCGCGTGCTCGCCGTTGACCGTGAAGGCAACCCCTTTGACGGGGACGAGATGATCAGTCTGATCGCGGCCGAGCGCGCTGCCACCGGGAGCCTCGGCGGCGGGGTGGCGGTGACCGTGATGAGCAACTACGGCTTCCACCAGGCGATGAAGGAGGCCGGGGTGGAGGTCGAGGTGACCAACGTCGGGGACCGCTACGTGCTCGAGGCCCTGCGCGAGAAGAACTGGGTGCTCGGCGGCGAGCAGTCGGGCCACATCATCTCGACCGATTACGCCCCGACCGGGGACGGCATCGCAGCCGCTCTGATGCTGCTTGAGGCCCTGAACGGACGCGACCTCGCCGAGGCCCGGGTGATGGAGAAACTGCCGCAGGTGCTGGTCAACGTCAAGGTGAGCGACCGGGAGGCGATCGCCAGGGCCGACACGGTCTGGACCGAGGTCGACCGGCTCAATTCCGAACTCGAAGGCCAGGGGCGGGTGCTGCTCCGGGCCTCCGGTACCGAGCCGCTGGTGCGGGTCATGGCGGAAGCTCCTACCGAGGCCAGGGCACAGGAGATCTGCGATTCGCTGGCCGAACTGGTCCGGTCGGATCTCGGCTGATTTATTCCTGCGTGACGGCCGTCTCCTCCGTTGCGCCCCGGCCCGGGTAGCCTTTAGCGCTCATGTGCGGAATCATTGGATACGTCGGCAATCGCCCGGCCGAGGAGATCCTCGTGGCCGGTCTCCAGAAGCTGGAGTACCGGGGCTACGACTCCGCGGGGGTGGCGATCCTTGCCCCCGAAGAGGGCGTGAAGAAGGTCCGGGCGGTCGGAAACCTCGACGGGCTGCGGAGCGCCCTTCAGGAAACCGATCTGTCATCGACCGGTGAAGCGGACGCCGAAGGTCACTTCACCGGAATCGCCCACACCCGCTGGGCGACCCACGGGCGGGTCACAGAGGCCAACGCCCATCCCCACGGTGACGAGTCCGGCAAGATCCAGATCGTCCTCAACGGGATCGTCGAAAACTACGTTCGCCTGAAGGGCCGGCTTCAGGAGCAGGGTGTCACCTTCACTTCCGAGACGGACGCCGAAGTGGTCGCCCACCTGATCCACCGTTACTACGAAGGTGACCTGACCGAAGCGGTTCGCAAGGCCTACGGCGACCTGCGCGGCCACTACTCGATCGTCGCCATGCATTCCGATTCGCCGGGCATTCTGGTCGGAGCCCGCAAGGAAACCCCGCTGATCGTTGGCGTCGGCGAGCGGGAGAACTTCATCGCCTCGGCGATTCCCGCCTTCCTCAACGAAACCCGCCTCGCCCTGACGATCGACGACGGCGAGATAGTCACCCTGACCGCCGATGGCGTGACCGTGACCAAGGCCGATGGCGAGCCGGTCGAACGGGCCGCCGAGGAGGTCGAGTGGGACGAGGAAACCGCGGAGAAGGCCGGCTACGACACCTTCATGATGAAGGAGATCCACGAGCAGCCCGAGGCGATCGCCGAGACCATCCTCGACCGCCTGACCGATGACGACAGCGTCGACCTCTCCGACATCGGCTTCGGTGACGAAGTCTTCCGAAAGTGCTCGCGAATCGTCATCGTCGCCTGCGGCACCAGTTACCACGCCGGTCTGGTCGGCCGTTACGCGATCGAACGCTGGGCCCGGGTGCCGGTCGAGATGGACATCGCCTCCGAGTACCGCTACCGCGACCCGGTGATCGGTGAAGACGATCTGGTCATCGGCATCACCCAGTCCGGCGAGACCGCCGACACCCTGGCCGCGATGCGGCTGGCCCGCGACCGCGGCGCCAAGGTCCTGGCGATCACCAACATCATGGGCAGCCAGGCGACCCGCGACTCGGACGCGGTTCTCTTCACCCGGGCCGGGCTGGAGATCGGCGTCGCCGCGACCAAGACCTTCGTCGCCCAGGTTGCCGCCATGTATCTGGTCGCGTTGAGGCTGGCCGAGCTGCGCGGAAATCTCGGCTTTTCCGAGGTGAGCCGCCTGATCAACGAACTGCGCGCGATCCCGGAGAAGATGGAGGCGACGATCGACTCCGAATCCGAGCGGATGCTGGAGATCGCAAAGCTCCACTACGACCAGAAGTTCTTCCTCTATCTCGGCCGTCACATCGGCCTGCCGGTCTGCCTCGAAGGCGCCCTGAAGCTGAAAGAGGTCTCCTACATCCCGACCGACGCCTACGCGGCGGGCGAGATGAAGCACGGCCCGATCGCCCTGCTTGACGAATCGACCCCGGTCGTCTGCGTGGCCACCGACAGCCCGATCCTCGACAAGGTCCTCTCCAACATGGAAGAGGTCAAGGCTCGCGGGGCGGACGTGATCGCGGTCGCCACCGAAGGTGACGACCGGGTCGGAAAGGTCTCGGAAGAGACCATTTCCGTTCCCCGCACCGACTGGGTCCTCCAGCCCCTGGTCGCGATCCTCCCCCTCCAGCTACTCGCCTACCACGTGGCCCGACTAAACGGCCTCAACGTAGACCAGCCCCGAAACCTCGCCAAGACCGTAACCGTCGAGTAACCCGCCCCGCCGCGGCCCCACGACCCCACGGCCCCCGACCCGGGTCCGGGGGTCGACCGGGGTTCGCAAGAAGTTCGCAAGGGTCGTCGGTAGGATCGATGTCATGTCCAGTCATTTGAAGAAGTTCTCAGTTCCAACCATCCTTGCAACCTGTCTCGCAGCCTTTGCGATCAGCGCCTGCGG
>JAIBCJ010000037.1 GCA_019694145.1 Solirubrobacterales bacterium | reverse complement strand
GTGCGCTCCCAGGTGAAGTTCTCGTTTGAGCGGCCGAAGTGGCCGTAGGCGGCGGTGTCCTTGTAGATCGGGCGGTGGAGGTCGAGGTACTGGCGGAAGGCACCGGGCCGGAGATCGAAGTTGTCGGCGACCAGCTGGGAAATCTCCCAGTCGCTCTTCTTGCCGGTGCCGTAGGTCTCGGCCATGATCGAAACCGGGCGGGCGACGCCGATCGCGTAGGCGACCTGGACCTCGCAGCGGTCGGCGAGGCCGGAGGCAACCACGTTCTTGGCGGCGTAACGGGCTGCGTAGGCGGCCGAACGGTCCACCTTCGACGGATCCTTGCCCGAGAAGGCGCCACCGCCGTGACGGGCGGCGCCGCCATAGGTGTCGACGATGATCTTGCGGCCGGTCAGGCCGGCGTCACCGACCGGGCCGCCGATCACGAAGATCCCGGTGGGGTTGATCAGCAGCGACTCGTAGAGGGCGTTCTCGTCGAGCAGGTCGCCGTACTCCTCGGCGAGGACCGGCAGGATTACGTTTTCCCAGAGGTCGGGACGGATCGTGTTCTCGTTGTCGACGTCCGGGGCATGCTGGGTTGAAATCAGGACCCGTTCGACGGCAATCGGCTTGCCATCGGCGTAACGAACGGTGACCTGGGTCTTGCCGTCGGGCCGCAGGTACGGAAGCGTGCCGTCCTTGCGGACCAGCGAGAGCCGCTCGGAAAGCCGGTGGGCAATCTGGATCGGCATCGGCATCAGGGCTTCGGTTTCGTTGGTGGCGTAACCGAACATCATTCCCTGGTCGCCGGCCCCGTCGAGGTCGAACTGATCCGAAGAACCGCCGGTACGGGTTTCGATCCCCGTGTCCACGCCCTGGGCGATGTCCGGGGACTGCTTGTCCATCGAGACCAGCACCGAGATGTTGTTGCCGTCATAGCCGTACTCGCCCTTGTCGTAACCGATCTCGCAGACCGTCTTGCGGACCAGGTCGGTGATGTCGATCTGGGCGGAGGTCGTCAGCTCGCCGGAGATCACGGCCATGCCGGTGTTGACCAGGGTCTCGCAGGCAACCCGGGAATGCGGATCCTGACTGAGGCATGCGTCGAGAATCGTGTCCGAGATCTGGTCGGCGATCTTGTCGGGATGGCCTTCGGTTACGGATTCTGAGGTGAAGAGGTGTTCACCCTCGGCAAGCTTCAGATCGGTCATTCGGGAAGTTTCTCCTTGGGGTCTGGCACAGAAGCCTCGCTCAGCGAGTGCATGTGGTTGCGAAGCCTAGATGAAACCTCGATCCAGAATGCCCGCGCTACTTCGACCGGAAAATGTGCGTCTCTCAGACTTGACATGTCGGCACTTAGATTTTATGATGGCCCTCGAATTGGTCGGGGACTATTCCGAGTCCTCGAAAGACCAGAAAGGAGAAAGCGAATGGCAATGGTCAGATGGGAACCATCCCGGGAACTGGAAGCTTTTCAGACCGATATGAACCGGTTATTCGACAGCTTCTTTCGCTCGGGTTCCAATTCGACCGTGCGGAGGTGGGCGCCCGCCACCGACCTGACCGAGGACGGAAACGATCTGGTTCTCCGGCTCGATCTGCCAGGACTGTCCGACGAGGACGTGGCGGTGGAAGTCGAGGGCAACGTGCTCACCGTCTCGGGGGAACGCCGGGACGAGCGCGAGACCAAGGAAGGGAGCGCCTACCGGCTGGAACGCTCGTTCGGGAAGTTCAGTCGCTCCTTCACCCTCCCGGAGGGAACCGATCCCGACGCGATCGAGGGCGGGATCGACAAAGGGGTGCTGGAACTGCGCATCCCCAAGCCAACCGAGAAGCAGCCCCGCCGAGTCGAACTGGGCGCTTCCAGGGAAGAAGCACGGGCAGCGATTGAAGGCACCTCGTCTGAAGCCTGACCCGAGGTGAAGAACAGGACCGAAAAAGGGGTCACGCCGGTGACCCCTTTTTCGTGTCTTCAGTCGTCCCCGCGGCCTTTTCGGGGGATGTAGTCGATCACCAGCGGGACTCCGTCGAGGCCCCACTGGTCGCGAAGGCGGTTCTCGAGGTGGTAGGCCCAGTCGCGCACGATCAATCGCCGGTCGTTGACCTGGATCGAGAAATGCGGCGGCGACACGCCGGTCTGGGCTCCGTAGAGGAGCTTCAAACGCCGCCCGCGACGGGAAGGCGGCGGGGTCGTGGTCTGGACTTCGGAAATGAAGCGGTTGAGTTGCGGGGTCGGGATCCGCTGGGAGGCCCGGTCGGCCAGCGCGACAGCACGGGAGATCAGGCCGGCGACGTTGCGGCCCGACTTGGCCGAACAGGTCACAACCTCGGGGCGCAGGCGGAGCTTTCGCCCAACCCGGGCCCGGGTGTCATCGATGTCGGTCTCGGTGATGTCCCATTTGTTCATCACGATCATCGTGGCGCAGCCGGCCCGCATCGCCACCTCCCCCACCTTCAGGTCCTCGGAGCGCACGCCTTCGAAGGCGTCACAGACGATGATCGCCACGTCGGCCCTTTCGATCGCCCGCTCGGAGCGAAGCTGGGCGTAGTGATCGACCGAACCGGCGACCTTCGACTTGCGCCGCAGCCCGGCAGTGTCGACCAGAACCACCCTGCGGCCGTCAACCTCGATCTCGGTGTCGATCGTGTCCCGGGTGGTGCCGGCAACCGGGGAAACGATCACCCGGTCGTCGCCGAGGATCCGGTTGACCAGCGAGGACTTGCCGACGTTGGGCCGGCCGATCACCGCAACCCTCACCGCGTCAGATTCCTCCGCCCGGGCGGGACGGTCTCCGAGAGCCTCGGTGATCCGGTCGAGCAGATCACCGGTACCGATCCCGTGGGTGGCAGAGACCGCGGTCGGATCACCAAGGCCGAGCGCGTGAAATTCCGCCGCGGCGAATTCGTCGTCCGGCCGATCCGACTTGTTGACCGCCACGATCACCGGTACCGGCGAGGTGCGTAGCTCGCGGGCAAGGTCCGTGTCACCGGTGCGCAGACCGGCCTGGCCGTTGACGACCAGCACGACGACATCGGCCTCGGCCATGCCGAGCCGGGCCTGGCGCTGAATGTCCGCCGCCATCTCCGACGCGTCATCCAGGTCAATGCCACCCGTGTCGAGCAGGTCGAATTCGCGGCCGTTCCACTCGCAGCGAACCCGCTTGCGATCCCGGGTGACCCCGGCTTCAGAGTGAACGACCGCCTCGCGGCCGCCAGCCAGCCGGTTTACGAGGGTTGACTTGCCGACATTGGGGAAACCGACGATGGCGACGGTCGGCACCGTCCCCGACGGGGCCGAGGAACTGCCTGGCGCTTCCATCAGGCCAGGCCCCGGTCGCGGGCAAGAGCGGCGATCTCGGCGATCACCTGGTCGGCGGACATGCCGCTGCTGTCGATCGTCACCGCGTCTTCGGCGGCATAGAGGGCTCCGTGCTCACGTTCCGAGTCACGCCGGTCGCGTTCCTCCTGGGCGGCCAGCACCTCGGCCACAGGCTGGCCGGTCTCGGCCGCCCGGCGCTCGGCCCTCGCTTCCGGGGAGGCGGTGAGAAAGACCTTCAGCGGGGAATCGGGGGCGACCACGGTGCCGATGTCGCGGCCTTCGGTCACGTACGGCCCGGTCGCGATCAGCCGTTGCTGTTCGGCCACCATCGCCGCCCGCACACCGGGATGGATCGAAACCTGGGAGGCCGCCTCGGTGACCTCCGGAGTTCGGATCTCCTCGGTCACCGGCACGCCGTCGATCAGCACGTCGCCATCATCGAAGCCGATTTCGATCGACTCCGCGGTGGAAGTTGCCTCCCCCGAGGCGGTCGGGTCGGCACCCCATTCGAGACAGGTCAGGGCCACGCAGCGGTACATCGCCCCGGAATCGAGGTAGGTGAAACCAAGCTCCGCGGCAAGGCCGCGGGCAACGGTTGACTTTCCGGCCCCGGCCGGACCGTCGATCGCGATCACCATGTGAATCTGCCTTTCATCGACCGCCCATCCTACGGGCCGGGAGACCTGCGGGTAACCCGGCGGGGCGCGGAAAGAGCACCGGCCCGAATACGATCAGCCGATGCGCGTCCAGACCCCCGGCCGGGGCCCACTCTTTCCCGACCAGGGACCGCTCGGCAACCGCGTCAAACGGCGCCTGATCGGCGGCACCGCCGAAATCGCGGGATTCATCCTGCTGACCGTGCTCTCGCCGCTTCTGATGCTGGTCGGCCTCATCGTCGACCTCGCTCTCTGGCTGAAGAACCGCCGCCCCTTCGTGAACATCCGCCTGATCCCCGCCGTCTGGTGGTTCCTGTTCGGGGAGATGAAGGCCTACCTGAAGCTGATCTACATCTACGTCACGACCGGCGGCCCCTGGGGCAAGGGGTCGATTTCCCGGCGCCGGCAGGTCTACCAGCTAAGGATCGCCTGGGCCCGCAACCACCTGCTCGCGATCAAGTTCCTGTTCGGCCTGAAGTTCGAGCTCGAAGGCATGGAGAACACCGGACCGGGGCCATATGTCCTGATGCCCCGGCACGTCAGCATCCTCGACAACCTGATCGGGGACGTCTTCATCGGTCACCCGCAAAGAATCGGGGTCCGCTACGTGATCAAGGAGGAGATCCGGGCGCTGACCCCGATCGACATCGGCGGCCGCTGGATCCCGACCGTGTTCGTCAAGCGCGGCTCGCTTGACCCCGACACCGAGATCGCCGCAGTGAGGGCGCTGACCCATGAGATGAGCCCGGGCGAGATCATGGCGATCTATCCCGAGGGGACCCGCCCTACCCACAAGAAGATCAGGCGGGCCCAGGAAGTGATCGCCGAGAAGCAACCCGGGATCGCCCCGCTGGCGGCCCGGCTCAACCACCTCCTGCCTCCGCGCCTGGGTGGGCCGCTGGCGATCCTCGACGAGGCCGCCAACGGCATCGACATCGTCTTCTGCGGCCACGTCGGCTTCGAAGGCCTGCGCACGGTCGGCGACGTGATGGCCGGGGTGCTGGTTGGCCGCCAGATCAAGATCCGCTTTTGGCGCTTCGAGGGGAGCACCATCCCCCAGGGCGATCAGGCTCGCACCGAGTGGCTCTACGAGAAGTGGCAGATGATCGACGACTGGGTCGGCGAGGAACTGGCCGCCCGCGGCGAAACCGACTGAGGCAAATTCAGGACTGTCGAGCGCGGTGAGGTGCGTTTGGTCGGCGGTATTCGCCGACCAGACGCATCTCGCGACCGGGGGCGCTAGCCCTGAAGGCGGGCGAGATCCTGCTGGAAGGTCGGGTAGCTGACCGCTGCCGCATCCATGCCGTCGACCGTCACGCCTTCCCGGCTGGCGATGCCGGCGACCGCGCCGAGCATGGCGATGCGGTGGTCGCCGTGGGAATCGACCTTGCCGCCCTTCAGGCCACCGGTGCCGATGATCCGCATGCCATCGTCGCGGGCCTCGATGTTCGCCCCGAAACCGGCCAGCGCACCCACCACTACCGCGATCCGGTCCGACTCCTTCGCCTTGAGCTCCTCGGCGTCGGCGATCACGGTCTCCCCCTCGGCGAAACAGGCCGCGAGGGCGATCACCGGCAGCTCGTCGATCGCCAGGGGGATCTCCGCCCCTTCGATCCGGGTGCCGGTCAGCGGGGCCGACCGGACCGTGATCCGGGCGATCGGCTCGCCCTCCGCCCCGGCCTGCGGCTCGAGCTCGATGTCGGCGCCCATCCGGCGGAGGATGTCGATGATGCCGGTGCGGGTCGGGTTGACCCCGCAGCGCTCGATCACCAACTCCGAGCCGGGGACGATTGTGGCGGCGACCAGGAAGAAGGCGGCGGAAGAAATGTCGGCCGGGACCTCGACCTCGTCCAGCTCGAGTTTTGCGCCTGGCCGGATCGTGACCCGGCCGGACTGGCGTTCGATGTCGGCGCCGGCCGCGGCCAGCATCACTTCGGTGTGGTCGCGGGTCGCGACCGGCTCGATCACGGTGGTCGGGCCTTCGGCGCTCAGCCCGGCCAGCAGAATGCAGGACTTGACCTGGGCCGAAGCGACCGGCAATTCGTAGGTGATGCCCTTCAGCTGGTGGCCATCGATCCGGATCGGCGGGAAACGACCGTCGGTCACTTCGATTTCCGCCCCCATCTCGCGAAGCGGGGTGGCGATCCGGTCAACCGGGCGCTTCCGGATCGAGGCATCGCCGTTCATCCGCCAGAGCCCGCCGTCGCAGCCGGCCAGCCAGCCGGGCAGGAGGCGCATCAGGGTGCCGGCGTTGCCGACGTCGATTCGCCCCAGACTGCGAGGCCCGGTCGGGCCGACCCCTTCGATCATGAACTCCTCCGGCATCGCGTTGAGCGGCTCCGGGTTGACCATCGCCCCCAGTCCCGCCACGGCGGAAAGGGTCGAGCGGGTGTCGTCCGAGTCGAGGAAGTTGGTGACCCGGGTCGGGCCGTCGGCAATCGCTCCGATGATCGCCGCCCGGTGGGAGATCGACTTGTCGGCCGGCGGGGTCAGCGAGCCGCGCAGCGGCCCGGCAGGCCGGAAGGTGGCCCGCTCGCCGCCGTCGAGTTCGACTTCGTGACCGCTCACCGGAGCCACCGCCGGATCATGATCCGGTCACTACCTGGCTGACCGAGTGGCCGAGCCCGGCGATGCATTCTTCGGCCTTCTCGGCCTCGCCCTCCCCGGCGACCCAGAGCGAGATCGCACCCGAGCTCATGTCGGGAGCAGGGTCGAGCGACATGTCGGTGATGTTGACCCCGGCCCGGCCCAGGGCGAGGGCCAGTTCGGCCAGCACGCCGGGCTGATTCGGGACCAGCACCCGCAGCTCGTGGGTCGCTTCACCGGCGGTCTCGGTTGCCGAAAGCGCCGCCCGGTCCTCGCCGACGGCGGCCTGCCACTGCTCGATCCGCCCGGGGTCGGCCGAGCCGATCACTTCCCTGGCGCGCTCGAGTCCGGCGATCGACTCGTCGATCGCGGCGACCACCGCCTCGTGATTGGTGGCGAAGATCTCGCCCCAGATCGCGGGGTTCGAGCCGGCGACGCGGGTGCCGTCACGGAGGCTCGGAGCGAGGGCGCCGAGCCGCTCGGTGCCCGGCCGACCCTGGGCGGCGAGCTGATTGGCAAATACATGTGGCAGGTGGCTGACCACCGCCATCGCCCGGTCGTGCTCGACGGCGTCGATCGCGACCGGTTTCGCGCCGAGGCCCTTGACCAGCTTCTGCAGCCGGTCAAGCAGCATCCCCTCGGAGTCCGAGGTCGGGGTCAGGTACCAGCGGGCACCCTCGTAGAGATCGGCACGGGCGTTCATCACCCCGGCCGTCTCGGCGCCGGCCAGCGGGTGACCCCCGATGAATCTCCGGTCGTTTCCGAGCGCTTCGACCAGTTCCTGCTTGGTCGAACCGACATCGGTCACCACGCAGCCTTCGGGGGCAGCCTCGAGAGCCTTGCGGCCCATCTCGATCAGATGCCCGACCGAGGCGCAGCAGACGATCACGTCCGCGTCGGCGCAGGCCTCCTCGACCGTGGCCGCCATGTGATCGACCGCCCCGACCTTGAGGCATTCCTCCGCCCGGTCCGGGTTCCGCACCCAGCCGGTGACTTCGGCCAGATCCCGGTCCCGTGCCGCGAGACCGATCGAGCCTCCGATCAGCCCGACTCCGAGGACGGCCAGTTTCATCGAACCCCCTCTAGGCCCGCGAGATCGTCTTGCCGATCACCGAGGTGATCGTCTCCAGCTTGTTCGTCAGCTCCTGGAATTCGGAGGTCGGAACCTGCTGGGCCGCATCGCAGATCGCCTTCTCGGGCTCGTTGTGAACCTCGATGATGATCCCGTCCGCACCGGAAGCGGCAGCGGCAAGGGACATCGACTCGACCCAGTCGCGACGACCCGGTGCGTGGCTCGGATCGACGATCACCGGCAGGTGCGTCTGCTCCTTCAGGGCAGGCACTGCCAGCAGGTCGAGCGTGAAGCGGTAGGCGGTCTCGTAGGTCCGGATGCCCCTTTCGCAGAGCATCACGTTCTCGTTGCCTTCCTTGAGGATGTACTCGGAGGCCATCAGAAGCTCCTCGATCGAGGCCGAAAGCCCGCGCTTCAGCAGCACGGCCTTGCCCGACTTGCCCGCTTCGGAAAGCAGCGCGTAGTTCTGCATGTTGCGGGCGCCGATCTGGATCACGTCCGCCACTTCGACCACGTCGTCGATGTCGCGCAGGTCGAGCAGCTCGGTCACGATTGGCAGGCCGGTACGCTCGCGCGCTTCGGAAAGCAGGCGCAGCCCTTCGCGGCCGAGGCCCTGGAAGCTGTACGGAGAGGTCCGGGGCTTGTAGGCGCCGCCTCGCAGCATCGTCGCGCCGGCATCGGCCACGGCGTCGGCCGAGTCCAGCATCTGGTCTCGGTTTTCAACCGTGCAAGGACCCGCCATCAGGGCGAAGTTCGTTCCCCCGACTTTTCGGCCGCCGATCTCGAGAACCGAGTCGGCACCCTGCTTCGTTTCTCGGGACGCCAGCTTGTAGGGCTTCGAGATCGGAGTCACGTGGTCGACCCCGGGTGCTCCTTCCAGACCGAGATCGGCGACCTTGCCGCGATCCCCGATCGCCCCGATGACGGTCAGCAATTCTCCCTCGGAAATGTGCGCCGAACAGCCGATCTCCTCGACCCGTTCAACGACATGGGCGATCTCTTCTTCGGTCGCCCCCTCTTTCATCACGATCATCATTGTTTTTTGCTTCTACCTTTCCTGTACTGCCAAAGACCTTACCTGCGTTCGTCCGGCCGAAGGCAGCGGACGACACCGAATGACACGGCGCCCGGCGGCTGTGAATTCACTGGCGGGCAGCTACCCGCATCACCGGACGGACGCCTAGATAAATCGCCAATAGGAATAAAAGGCAGCACCGGGGGTTCCGCTCTTGCGGAGGGCCGTGCCCGAAGGGGCGATGCGGCTGTCGGTCTGCTGCGGCATTGGGCCAGTTTGTATCAGGTCGCCCGGCTTAGCGCCAACGATCGGCCGCGCGGGGCGCTAGCCGTGCGCCTTGATCGCTTCGCCGAGCGCGGCCACGAAACGGTCGTTTTCTTCCGGCGTTCCGTAGGAAACCCGCAGCCAGCCGGGGCCGCCGAGCAGTTTGCCGGCCCGGACCACGATCTCCGCCTCGGCCAGCGAACCGACCACCGCATCTTCGATCTCCGCACCGTTATCGCCAAGCGAGATCCAGGAGAAGTTGGCCTGGCTGTCGGTCGCCCGCAGGCCGAGGTCGGCCACCCCGGACTCGACCCGCACCCGCTCGGCGATCTGGGTTTCGATCTGCCGCTGGATCACGTCGCCGTGCTCGAGCGCCTCGACCGCGGCGGCCTGGGCCAGCGCGTTGACGCTGAAGGGCTGGCGCACCGCTTCCACTGCCGCCTTGAAGGCGGGTGAGCCGAGCGCGTAACCGACCCGGAGGCCGGCCAGCGAGTGGGTCTTGCTGAAAGTGCGGAGCAGGACCAGGTTGGGGTGCCGCTTCAGCAGGTCGATCGAGTTGGCCGGATCGTCGTAGACCTGGAACTCGATGTAGGCCTCGTCGAGGATGATCTGGACGTGGTCGGGCACCCGTTCGACGAAGTCGGCGATCTCGGCGAACGGAATGTAGGTCCCGGTCGGATTGTTCGGATTGCAGACGATCACGATCTGGGTCGCGGCGGTGATCTCCGCCAGCATGGCTTCGAGGTCGTGGGTCTGGTCTTCCTTCAGGGGAACGCGGATTTCCCGGGCACCGGTCATCGCGGCCATGTTCGGATACATCGAAAACGAGGGCCAGGCGTACACGATCTCCGCCCCGGGCTCGAGCAGCGCCTCGGCGGCGGCGAGCAGGAATTCGCAGGAGCCGTTGGCGACCGATACCTGTCCGGGCTCGATCTCGTGCCGGTCGGCCAGTCGCTGGCGCAGCCTGGTCGCGGCCGGGTCCGGGTACCGGTTCATCGCTTTGGCCGCCCTGGTGATCGCCTCCACCACTTCGGGCAGCGGGGCGAACGGTGACTCGTTGGAAGCGAGCTGGGCCAGATTGGAGCTGGCGACGTCTTCGGCGCTGTGGCCCTTCGGGACTCCGGGGCTGTAGCCGGGGATCGAAGTCAGGTGGGAGTTGAAACGAACGGTCATCGTGTATCCGTGGGTTGAGGGCGGGCTGCTACTGGGCCGCGTCGAGGTCGGCCCGCAGGTTGCGGGTCTCGCCGAGGTAGACGTGACGGGCCTTCGCCCCGGCCGGCAGGTAGGTGTGGAGCATGACCCGGATCACCCCGGGCATCGCGCCCGGCACCGGAATTTCGCGGGCGCACATAAGCGGCACCTCGTTCAGACCCATGCGACGGGCTGCCGCCGCCGGGAACTCCGCGTCGAGGTCCTCGGTGGTGGTGAAGATCGCGCTGATCATCCGGTCCGGCTCGAGGTCGTTGACGGAGATGATCTCCCTGATCAGCTCCTCGGTCGCGGACAGGATCCCGTCGGCGTCGTTCTCCGCCTGGACCGCGCCGCGGATCGCCGCGACCCGCATGCCTTCTGCCTCTGGATCAGTCATCGCCTGCATCTTTCCAGAGCCGCTCCACCTCGCGTTCGTCGAGCAACCTGCACTTGCCGATCCCGAGTCGCCCGAGCTTCAGCGACCCGAGCGAAATCCGCTGCAGAGCGACCACTTCGTTGCCGATCGCTTCGGCCATCCGTCTCACTTGCCGGTTGCGGCCTTCGTGGATCGTGACGTCCAGTTCGGCCTCGCCCAGCTTCTTCACGGTGGCGGGCGCGGTCATGCCGTCATCCAGGCGGACTCCGCGCTGGAGCTGATCGATCGCTTCCGGGGTGACCGGCTTCTTCAGCTTCACCCGGTAGGTCTTCTCGACCTCGAAGCGCGGGTGGGTGAGCCGGTTGGCCAGCTCGCCGTCGTTGCTGAGCAGGATCAGGCCGGTCGAGTCGGCGTCGAGCCGGCCGACCGGGTAGAGCCGGGCGTTGCTGTCGACCAGGTCGACGACGGCGATCCGCTTGCCCGGCTCGTCGGCGGTGGAGATCACGTCGAGCGGCTTGTTGAGCATCCAGACCTCACGGCCCTCGGGCTCGACCTGATGGCCGTCAACCCGGACCTCCTCGCCACCCTCGACCCCGAAGGCCGGGTCGGTGATCACCTTTCCGGCCACCCGAACCCGGCCAGCGGCGACTATCTCCTCGGATTTCCTTCTCGAGGCGACGCCTGCATGGGCGAGGTACTTGGCCAGCCGCATGGCCGGAACTATTTCAGCCGGATCAGTTCGGCTTGGGAATCGGGTAGTAGCCGGTGAAGGCGTAATGGCCACCGATGCCGGGGTTGTGGGTAAACGAAAGGACCCAGTCGTACTTGCTGCCTTCCAGGAAGTAGAAAGCCCAGGTCGAGTTCAGCCCGAGCTGAATCGGGTCGGCGTCCCCGTCCTTGACGTCCTTGATGAATTCCTCGTTGTAGGCACCCTCACCGAACTTCTCCACAGTGTCGCCCTTGATCCAGAACGGGCTGTCCTCGAAGGCCAGGGTCTCGTTGAAGGCGGCGGCATCGTTGTCGCGAATCGCGTTGACGGTCGCCTCGACTGTCGCCTCGGCGTCGTTTCCTTCCGGGGCCGGCCGCAGTCCGCCGCTGTCGTGGATCGCGTCACCTCCATACCGGAGGTTGCCGTCAAGGTCGGTGACGAAGTAGGTCGGATAGTGCGTGCCGTTTCCGCTGAGGATCTCGGCCTGGGCCACGGGGCCGTAACTCTCGGTGCCGATCACCCTGGCGCCCTTCAGAGCCTGGCCGGCTGCCTTGCAGCTGGCTTCATCGAGGTCACCGGCGTCGGTGTGCCGGTTGGCGTTGATCAGGCCGCAGTTGCCGGACGCGGTCGCCTCGATGTAGTTGTCGGCGGCATCCTCGACCGTGTTCTTCGGCTCGACGACATTGAGGTCGGAAGGCGGCGCGGTCCCGGTCTTTTCAACCTTGATCTCGGGTGTCTGACCGCAGACCTCGGTGCCGATCTCCTTCGCCACCTTGTCGCGCTCGTTGAATGCCTTGGTCTGGGCGGCGAAAGCCTCGTTCATGGCCTTCTGGTCGCCTTCGGCGGCGGCCTTGGCGATCGCCTTGTCCTGGGCGATGACCTGCTCGGAGGCGTCGATGTACTTCTGGAGCTGCGGCTCGGCCTGGTCGTCGGTGTTCAACTCGTTGAACCCGTCGACGACTGCCTGCCGCACCTCGGCGTAGCCCTCGAACTCGGCCGCGATCCCGTCCATGGTCAGGCCGCGGGTGCCCATCGCTTCGAAGTCGGCGTTGGTGTCGGTGCAGACCTCGTCCATCGCCGAGGCGAGCGTGTCCGGCGTGACGGTCGGGTTGTTGTTGCTGCCACAGGCGGCGACGGCAAAAACGGATGCGAGCAAGGCAAGCAGGACTGCGAACTTCTTCAAAGGACTGGTCTCCCTGGCTTAGGACTGGGCGTTACCGAACACCCGGAAACCTACCGGTCGCGCCGGAAGGACCGCGGGCAGCCGGTCAGGCTTCAGAGCGCTGTTCGCCCGCGGCAAGCAGGCGCTCGCGAATCTCGCGTTCGTCTTCCGGGGTCGGATCGAACCGGGTCGGATCCGGCAGCGCGTCGAGGCCCTCGAGTCCGAAGACCTTCTCGAACAGGGGCGAGGTCCGGTAGATCGCGGCGCCGAAGCGGGAGCGACCGGATTCCTCGATCAGGCCGCGCTCGCTGAGGCTGTTGACCGCCGACTCGGAGGAAACGCCGCGGATCCTTGCGATCTCAGGCCGGGCAACCGGCTGCAGGTAGGCGACGATCGCAAGCGTCTCGGCCTGGGCCTGGGTGAGCGGCGGGGTGCGGGGCTTCGAGAGCAGCCTGCGGGCGGCCGCTTCCGACTCGGGATCACTGGCCAGGATCAGCCCTCCCCCGACCCGCCGCAGGATCAGCCCGCGCCGTCCGGGCGCCAGGTCCTCTTCGAGTTCGACCACCGCGTTCTGGACCTGCTCGAGCTCCACTTCGCAGGCTTCCGCCAGGGCGATCTCGGTCACCGGCTGGTTGCTGAGGAACAGCAGCGATTCGATCCGTCGGGCAAGATCGGTCATGCAGTCCTCGCCAATCCGTTTTGTCCGGCCTGAATCCGTTTAACCGTGATCGGTCCGCAGGATTCGGTCTGTTCCCAGACCGCTTCGCCCTTCTTGTACAAGTCGAGCAGGGCGAAGATCGTTACCGCCTGGGTCATCCGGTCCTCGTTGCCGAACTCGTCATCGAAATCGAAGACCGGCCGGTTCATCAGGACCGACCGGACGACCGAAAGGCGACGGCGCAGAGACACGGTCGCGCGCAGGTGCGAGAGGTCCGGCCGGGGCGGCGGTTCGAGCAGATCGCCGAGCGCGGCCGCCAGCTGCTCCGGTTCATAGACCTTCTCCGCGGTCTCGACCTCGACCCGACGCAGCTCCGGCGGCAGCGGGGCCGACCGGTAGAGGAACCCCCGCTGGCTTTCGAAGTGCTCCTTGAGGGCCCGGCCGGCGTCCCGGTAGCGCCGGTATTCCAGCATCCGGGCGACCAGTTCCTCGACCGCCTCTGCCGGCTCCATGTCGGTCAGGTCCTCATCGGCCCCCGGCAGCATCAGCCGCGACTTCAACTCCAGCAAGGCGGCGATGAGAACCAGGAACTCGGTCGCTACTTCAAGTTCGAGCTCGCCCTCTTCCTCGAGCTTCCCGACGTACATGGCGACGATCTCGCCGAGTTCGACTTCAAGCAGGCTGATTTCCTCCCGCAGCACGATGCTGAGGAGAAGGTCGAAGGGCCCGATGAAGACATCGAGATCCAGATCGAGGTCCAGGTCCAGCCGGGAAGCCATCGCAAAAAGGGTAGAGGGGCGATCGGTCGGCCCCGCTCCGGAAAGGCGCTATTTGCGGATCTTCGATGCCTTCGTTCGCGCTATCCGCGCGGCACGCCGACGCCCATTGCCTCGCGCACGTCCGCCAGGGTCACCGAAGCGATTTCCCGGGCCTTGGCCGCCCCGTCGGCGAGGATCCGTTCGATCTCGCCCTCGTCTTCGCGGATCGCCGGGTAGGCCTCCCGGACCGGAGCGAGGAACTCGACGACCGCATCGGCCACGGCCTTCTTGAAGTCGCCGTAACCGGCGCCCTCGAATTCGGCTTCGACTTCGTCTTCGGTCTTGCCGGTGGCCACCGCGTAGATGCCGATCAGGTTGGCGACCCCTTCCTTGCCTTCACCGCGCTTCACCTCGCGACCGGAGTCGGTCACCGCGGAGCCGAGCTTCTTGCGCGTTTCCTTCTCGGTTTCGAGCAGGTAGACGCGACCGCTGTCGAAGCCGACCGAGGTCGACATCTTGCGGCCTGGCTCCTGCAGGTCCATTACCCGCGCCCCGATCTCCGGGATCCGGTGCTCGGGAATCGTGAAGGTTTCGCCGAAGCGTTCGTTGAAACGCCGGGCGACCTCACGCATCAGTTCAATGTGCTGGCGCTGGTCCTCGCCGACCGGTACCTCGTCTGCCTGGTAGGCGAGTACGTCGGCGGCCTGAAGCAGCGGGTAGATGAAGATCCCGGCCGAAACCAGATCCTTCTGCTGGGCCGACTTCTCCTTGAACTGGGTCATCCGGTTGAGGTCGCCGTGGGCACAGACTCCGGAGAGCAGCCAGCAGAGTTCGGTGTGCTCGGGGATGTCGGACTGGCGGAAGAGGATGCAGCGCTCCGGGTCGACCCCGGCGGCGAGAATCGCGGCGGTCGTGTCGTAGAGGTTGGTTCTCAGGGTCCCGGGCTCATAGGCGACGGTGATCGCGTGCAGGTCGACGATCGAGTAGATCGCCGGGTCGCCGCGGTCCTGACCCTCGACGTACTGCCTGATCGCCCCGATGTAGTTGCCGAGGTGCTTGCGCCCGGTCGGCTGGATTCCCGAAAAGATTCGCATCGGGACGCAGACTATTTATTCGGTCTTGCCGGCGCGTCCTATGGTCAGGGCGGTGGCACCGGCGATTGCGGCGGAGATCGCGATCATCAGCCAGGCCTTGTCGAAATCATCGGCGGTGCCGACGACCGCGGCCGAACCGAGCAGGGCGACGAGGATGGCCACACCCAGCGCGGCGCCGACCTGACGGGAAGCGCTCAGAACTGCCGTCCCGGTCGCCAGCGAGGTTGGCGGCAGGGTTGAAGCCACAGCTGCTGCGACGTTCGGCAGGACGAGTCCGACCCCGATGCCGACCAGGATCTGTCCGGGCAGGTTCTCGGTGAAGTAGGCGGATGTATCCCCCATCCGGGTGAACCACCACGTTCCCCCGAGGATCAGGAACCCGCAGCCGGTTGCGGCCACCGGCCCGGTGCCGAACCGGGCTCCGAACCGGCTGCCGAGAACCGAGAAGATCCCGGCCATAGCCGGCCCCGGGAAGAAGGCGATCCCCGCTTCCAGCACGGAGAAACCCCAAACAGTGGTCAGGAACAGGACCCCGCCGAGGAGTATCGCGGCGAAGGCCACCATGAAGATCAGCGCGGTCAGACAGGCCATCGCGAAGGGCCTGGCCTTGAAGAGATCCACGTCCAGGGTCGGGATCCAGCGATCGGCCGGCCGTCGGGAGCGCAGAAAGGTCAGTCCCAGCATGACCAGGCCGGCGAGGATCGCGACGACGGTCCGGATGCTGCCCCAACCATGGTCCGGCGCTTCGACCAGTCCCCAGCAGAGCACCCCGATGCCGAGGATCATCAGGGCCATGCCGGCCGGGTCGGGCCACCTGGTTTCGCGTGGATCCTTCGACTCGACCAGCAGCCGCGTCCCGAAATACCAGGCTGCGAGCGAAAGCGGCAGGTTCACGAGGAAGACCCATCGCCAGGAGATTTCGACCAGCAAACCACCGATCGGCGGACCGAGAGCGCCGGCCGCGCCGCCCGCCGCCGCCCAGACGCCGATCACGACCGGCCAGCGCTCCGCCGGAAAGGCGTGGAGCAGCAGGGCCAGCGAAGTGGACATCAGCATCGCCGCGCCGATCCCCTGAATGACCCGGAAGGCGACCAGGGTCTCGACCGACCAGGCCGCGGCGCAGGCTCCGGAAGCAAGACAGAAGATCAACACCCCGGTCGTGAAGATTCGCTTGCGCCCGACCCGGTCGGCCAGCCGGCCAAAGGGCATGAGCAAAGCGGCGAAGACGATCACGTACCCGTTGAGGACCCAGGAAAGCGAGCCGATCGAACTGCCGGGAAAGTCGGCTTCGATGGCCGGGAAGGCGATGTTGACGATGAACATGTCGAGGCTGGCCAGGGCCACCGCCGCTGCCACGACCGCCAGCACCTTGCCGAGGACCTCGGGCCGGTAGGCCGCTTCCGCCTCCGCCATCTCCTTCGGCACCGGGCCTGCGGCCGGGGTCGGAGCACCGACCAGGATTTCCTCTTCCACTGCCTCGAACTTTCCGGTCACGGTGTCCGACATGTTCACTTGTCCCGAGTGAGTATCTTCATGCGACTGACCCTAACACAATCGGGTCGCATGATGCGACTGACCCGCTACAATCGGTCCATGCTCGATCGCGAGTACGACAACCAGGTCTGTTCGATCGCCCGTTCGCTCGAGGTGGTCGGTGAGCGCTGGTCACTCCTGATCATCAGGAACGTCGGCCTCGGCCTGAACCGTTTCGAGCCGCTCCGCGAGAACCTCGGGATCACTCGCAGCGTCCTGACCACGCGCCTCAACACCCTGATCGAATACGGGATCCTCGAGAAGCGCCAGTACAGCGAGAAGCCCCCGCGCTTCGAATACCACCTGACCCAAAAGGGCCGCGACCTCTCCCCCGTCCTGCTGCAGCTGATGTGGTGGGGTGACGAGTACTACCCCGAGCCCGGCGGCCCTCCGACCATCGCCGTCCACCGCACCTGCGGCGGCAACCTCGACCACCACATGGTCTGCGAAAAGTGCGGCGAATCAGTCGAGCCGGACCGGGTCTACATGAAACCCGGCCCCGGCCGCCGCCGGCAGGACCTCCCCAAAATCCCCGCCTGAACGCCACACCAGCCCGTCAGGCCCGGAGGTGCCGCAAATCCAGCACCGTGATGGGCCTGTTCGTGCGACACCTCCACGACCAGCCCGACCCGAGCACCGCGAGATCCCACTTTGCGCCACATACCGGCACGAAGTGGGCATTCGGTGATTCCAACCCCACCCGATCCCCCAGTGGGTCGGATTTCCGTCACCCGCCCCGAAAATCCGACCCACTGGCACCTCCGGAACTGATTCGCAGGTCTCGTGGGTCGGATTTTCGGCCCGAGGACCGGTTTTACGACCCGCTGCGGTGTCCAACCCCCGGTTCGCATGGTCCGGTGGGTCGGATTTCCAGCTGCTGCCACGGAAATCCGACCCACTGCGGTGGAACAGGGCAAGTGAAGGGGGAAGTTGAAGGAACCCAGGGTCCGGGCCGGCTCCAGGGCCGAATTCGCGTCCCTATCCAGGCTGGTGCCGCAGGTTTGCAACCTCTGAGGTCGCAACCCT
>JAIBCJ010000138.1 GCA_019694145.1 Solirubrobacterales bacterium | reverse complement strand
CCGAGGACCACGATCTCGATCAGCGCCCGAACCGTGAACCCGTGGGTCAGGGGATCTGCGAGCCACTCGATCAACGGTCGTCCCCGGGGTCGTGATGGTGATGGTGGGCCGGCAGCACGCCCAGGTCCGGCTGGCCCGGAATCTCGACGATGTGGCCGCCGTAGGTCGCCTCGAGGACCGGTTTGCTGATCGCGGCGGCCGGGTCACCAAAGGAGATCTGCTCGCCGTTGAGGCAGAGGACGAGGTCCCAGCGTTCGGCCTGCTCGACCTCGTGGGTGGCGATCATGACCGTGCGTCCGGCCGTGGCCAACCGGTCGATCAGGGCTTCGAGGCGCTGCTCGTTGGCGGTGTCGAGACCGGTGAACGGTTCGTCCATGAGCAGCAGCTCGGCCTCGGCCGTGAGTGCCCGCGCGATCAGCACCCGCTGCCGCTGGCCGCCGGAGAGGTCCCCGAAGGTGTGGTTGGCCAGATCCTCGAGCCCGACTTCCTCGAGTGCCTGCCTGGCCCGTCGTCGCTCTGCCCGGCCGGGCCGCTTCCACCAGGGCAACCTGGCGAGGGAGCCCATGGTCGCCACGTCAAGTGCCGAAACCGGAAAGTCCAGGCGGGAGCGATCGGTCTGCGCCACGGTGGCGCTGGTCGCGTTGACCTCGAGTTGACCGGAAAGCGGCGGGATCTCGCCGGTCAGGGCCCGGAACAGGGTGGTCTTGCCGCCCCCGTTCGGTCCGAGGATGCCAACCCGGGAACCGGCCGGGATTTCGAATTCGAGGCTCTGGACGACCGGGATGCCCTCGTATCCGAGCGTGGCGTGAGCCGCCCTGATCACCGGTTCAGTCACCGGGGCCTCCGAAACAGGTCCCGGCGCCACCGGTCATCCCCGCCACGACGGAATCCGCATTCGACTTCATCGAACCGAGCCACGTTTCTCCGGGCGAACCCTCGGGCCCGAGCGTGTCCCCGTAGAGCGTGTAGTCGGTCGTGGCCCCGGTGTCTCTTGACACCGCCTCGGAAAGAGCGGGGGAGACCGACTCCTCCGGGAAGACCGCCTTCACGTTCTCGTCGCGGATCGTCTCCTCGAGGTCGGCGAGTTCACCGGCTGAAGGCTGGGCTTCCGTGGTCAGGGCCGGGATCACGGTGCCGACCGTCTCGATGCCGAAGCGGTTCGTGAAATAGGCGAAGGCATCGTGGTCGGTGACGATTTTGCGCTGATCCGCCGGGACCCTTCTGACGCAGGCGGCGGTGCGGTCGGTCAGGTTGCGGACCTGATTGGCGAAACGCCGCAGCCGCCCGTCGTAGTAGCCGGTCGCTTCGGGGTTGACTTCGGAAAGGCGGGAAGTGATCCGGGCCGATGCGAACCTTACGTTGACCGGGTCCTGCCACCAATGGGGATCGAGGTCCTCGCTCGCGTGTGCGTCCCCGCTTCCGTGCTCGTGGTCGTCATCACCGTAGAGACGGACCGGCAGGTCCTGGCTGAGGTCGATCACCCGGGCCCCGGAGCCGCTGTCTTCGATCAGGTCGGCCGTCCAGTCGTCGAGGTGGCCCCCGCTGCGGAAGACGAGGTCGGCATCGGCGACCGCCTTCACGTCGGAGGGCCGCGGTTCATATTCGTGCGGGTCCGTATTCGGCTTGAGGATCGTGGTCAGGTCGACCCGCTCGCCACCAACCTCGCGCACCAGGTCGCCGACCTGGGTCGTCGTCGCCACGACCCTTGGTCCGTCGCCGCCGGTGCTCTGGCTGCCACAGCCCCCGGCGATCCCGGCCAGGGCGAGGACGGCCGCGGCGATCGCCACCGGGCGCAGCTTCCGGTTGCGGGCGAGCATCCGGATCCCTAGCCCGGAGGCAAACACCGCTCCGCTGGTCACCGCGATGGTCGCCCCGGGCGGCGCGTTCGTCTCGACCGAGAGCCAGAGCCCGAAGGTGCCTTCCGCGGCGACGATCAGGACCGAAACGATCTGGAGGGCTCCGATTCGAGAGGTGAAAAGCCTCGCCGTCGCGGCCGGCACGACGACCAGCGTGGAGACCAGGAGCGCACCGACGGCCCCGAGGCTGGCAACCACGGTGGCGCCGACGACGGTGAGCAGGGCCAGGTCGAAGAGCGACGAATCGGAACGAAGTCCGCGGGCCGCGCCCTGGTCGAAGCCGCGAACCAGCCAGTGGTGGCCGACCAGCCAGGAGGCGGCCAGGGCGAGGACGGCAACGGCGCCGGCCAGTCGCAGGTCTCCCGCGTCGATCGCCAGCAGGGAACCAAAGAGCAGGGTGTCCACGTTCGCGCCGGAACTGAATACGTCACTGGCCAGGATCACCCCGGCAGCGAGGCAGGCGGCGAGCGCGAGGGCAGTGACGCTGTCGGTGCCGGTGCGCTTTGAGCGACCGATCAGGATCGCCAGCAGGGTGAACAGGGCAGCGGCGCCGAAGGCGCCGAGCGCAGCGGCGAAGCCGAGTCCGTCGGCAAGGACCAGCCCCGGAAACGTGGCGGTGCCGACCGCATGGGAGTGAAAGGCCAGTCCCCGCAGAACCACCCAGGAGCCGATCAGCCCGCAGGGGACCGCCAGCAGCAGAATCTCGAGCAGGCCGCGCTGCACGAAGGGGAGGGTGAAGGTCTCGAACACCCGCGGGTTATATCAGAATGAGACTCATTCTCATTAGTAGGAGACTCGCGACAGCGGTCCGACAGGGCCGCCAGGATCGCCCCCGGACTGGGTGCGCGAGCAGTCCCGGGGGCTGCTACTCCGGAGTTACATAGGCGCCCGAAAGCCCGCCGTCGACCATGAAGGTCGAGGCGGTCACGAACGACGAATCGTCCGAGGCGAGAAAGAGCGCGCTCTGGGCGATCTCGCGGGTCTCGCCGAAGCGGCCCATCGGGATGTGAATCAGCCGCCGCGAGGCGCGCGCCGGATCGGAGGCGAAGAGCTCCTCCAGAAGCGGGGTGTTGACCGGCCCGGGGCAGAGCGCGTTCACCCGCACGCCGCGGCGGCCGAACTCGACCCCGAGCTCCCTCGACAGCGCGAGCACGGCACCCTTCGAGGCGGTGTACGAGATCTGGGAGGTGGCGGCACCCATGATCGCCACGAACGACGCCGTGTTGATCACCGACCCGCCACCCGTTTCGATCAGGTGAGGGATGCCGTGCTTGCAGCAAAGGAACACGCTGCGCACGTTCACGTCCTGGACCCGCTGCCAGGTTTCGAGCGAGGTGTCGAGCACCGACTCGTCCTCCGGCGGGTTGATCCCCGCGTTGTTGAAGAGCACGTCGATCCGGCCGTACTTCTCCCGGACCTGGGTATACATGTCCTTGACCTGCTCCTCGTCGGCGACGTCCACCACGAGGGTGAACTCGCCCTCGCTCTCGGGAGAGAGGTCGGTGCCAACGACGATCGCGCCTTCCTGGCCGAACAGCCGTGCGGTCTCGGCCCCGATGCCGGATGCGGCCCCGGTCACCACGCAAACCTTGCCTTCGAGTCTTCCCGGCATCAGCCTTCCTCCTCCGTTGAATAGAACACGTTCTTCACCTCGGTGTAATGGTCGAGAGCATCCGGTCCGAGCTCGCGGCCGACCCCGGACTGCTTGAAGCCACCGAACGGCGTGGTCACGCGGACGGAGCTGTTCGAGTTGATCGAAAGGACACCGGTGTCGATCGCCCGGGCGACCCGGAGGGCCCGCGATCCGTTCCCGGTCCAGATCGAGCCGGAGAGGCCGTACTCGGTGTCGTTGGCGATCCGGATCGCCTCCGCTTCGTCGTCGAACGGGATGACGCAGGCGACCGGACCGAAGATTTCCTCGCGGGCGGCGCGGTCGTCGTTGGAGACCGGCGAAAGGACGGTGGGTGCGAACCAGAAACCCGGGCCGTCCGGGACGCTGCCGCGAAACGCGACGGGAGCGTCTTCGGGTACGAACGAAGCGACGGTCTCGCGGTGCGACGAGGAGATCAGGGGTCCCATCTGCGTCGCCTCGTCGAGCGGATCCCCGACCTTGAGGTCGTTCACGGTCGACTGCATCGCCGCCAGGAAGTCGTCGACCCGCGACCGTTCGACCAGGATCCGTGATCGGGCGCAGCAGTCCTGGCCGGCGTTGCCGAAAACGGCTGCGGGAGCCGCGGCGGCCGCGGCTTCGATGTCGGCGTCGGCGAAGACGACCGTGGCCGACTTGCCGCCGAGTTCGAGCGTGACGCGCTTGATGGTCTGCGCGGCGCCGGCCATGATCCCGCGGCCGACCTCGGTCGAACCGGTGAATGCGATCTTGTTTACGTCCGGGTGCTCGACCAGCCGGTTGCCGCAGGTCCGGCCCGGCCCGGGCACCACGTTCAGCACGCCTTCGGGCAGGCCGGCTTCGAGCGCGACCCGTTCGAGTTCGAGGGCGGTGAGCGGGGTCAGCTCGGCCGGTTTCAGCACGATCGTGTTGCCCGCGGCGAGCGCCGGGGCGACCTTCCAGGAGGTGATCGCCAGCGGGAAGTTCCAGGGCACGATCAGGCCGATCACGCCCATCGGCTCACGGAAGGTGAAGTCGACTCCTCCGGCGACCGGGATGGTGTGGCCGAGCAGCCGCTCGGGTGCGCCCGCGTAGTAGCGGAAGGTCTCGACGACCATGCCGATCTCGCCCCTGGCGTCGCTGATCGGTTTGCCGGCGTTCCTGGCCTCGAGGGTCGCGATCTCCTCCAGCCGGGCTTCGACCCCGTCGGCGATTCTGCGCATCAGCGTCGCCCGATCGCCGGGGGTGACCGCGCGCCAGGCAGGGAAGGCGGCGCGGGCGGCGGCCACGGCGGCGTCGACTTCTTCGACTCCGGCCCGGGGCAGTTCGGCCATGACCTGTTCGGTTGCGGGTTCGACTACGGAAATCATCAGGCGCTCATTCTGCCACGGGCGGCCTCGACCAGAGCCGCGATCAGCGAATCGTCTTCGTCGACTTCGGGGTGCCACTGGACCCCCAGCGCGAACTCCCTTCCGGGCAGCTCGATCGCTTCCGTGACCCGATCCGGAACGGCGACGCCGGTCACTTCGATTGCCTCGGCGATCCGGGCCAGACCCTGATGGTGATGGGAGTGGACGGTCAGCCGGTCCTTGCCACAGATCCGCGCGATCCGCGAGCCGGCGGCCAGCTCGACCTCGTGCTGGTCGAACTCGCCCGGAACCGAGCGGTGCCGCTCGTGGCCGACGACATCGGGGAGGTGCTGCTCAAGCGTTCCGCCCGCCGCCACGTTCATCAACTGGAAACCCCGGCAGACCCCGAGGAGCGGCAGGTCCCGCTCGAGTGCGCCGCGGGTCAGGGCAAGCTCGAACTGATCCCGCTCGGGTCTGGTGCCGGCGGTAAGCGGTCCCGCTTCGGACTCGTAGGAGCCGGGGT
>JAIBCJ010000036.1 GCA_019694145.1 Solirubrobacterales bacterium | reverse complement strand
CTCAGCCCGATCCTCGGCGCGGTCGGTCTGGCCGGTGCGCTCGGCGTCGTCTTCCCCGAGGTGGCGGTGGTCGGTTCCGGCTACGCCCTGCTGGTCGCTTTGGCCTGGCGAAACCGCGAGGCCGCAGTCCTGGCGATCGAGGGACGGGACGGCGTGCGCTTCCTGGTCGAATCGGCCTCGCCGCTCAAGCCGGTCAAGCTGGTCCGTAGCCCCGGCTTCCGCGCCTTCTGAGACCTTCGGCGGGACCCGAGGTGATGCTGGTTCGTCCAGCCCGATTTCGGGGGGAGTAAGGTCGAAGCATGGCTGACGGATGGAGTTCCCCCAACTACGACGAGTGGCGCGAGACCTGCGACACCCTCCACGCCCACACGCAGTTCCTCGGCAAGCTCTGCGTCGCCCTGGCTCCCCCCGAGCCGCAGCTGCAGCATGCGGCGCTAAGGCTTACCGCAAGGGGTTGGGAGACTCTGCCGCTGCCGTCCCCGAACGGCAACGGAGCCTTCGTGGCGGCGCTCGACCTTCGCACCCACCACCTGCTGATCGAGCATTCCGACGGCATGGGTGCGGACATCGCCCTCGCCCCGAATCGCCCGGTCGGCGAGGTCGTCCGGGAAGGGCTGACCGCGATCGATGAATTGGCTGGTCCGGTGGAGATCGATCCGGCTCCCCAGGAAGTGGACTGGACGGCGCCGCTGGACGAGGACGACGAGCACCGGATCTATGACCCCGTGCAGGTCAAGGCCTATTTCGAGATGGCCACCGCGGCCGGAATGGCCCTGACCCGTTTCCGCGCTCCCTTCCGCGGCCGCTCGACTCCGCTCAATGCCTGGTGGGGTTCCTTCGACCTCGCCGTGAATCTCTTCTCGGGCCGGCCCGCGGAACCACCCTCGCAGGACTTCATCATGCGGAACGCAATGGATGCCCAGGAAGTCGCGGTGGGCTGGTGGCCCGGTGACGGCCGCTACGGCAAGCCGGCCTTCTACGCGTATGCCCATCCGGCCGAGGACGGCTTCGCCGGCCGGGACCTTTCACCGGTACCGGGCGGGTGGAACGAAGAGCTGGGCGAGTACGTGCTCGACCATGAGGAGGCCGCCGCGACCGGAAACCCGGAGCAGGCGGTGATCGACTTCTGCGGCGAGATCTTCAGCCACGCCTGCAGCGTCTGCGACTGGAACCCGGCCCTGGCCGCCAGCGCCGCCGGTGATCCTCCCCCGGTTCGCTAGCTCCGATTCGCATCAGAAGCCACGGTTTTCCACAGTATTTGTGGAAAATCGTGGGTCTTGACCGACCTCGCTACTTCCACCAGGGGCCGGTGTTCCGGACCTGGTCGGCGGTCAGCCAGGCCCGGCGGGCGGTCGCGATCCCGTACTCGATGAAATCGAGGGATTCGGGCCGGTGGGCGTCGGTGTTGATCACGATCCCGACTCCCGCCTCGGCCGCCATGCGGGCGTGGATCTCGTTCAGGTCACGGCGGCGGGGATTGGAGTTGATCTCGATCAGGGTGTCGTTCTCGACCGCGGCGGCGATCACCCTCTCCATGTCGAGGGGGTAGGGGTCTCGCTGGTTGATCAGGCGGCCGGTCGGATGGCCGATGCAGTCGACCAGCGGGTTCTCGATCGCGGTGATCATGCGGTCGGTGTTCTTCTTCGCGTCATCGCTGAAGGCGGTGTGGATCGAGGCGATCACCCAGTCCAGGGTCTCGAGCAGGTCGTCCTCGTAATCGACCGAACCGTTCGGATGGATGTTCACCTCGGATCCGGATAGCAGCCGGATCTTGCGGTCTTCGTTGTTGAGCTCGGCGATCTCTTCGATCCGTTGCCAGAGCCGGTCGGCTTCGACGTGATTGCCGAAGCCATGGGATTCGGAGTGGTCGGTGATGGCCAGGTACTCGTAGCCGAGCGCTTCGGCTGCCGCGGCCATCTCGTCAAGTGAGGCGACGCCATCGGAGAGGGTGGTGTGGGAGTGGAGGTCACCCTTGATCTGGCCCCGCTCGATCAGCTCGGGCAACTCGCCCCTGGCGGCGGCGTCGAGTTCCCCCCGGTCCTCGCGGAGTTCGGGCGGGATGTACTGGTAGCCGAGGCGCTCGTAGATCTCTTCCTCGGTCGCGAAGAACTCCGTTTCACCCGTCTCGTCATCCTTGATCCCGTTCTCGGACACATGCAGCCCCTGGGCGACTGCCCGTTCGCGGAGCTCGGCGTTATGGGGGCCGGAGCCGGTGAAGTGCTGGAGCAGGTGGCCGAAGGCACCGGGCTCGACGATCCGCACGTCCACTCCGATTCCGGAGTTGGTGGTCAACCTGATCCCGGTCTCGTTCGGATTGCCGTGCTCGGCGACCAGTTCGTGTTCGGCGATCGCGGCGGCCAGCTCCTTGCGTGAGTCGGAAGCGGCGATCAGGTCGATGTCATGGCAGGTCTCGGCAAGCCGGCGGACGGAGCCCGCGATCTCGGCCCTGTCACAGCTCGACTCCGCTCTGAGCGCGGCGGCGAGCTCCTCCGCGGTCGGGAGGATCTCATCGAGACGCAGCCGGGTCGGGCCTTCCGGTTCGGCGTCGAGCCGGTCGAGGCCGGCGAGGATCTTCTCTTCGACCTTCGGTCCCAGCCCCTTGAGTTCACGGACCTTCTGCGCCTCGGCGGCGGCGCGCAGGTCTTCGGGCCCGTTGACATCGAGTTCGTCATGCAGGCGGCGGACGGTCTTCGGGCCGAGCCCGGGGATCCTGCTGATCTCGAGCAGGCCCACCGGGATCCTCTCCTTCAGCTTCGCCGCGGCCGGGATCTCGCCGGTTTCGACCAGGGCGACGATCTTCTCTTCAAGCGTCTTGCCGATCCCGGGCAGTTCGGTGATCGTGCCGTTCCGGGCCATCTCCTCGACCGTACGGCCCTCGTTCTTGATCGTCCGGGCCGAGTTCGTGTAGGCGAGGACCCGGTACTGATCGGCCCCGTCCAGCTGGTAGAGAACGGCCAGCTCTTCAAGCGCTTCGGCGATCCGGGCGTTGGTCATACCCAGAAACTACCTCCAACCCTTTGAGGGGTACGATCCGCCGGTGCCGGATGAAGCCAGGACAGAGCACCGCGGCGCGGCCTGGGTCATCCTGCCGACCTACAACGAGGCCGGCAACGTCGAGAAGATGGTCGATGCACTCGGTCCGAAGCTGACCCATGACGACGACCGGATCCTGATCGTCGACGACAATTCCCCGGACGGTACCGGGCAGATCGCCGATCGGATCGCGACCGAAAATCCCCGGGTCCGGGTGCTTCACCGCAAGGTCAAGGAAGGTCTCGGACCCGCTTACATCGAGGGGTACCGGGTTGCGCTCGAGGGCGGGGCCGACCTGATCGTCCAGATGGACGCCGACTTCTCCCACGACCCGGCCTACCTGCCGCGGCTTCTGGCCGCCTCGGAGCTTGCCGACCTGGTGATCGGCTCGCGCTACGTGCCCGGCGGGGGGATCACCGAATGGGGCCAGGTCCGGCGACTGCTCAGCCGTGGCGGCAGCCTTTACTCGAGGACGGTTCTGCGGGTTCCGGTCCGGGACATGACGGGTGGCTTCAAGTGCTTCCGGCGGAAAGTCCTCGAAACGATCGACCTCTCCCAGGTTGCCGCCTCCGGTTATTCCTTCCAGGTCGAAATGACCTGGCGGGTCGTCCAAGCCGGTTTCTCGGTGATGGAGGTACCGATCACCTTCCGCGAAAGGCAGGAAGGCGATTCCAAGATGACAACTGCCATAGTCGCCGAGGCGGCATGGCGAGTCCCGGCCATGCGAATCCGGAGGCATTGACCCCCGGAGCCGGCCCATCTAACCTTGAGCCCTGTGGGCCGGCGGGTTCGACCGGGAGGGGGGTCGGACCCCGCCCGACTAGTTTTCCCCCATACTTCATTTTGTATAGTACTAGTACCAGTTCAACGATCAGGAGACCGACATGGCACTTCCCGAAGTAACCGACGCGACGTTCAAGGCCGAAGCACTTGAAGCCGATGGCCCGGTGCTGGTCGACTTCTGGGCCCCTTGGTGCGGTCCCTGCCGTGTGGTCCACCCGGTGCTCGAAGAGATCAACGAAGAGCGCGACGACCTCAAGATCATCAGCCTCAACATCGATGACAACCCGCAGACCGCCCAGCAGTACGGGGTTCTCTCGATCCCGACGATGATCCTGCTCAAGGACGGCGCCCTGGTCAAGCAGCTGGTCGGCGCCCAGCCCAAGCGCAAGATTCTCGCCGAGCTCGAGCCGGCCCTTCAGGGCTAGTCGGACCGGGACGGATCACCGTGCCGTTCGTGCAGATCCACTGGTTCGAGGGCCGCTCCGATGAGCAGAAGGCCGAGATCGCCAAGCGCATCGAAGAGGCGCTGATCGAGGTCGCCGGGGCAGCTCCCGAGCATTGCTGGGTCAAGTTCGAAGACTCGAAGAAGACCGACTTCATCATTCCCGAGGCGCGTTCCTGAGTCTGGGGGTGGACACCGTGGGGGTTCCCTTGGTGTGCACAGTCCCAGTCGGGAACCCCCACGGCGCCCACCCCTCCGAACCTGGAGGAAGACCGGTCCCGTGAGTGGGTTTCGTCGGTTGAGGGTGGGGGAGCAGTTCTGGCGGCGTTCTAACCAGATGGGAGTTCTGAACACCGATCTGGGTCGGCAGCTTGAGGCGAAGGAACTCGGGGCCAGGCTCTGGCGGATCGAACCGGGCCAGGCCTCGACCCGGCACCGGCACAAGACGACCGAGGAGCTTTACCTTTTGCTCGAAGGCACCGGCAAGCTGCGGATCGGGGAGGAGCTCCTGACACTCGAACCGATGGACGCGGTTGTAGTCGAGCCGGAGACGGTGCGCCAGCCGTTCAACGACACCGATGCCGACCAGCTCTGGCTGATCGTCGGCGCTCCGACCGAGCATGCCGACACCACATCGATGGACGAGGAGCTGATCGCCTGGATGTACCCGGACGGGCCGAAGGCGATGCCGCCCGAGCTTGACCCCTGATCTGCGCAAGCGGACTAGGCTTCCGGCATGGAGAGACCGGAGAGTGCAGCGCAGGTAGTCGGCAAGCGGACCATTTTCGAAGCGGAGCACGACGACTATCGCGAGAGCTTTCGTCGTTTCCTCGAGAAGGAAGTGGTGCCCGAGTACCCGCAGTGGGAGCGGGATCACATCGTTCCCAAGAGCCTGTTCACCAAGTGCGCCGAGTACGGCTTCCTCTCGATGGAGGTGCCCGAGGAGTACGGCGGCCCCGGCGTCGATGACTGGCGCTTCAACGTGGTGCTGGCCGAGGAATCCGTCTGGGCCGGGGTTGGCGCGGGCATGGGTGGCCCCCTGCTCCACACCGACATCGTCGTGCCCTACATCATGAGCACGGCCAACGAGGAGCAGAAGCAGCGATGGCTGCCGCAAATCGCTTCCGGCGAGAAGGTGCTGGCCGTCGCGATGACCGAACCCGGCACCGGGTCCGACCTGGCCGCGATCTCCACCCGGGGCAAGCGGGACGGCGAAGGCTGGATCGTCAATGGTGCCAAGACCTTCATCACCAACGGCATCAACGCCGATCAGGTCGTGGTCGCGGTCCGGACCTCCGATGACCCTCACGGGGGTCTGTCGCTTTTCGTGATCGAAGAGGGCATGGAGGGGTTCGAACGTGGCAAGCAGATCGAGAAGCTCGGCCAGCACGCCTCGGACACGTCCGAGCTCTTCTTCAACGACTGCTACGTGCCGCAGGAGAACATGCTCGGCGAGGAAGGCTCCGGTTTCCTGCAGCTGGTCTCCCGGCTGGTGCCGGAACGGCTGACACTTTCGGTTTCATCGATGGCCGGCGCCGAGGCTGCCCTCGCCATGACCATCGATTACGCGAAGGAGCGCAAGGCTTTCGGCCGGCCGATCGCCAACTTCCAGCACAACCGCTTCACCCTGGCCGAACTGCGGACCGAGATCGAGATCGGCCGCTGCTTCATCGACCGGTGCATCGAGCGGTACGTGGACGGGACCTGCACGGTCGAGGAGGCGGCGATGGCCAAGTGGTGGACCACCGAACTGGTCAGCAAGGTGACGGACGCCGGAGTCCAGCTCCACGGTGGTTACGGGTACACGACCGAGTACCGCATCGGCAAGGCCTGGGTGGACGCCCGGGTCGGCCGGATCTACGCCGGAACCAACGAGATCATGAAGGAACTGATCGGCAAGACGATGGGCCTCTGACTCAGGTCAGAACCTGAGCCAGCCGTTCCCGGATCTCGCTCCAGCGTCGGTTCAGGGTCCGGTCGCTTACACCGTGGCTGATCCTCATCATGGACAGGCCGCGCATGGTGGCGAGGATGTAGATCATGTCGTCGTTGAAGTCGGGCCGGTCGGCGATCGGACCGAGGGCCCTCGCGGACTCCTGAACGATTGCCACCCCGACGTCCCTTTCGATCCTGACCAGGTGCTCGCGCATTTCATCGTCGGTCCGTGAAGCGATCCACAGTTCAAGCAGGGCGTCGAACGCGTCACCCTGATGCTCCTCCCAGAGCGCGTCGAGGCCTTCCTCGACGGTGATCGCCTTGCCGCTGAACCGTTCCCGCACGGCGGCCAGCCTCAACTCGGCGAGATGGGTCACGGCGGCACTGAGCAGGTCCGCCCGGCTGCGGAAATAGGGGGTCTGTGCCCCGCGGGAAACGCCGGCCAGTTCGGCGATCCGGCCGGTGGTGGTCCCGGTGTACCCGTAAGTGACCAGCGATTCGACGGTCGCATCCAGCAGCGCCGCGCGTGTCTCCGCGCGGCGTTCAGCCTGGGTTTTCGCGCGGGGACGAGCGGAAGCCATTGGGTGAAGATATCGGCCCGGCGTTGGCCGGCGATTCTCAGTCGACCCGGGTGACCGAGATCTTCAGCGCCCGGCCGTCGATCGTCACTTCGGGGGTTCCAGGGCTGGCCGCCTCGGCCGTGTCGCCGCCGAGTTCGATCGTCCGGGCCAGAACTTCTCCGGTCACGTAGCCCTCATGGGTGGCGGCGGCATCGAGAAGTTCCTGGTCGCCGGCCAGTGAAAGGCCGATCCGGTCGGTGATCTCGAGGCCGGCATCCTTGCGGGCGTTCTGGACGGCGTGGACGATCTCGCGGGCCAGGCCCTCGCGGATCAGCTCGTCGTCGAGCTCGAGGGCGAGGGCGACTGCGTGGCCCGACTCGGCTTCCACCTGGTAGCCCTCGAGCGGTTCCATGCTGAGCAGCAGGTCCTCCGGGGTGAGCGTGTGGTCCTTTCCTTCGATCGAGATCCCGATCTCGCCGCCCGACTCGACCGTCTCGGCCACGTGGGCCGGATCGAGCCCGGCGACCGCAGCGGAAACCTGCGGCATCGACTTGCCGAAGCGCGGGCCGAGGGTGCGGAAGTTCGGCTTGACCAGATAGCTGACCAGATCCGACTGGTCGGTCACGAACTCCAGTTCCTTCACGTTCAGTTCGCTCTTGATCAGATCGGTCTGGGTCGAGATCGCGTCCCGCTCGGCGTCGGTCGCAACGACGACCGCCCGGGCCAGCGGCTGGCGGACCTTCGCCTTGGCCTGGGCCCGCGAGGCCCGGCCGAGCTCGACCGTCTGTCGGGTAGCCGCCATCGCCGACTCGAGTTCCTGGTCCCGGAGTCCTGCCGCCGGCGAGGGGAAGTCGCGCAGGTGGACCGAGTCGGGCAGCGACCCGAAATCGCCATCGGCCCCGCCGGCCAGGTTCTGGTGAATCTCCTCGGCGATGAACGGGGTGAAGGGGGCGAGCAGGGCCGACACCTCGACCAGGCAATGCCTCAGGGTTGCGAAGGCGGCGGCATCGCCCTCCCAGAAGCGGCGACGGGAAAGCCGCACATACCAGTTGGAGAGTTCCTCGACGTAGGCCGCGATCGCCCGGCCGGCGGCGGTGCAGTCGAAGCTTTCCATCTTCGCGTTGACTTCCCCGACCGTGGCCTGCAGGCGGGAAAGTGCCCAGCGGTCGAGGTCGGTCGGCTCGGCTGGCGGGTCCGGCGCGGTCGATGCGTCGATGCCCTCCGCGTTCGCGTAGAGAACCCAGAAGGAGTAGGTGTTCCAGAGGGTCAAGAGAAAGGAACGAAGCGCTTCCGAGATCGCCTCGGTCGAGAAGCGGTAGCCAGCCCAGGGCTGCTGGGCGGTGAACAGGTACCAGCGGAAGGCATCGGCGCCGAACTCGTCCAGCACCTCCCAGGGGGAAACCACATTGCCCTTCGACTTCGACATCTTCTGGCCGTCACCGTCGAGGATCAGGCCGAGGCAGACGCAGTTCCGGTAGCTGGGCTGGTCGAACAGCAGGGTCGACTCGGCCAGCAGCGTGTAGAACCAGCCGCGGGTCTGGTCGATCGCCTCGCAGATGTAGTCGGCCGGGAACCGCTGCTCGAACTCTTCCTTGCCCTCGAAGGGGTAGTGGAACTGGGCGAAGGGCATCGCGCCCGAGTCGTACCAGGTGTCGATCACGCTGACCACGCGCTTCATCTCGCCCTGGCCGCATTCGCAGGCCCAGCTCACTTCGTCGATGTAGGGGCGGTGGAGATCCTCCGGCAGCGGCCCTCCGGACTTCTCCTCCAGTTCGGCGACCGAGCCGGCGCAGAAGGACTCTTCGCAGGCCGGGTCAGAGCATTCCCAGATCGGCAGCGGGGTGCCCCAGTAGCGGTCACGGGAAAGGGCCCAGTCGACGTTGTTCTCGAGCCAGCGGCCGAAGCGGCCGTCCTTGATGTGCTCCGGGTGCCAGCCGATCTTTTCGTTTCCGGCCAGCATCGCGCCCTTGGCCTCGGCGGTCTTGATGTACCAGCTGGCCTTGGCGTAGTAGAGCAGCGGGGTGCCGCAGCGCCAGCAATGCGGGTAGGCGTGCTCGTAGTCACTGGCCTTCAGCAGGCGGCCGTTCTCTCGCAGGTGACCGATAAGTCTTTCCGTGACTTCCGGGTCCTTGACGAACTCGCCCTCGAATCCGGTCACCCGGGCGTCGAACCGGCCGTCGAGGCCGACCGGGTTGAACAGGGTTCCTCCGGCGCCCTTGCCCGAAGGGTCGTAGAGGCCGTTGGCGATCGCCGCCCGGTAATCGTCCTCGCCGAAGGCAGGGGCTATATGCACCATGCCGGTGCCGTCGTCGGTGGTCACGAAGTCGCCGCTGATCACCTTGAACACTCCCGAGTTCTCGGCCATGCCCGGGAAGGGTGCTTCGTAGCCCTGACCGAGCAGCTCCTCTCCCTTGAAGGTCCGTTCGGCAACCACGCCCTCGCCCAGCACCTTCTCGATCAGGTTCCCGGCCAGGATCAGGGTCTCGCCCTCGAAATCGACCTCGGCGTAGGTCACCTCCGGGTCGACCGCGACCGCGTAGTTGCCGGGCAGGGTCCAGGGGGTGGTGGTCCAGATCAGGAGCGATGCGTCCCGGCCGGTCAGCGGGAACCTCACGTAGACCGAGGGATCGATCACGTCCCTGTAACCCTGCGCCACCTCATGCGAAGAGAGAGCGGTGCCGCAGCGCGGGCAGTAGGGCGAGACCCGGTGACCTTCGTAGAGCCGGTCCGATTCGTAGAGCTCCTTCAGCGACCACCAGACCGACTCGATGTATTCGGAGTCCATGGTCACGTACGGGTCGTCGAGGTCGATCCAGAAACCGATCCGGTCGGTCAGCCGGTTCCATTCCTCGACGTAGGTGAAGACCGACTCGCGGCAGAGCTGGTTGAACTTCTCGATCCCGTAGTCCTCGATCTCCTGCTTGGAGGAGATGCCGAGCTGTTTCTCGACCTCGAGTTCGACCGGCAGTCCGTGACAGTCCCAGCCCGCCTTGCGCGGCACCCGGTAGCCCCGCATCGCCCGGTAGCGCGGGTAGATGTCCTTGAAGACCCGGCTCAGAACATGGTGGGAGCCGGGCCGCCCGTTCGCGGTCGGGGGCCCCTCGTAGAAACTCCAGACCTCGGCGTCTTCCCGTTGCTCGAGCTGCCGCTCGAAGACCCGGCTTTCCTTCCAGGCAGCGTTGATCCTCTCCTCCATCTCGGGAAAGGACTGCTTCGGATCAACCGGGCGAAAAGACGACATGGGCGGGGGAGTTTATGGATCACGCAAGCTCCCGGAGTCGAACCGGCACCGACTCGAAACCGCCCTGCGGCGCCTCGGCCCGGACCGGTTCCAGTTCCGGATCCGGTTCGAGGCTGATCCTGGCGAGCAGCTCCTCGACAACGACCCGGATCTCGAGCGTGGCCAGCCCGCGGCCGGGGCAGACGTGGGGCCCGATCCCGTAGACCAGGTTGTGGCCGGCGTTCTCGACCGGACGGAAGGCTTCGGGATCACCGACCGCCTCGGGGTCACGGTTGGCTTCGGCCCAGTCGAGTCGTATCCGGGCCCCGGCCGGGATTGCCTGGTCGCCGAACGAGACCGGGCAGGTGGTGACCCGCCGGCTGACGGTGAAGGGATCGTCGATACGGAGCAACTCGTCGATCTCGCGGTTCATATCGGCCGCTTCGGGACGGTGATCGCGCCAGCGGACCTGCAGGGCGGGATCCGTCGTGAGGCGGCGGATCACCACCCCGATGCAGGCGGCGATCGTGCCGAGGTCGCCGGCGGTCCAGTTGCGAAGGATGCTGACGATCTCCTCGACCGTGAGTGGCCGGCCATCGATCCGCGCGGCGATCAGCTCCGCGGTCACGTCGGTGTCAGGGCAGCCGGTCGGATCGCGGCGGGCTTCGACCAGCGCGCGGATGATCCGGTCGAAGCGGTCCGCCACCGCCTTGCTCATCTCGAGGCTGGATGACCGGGCGGCCGCACGGTTCTCATCCATCCATTCGAGCAGCGACTCTTCGGCATCGGCCGGCCAGCCGAGCCAGGCGCTCTGGGCCCGAACCGCGAAACGGCTGCCGACCCCGGACACCGCGTCGAGCGGCCTGTCCCTGGGCAGCGAGTCGACCAGCTCGCGCGCGATCTCGCGGAACCGGCCCTCGAGCCGGTCGGTTCGCTCCGGGCTCATGTACCGCTCGACCAGCTTCCGGTAGCGGGCGTGCTGCTCGCCATCCATGCCGTTGGGGATGTTCAGGTGGCGCGAGACCCGGCTCGAGAACCTCTGCGGGTCGAGGGCGGCGGCGAGAACATCCTCGTGTCGACGCAGAACCCAGGCGCCGGTCGCATCACGGACGACCGGGCACGCGGTTTCCTCACCGACCGGCCCGCCGCTCAAGCCGGCCTCGGTGGGGCGCCGGATCTTTCCGGGCCAGGGAACCTGGTGTAGGTGATGCCGGCCCAGACCACGACCGCCCAGACCAGGGTGCCAAGCGTGAGGTGTCCGATGATCAGGCCGGCGTGCTTGCCGAGCCAGATGTTCAGCGCTCCGAGCAACACCTGCAGCAGAACCAGCCCGCCCGCGGTGATCGCCGGCCAGCCCCGAATGCCTCGCATCAGGGCCAGGGCCAGCATCGCGAGCACGGACACGCTCGCCGCGAACATCAGGACCCGGTGGGTGAGCTGCGCGTCAACCATGCTGTCGCGCCCGTAGGGCAGAAGCTCGTCTCCGCAGGTCGGAAAGTCGGTGCCGCAGGCGGTGTGGGCGCCGCCGGACGGCTTGTCCGCGGTCCCTTCTCCTTCGGTTCCGGCGACATATCCGCCGACCACGATGGTGGCCAGGACCAGGAATGCTGCGATCGCGGCTGTAGCCCTGAGCCCGGCGCTCGCCCTTCCGGCTTCCGGCTGCGGCCCCGGGTGAGCCGCCCGGTACATGCAGAGCAGCAAGGCCAGCAGGATCATCGCGATCCCCAGATGCACCGCGACCAGGGTCGCGTGCAGGTTGTGCTCGACGGTGAGCCCGCCGAGACCGGCCTGGATCAGCACCAGCACGACCGTGAAGGCAGAGCCCCGGACCAGCCAGGGCCGGTCGCGCAGGTTGCGGAAAGCCTGCCAGGCAGGAGCACCACCAGCACCGCGACCAGGCCGGCGAGCACGCGGTGGGTGAACTCGACCAGGGTCGCGCCCCCGACCGAAGGGACCACCCTGCCGGTACAGAGTGGCCATCCCTCGAGTCCGCTGCCGGCCGGCCCGCAGCCCAGTCCCGACTCGCTCACCCTGACGATGCCACCGACCACGATCAGCGCGAAGGTGGCGAATGCGGTCGCGGCCGCGAGCCGCCTGAAAGGGATCAGGGTTCTGGCCCCGGATGTCAGCTCCGTGCTGGCCATCCCGCCGAGGATAGTTCGCAGAATCTCCTCGGGATTGCGGTTTAACCACATCCAGCCTGCGGTTTTCCACCGGCAAACAGGCTCTAGAGTGGTGTGATGGATTCGATGGAGCTGAGGGGCAAGGTCGTGCTGATCACCGGTGGTGCCCGGGGAATCGGTTTCGAGACGGCGCGGCTGGCCCGGGAGCAGGGAGCTTCCGTCGCTTTGATCGATCTCGATCCGGAAATCGTTTCCGAGTCTGCTCTCGCGCTGGGCGGGGACACGATCGGCCTGGCCGCCGACGTGACCGATCTGGGCGCGATGGAAGCAGCCGTCGCCCAGACCGTTGAACGGCTGGGCGGTATCGACGCGGTGATCGCGAGCGCCGGCATCACTCCGCCGAAAACGACGGCGCGGGCGATCGATCCGGCGGTCTGGGAGAAGGTCGTCGAGGTCAACTTGGTCGGCGTGTACAACACGGCCCGGGCCGCGGTGGAGCCGATCATCTCGAGCCGGGGGCACATGGTGTTGATCGCGTCAGTAGCCGCCCAGGCGAACGGGGCCCTCAACACTTCCTACGCCGCCTCGAAGGCCGGGGTGGAATCCCTCGGCCGTTCACTGAGGGCCGAACTCGAACCGCACGGAGCTTCTGCCGGGGTTGCCTACTTCGGTTACGTGGAGACCGACCTGATCAGCGAAGTCTTCGGCAATGAGCTCGCCGACAGCTTTCGACGGGAGATTGCTCCGGACTTCCTGACCCGGACGATGCCGGTCAGCCAGGTGTCCGGAGCCCTGATCGAGGGCATCCGTTCCCGGGCGCCGCGGATCATCGAACCGCCCGCCTGGCGTCCGATCCTCGGCATGCGGGGAGCGGTGGGCCCGTTCAGCGACCGCGCCCTTGAGCGGAACCCGAAAGTCGGCGAGTTCATCCGGGAGTTCGAGCGCCGGGATCTCGGCGAAGCCGCCGCGCCGTCGCGGCTTCCGGTCACTTCGGGTGATCTCTACGCGCTGGGCGGCAAGACGGTGCTGGTGACCGGGGCGGCCCGCGGGATCGGATTCGAAATCGCCCGCCAGGCACATGGCCGCGGCGCGTCGGTCGCCCTGCTCGACCTCGACCGCTCCGAAGCGGAGGCCGCGGCCGAAGCGATCGGGCCCAGGGCGGCCGGGTTCGGCTGCGACGTGACTTCGAAGAAAGACCTTGACCTGGCCTTCGAAGCCACCCGTGAGCGTTTCGGCAGGATCGACGTGGTGGTCGCCAACGCCGGGATCGGGCCGGCCCAGGCCGGGCCAATCCGGACCCAGGGCACCGAGGAATGGAACCGGGTCTACGAGGTGGACATGTTCGGTGTGTGGCGGACCGTGCGGGCCGGGATCGAGGACGTGATCGAAAACGGCGGCCAGTTCGTGCTGGTCTCGTCTTCCTACGCCTTCATGAACGGCCTGATGAACTCGGCCTATGCCGCCGCGAAGGCCGGGGTTGAAGCGTTTGGCCGCGGGCTGAGGGTCGAACTGACGCCGCTCGGAGCCAGTGCCACCGTCGCCTATTTCGGCTGGATCGACACCGAGCTCGTGGCCGGAGCATTCGCGGATCCGCTGGTCCAGAGGATCCGGGAAGACGTGACCCCGGACTGGATGACCCGCAAGGTGCCGGTTTCAAAGGCCGGCAAGGTCGTGATCGACGCGATCGAAAAACGCAATCCGCGAGCCATCGCCCCGACCGAGTGGAAGGCCCTGTTCTACGCCCGCGGCCTGCTCGTCCCCGCCTTCGACAAGCGCATCGACGAGGATCAGGCGATCGCCCAAATCGTCCCCCAGGCCGAGGAACGCCAGCGCGCCTGACAACTCACCACAGCGTTGAAGTTATCCGCACATGGAACGAATAACGTCAACGCTGTCTGATTCTCAAAAGTGGTTGGTCTTGCCGCAGAGGTTGCCGCCCTTGCTGCGCTTCTTCACGCAGAGGGACTTGACCTTGAGCACCGAGTTGGCCTTGAATTTGCCGCTGGTCGCCGTAATGGCGGCCTTGCCCTTCGCCTTGCGGGTTGCGGTCACGGTGATCTTCTTCGTCAGGGTCTTGCCCGAAACGAGGTAGACCTTGACCGAAGCAGGCACCTTTACGTTGCGGTTCGATGACCTCAACCGGATTGGTGTGTTTCCGCCACCGATGCCGTCGGTTGTCGAGACTTGCAGCGTCAGCACGGCCTTCTTGCCTGCCTTCACCTGCCCCTGTTTCGGAGTCAGTTTCAGGCTCTTGATCTCGATCATCGGATCGACGGGGATATCCACGCAGTGGTCCGGGGCGTAGCCGGTCTGGCCTTCCGGGCATTCCTGCTCCGGGCAGCGAGGGGTGCCGTCGGCCTGCGGGATGCCGGCCGAGCAGAGGTAGGCGGCGAGAGTCAGCGGCGAGGGCGTGTTGTAGGCGTCGGCGCCCTCCTCGATCAACTTGGCGTAGAACTCGTCCGTGTCCTGGAAGGGGTCATGGTCGGAACCCCAGACGTAGATCCTGTAGCCGTCATATTCGGTGAAAGGTGACAGGATCGGCACCGTGCGCACCCATGTGGGTTGAAGGCTTGACCCGAGGTTGTAATAGTCAGGCGGCTCGACCGCGACCGGAGTCGGGGTGATCGGGTTGCCCTGGATGTAGCCGAGCAGGGCGCTCTGGCTGCCGCTGAATGACTTGTGCTCGGGCCGGGCCGCATGCATCGCGTCGAGCATCTCCTGGCCGAAGGAGTTGATGATCACGTTTTCGTCGTGGCCGGGGTGCGCTTCGAGGATGTCGGCCATCTTCTCCGCGGTCGCCTGGATGTCGGCCGGGGTCAGGGCGCCGACCTGTTTCAGTTCGATGTTGATCGGGGTGTCCGGGAAAGCGTCGAGAAGCTCGTCGAAGGTCGGGATCCTGAAGTCGTTGGCGGTGAAACCGGTCGGCGGCTGGGCGCTGCCGGTGGCGATGCCGCGGAAAGGCACCGAGGCCGAGCCGTCACGCGGACTCCACTTGTAGGCGAAGTCGAGGGTCTTGAGCTCGACGAGATCGAGATCGTTGATGTCGTGGCGGCCGCCGAACATGTCGTCGGTGAGGTTCGAGTTGCTGCGGGCGTCGAGGTCGTGAGTAAGGACGATGTGATCGTCGCGGGTCACGTAGGCGTCCATGTCGAGCATGTCGGCGCCGATCGCCATCGCGGACTTGTAGGCGAACAGGGTGTTGGGCGGGAAGTCCCACTCGCCACCCTGATGGGCCATCAGGATGAAGCCCTTGTCCTGCCAGTAGTCGGTCGGCGGCGGGATCGGATCCCGGTCCGGCGCCGCCGCAGCCATCGGGGCGCAGCAGCAGATCGCCAGAAAAGCGGTTGTGACGGCCAGGACCAGCTTCTTCATCATCGATTCCCCTGTTTCGTTTCTCCCACGCCAGAGTGTAGTGCCCGCATCCGGAAAATTGTCACGGAAAGGTGACCGGGGAGTTAGGGTCGGAGCATGAGTCTGGATCCTGAATACGTCGTCCGCATAGCCAAGCTCGAGCAGAAGGTGAGTGAGCTCTACCGGCATCTGGGGGTTGCCGAGCCGTCCGGCAACGAGCCGCTCTCACCCGAGGTTCAGGCTCTGCTCCAGCAGAACAACACGATCGAGGCGATCAAGGTCCACCGCGACCAGACCGGCCTCGATATGGCCGCCGCCAAAGCCGCAATCGACGAGTACCTGAACCAGGGCTAGCTCCTCCGGGCCTGACCCCGGGGTCCCGGTCAGGGCCGGGTGGCTTCTTCGAGGAGGTAGATGAAGGAGCCGTAGGGTTCGCCGGTCGCGCGTTCGAGGCCGACCTCGCAGGTCCGGTTGGAGGAGATGTACTTCGCGGTCGGTTCCGACTTGACCTCGGCCGCCTCGGCGGCGGTGGCGCTTGCGGTCAGTTCCGGATGGAGCAGGCCGCGGTCACCGGCGAAGCCGCAGCAGGTGGCGACGTTCGGGATTTCAACCCGCTCCGCGAGGGCGTCGGCGATCCGGGTCAGGGACCTTTCCAGACCCAGGTGGCGGCCCGAGCAGGTCGGATGGATCGTGACCGATTCGGCCTTGTTGGTTACTTCGAGGCCCGGTAGCAGGAACTCTTCGGCCCATTGGACGGAGTCGATGATCTTCAGCTCGGCGTGGCGGGCGGCGTTCTCCTCGCTCAGCACCCCCTCGCCGAAATCGATCAGGCCGTGGCCGCAGGACGAGGCGTCGATCACCAGCGGCAGGGTTCCCCCGCCGGTCCAGCGCCAGATCCGCTCGACCGTCTGGTTCGCCTTGAACTCGTGGGCGCTCCTGTAGCCCTTCGAGCTCCACGGAACCGAACAGCAGGTGCCGGCGATGTCCGGCGGGATCCAGACCGGCTTGCCGGCCCGGGCCGAGACCTCGACCATTGCCTCGGGCAGGCTCTTCCCCGGGTCATCCTTGGAGCGGCCGAACATGCGGTTGATGCAGGCCGGCATGTACACGGCGGCGGCGCCATGGGAGGTCGTCTGTGGCAGCTTCGGCTGGGCGGCCGGCGGCATGTCCTCGCCCCATTCGGGAACCAGGTCCGCGCTCATCGCCTTGCGTGCGGCGCGGGTCAGGCCCCGCATCGCCCCGTCCGAAGCGACGCTGGAAACGGCACCCCCGAGCTTGAGGCCGGTACGGGCCAGCTTCTCGATCCGGTCCCAGCGACGGGCGGCCCGCAGGGCCATCTTCTCGGCCGCGGGACTGTGCTGCTCGGCCCGGAAACCCTTGATGAACTTGCCGGTGTCGATCCCGACCGGGCAGGCCAGCAGGCAGGAACCGTCCGCGGCGCAGGTCTCGATCGCCTCGTACTCGAACTCCTGGAGCAGGGCCCGGCGGACCGGGGTGTCCTCGCCCTGGCGGACCATCTCCCGGCGCAGAACGATGCGTTGCCGCGGGGTGGTGGTCAGGTGGCGGCTGGGGCAGACCGGCTCGCAGAAACCACATTCGACGCAGGCGTTGGCAATCTCCTCGACTGGCGGGGTCGTCTTCAGGTTCTGCAGATGGGCCTGCCCGTCCCGGGTCAGGATCGAACCGGGATTGAGCGCGTTCTCCGGGTCGGCCAGCTGCTTGGCCCGCCACATGAAGTCGACTGCCTGCTCGCCCCACTCCCTGATCACGTACGGAGCCATGTTGATCCCGGTGCCGTGCTCCGCCTTGAGCGCTCCGTCGTACTTGTCGATGATCAGATCGACCAGGGCGTTCATGAAGGTCTCGTAGCGCTCCGTGTCTTCCGGCTTCGAGAAGTCCGGGGTGAGCATGAAGTGCAGGTTGCCGGCCGAGGCGTGACCGGCGACGCCGGCGAGGAAGCCGTGTTCGGCCAGCATGCCGCGCAGCTCCACCGCCGCTTCGGCGATCCGGGCGGGCGGCACGCAGACGTCCTCGATGATCAGCGCGGTGCCGGGCAGGCGCATCTTGCCGATCAGGCCGTGGAGGCCCTCGCGGACCTTCCAGTTGATTTCGATCGATTCCTCGTCCCGGCCGAAGCTGGCCGGCAGGATCAGCTTCTCCGCATCGACGATCTCCAGCGCCCTGGCTTCCTGGGCATC
>JAIBCJ010000137.1 GCA_019694145.1 Solirubrobacterales bacterium | reverse complement strand
GCATCCCGTCGTTCGCGTTGCCGGCCAGATCTTCCGCCCAGTAGCGGACCCGGTTTACGCCTTCGGTCGCCACCGAGAAACTGGCGAAAGGTCCGGGTGATTCGTAGGCCGCGTAGTTGTCGGCATCAATCACCGTTTTTGGACTGCCGTCGTCAGCCGGCTGGGGCTGCATCCCGGAGAGCTGGTCGCTCGCCTGGGCGGTCAGGGTGACCGGATGGTTGACCCATTCGTTCGGAACTCCGGATATCGAGACGGTCGGTGGAGTCCGGTCGACCTGAACCATCGTGCTGCCCGGCTCGACCGAGGACTTGTGAGCCCCCGAGACCGCAGCCGCCGAAATCCAGTGATTACCCTCGACAAGGCCGCCGATCGAACCCGTCCTCAGGTCCGGGCCTCCGGCCAGGGTGATCTCCGGGGCGAGGCAGATCTCGGATCCGCAGGGCTGCGCCGGCCCGTCGTCGGACACCTCCAGCGCGTAGCCACTGATTCCGGACGGGCCACCGGGCGCTGCCTTTTCGATCTCCTGCTGAATCGGCAGTTCGTCCCTTGAGATCCATCCCTCCGGTTCGACCGGACTCACGTCACCCGGCGGCCTGTCGTCGAAGCGGAGGATGGTCTCGGCGTCCCGTCCGAGGTTGAGCGCTCCGTCGACCAGATGGATGATCACCTTGTACGCGCCGACCGCGGGCAGGTTGATCGGACCAGCGCTCTGAATGTCGTTTCCGCTGAAGTAGCCGGCGTCGACCAGCGTGTCGGTCTCGAGTTCCTGAATTTTGTAGACGGCCCCGATGATCGGTGCGACCTGGCCTTCCGGTATCTCCCAGCGAAGGGTGAACCCGTTGACGGGTTGCCAGTCGGTTCCCTGATCGGAACGCAGATTGTCCGCCGGATTTGAGAACCGGTTGTCAATCAGGACAGTCCTGGTGGCGCTGCATGTTTTTGAAGCGTTTGCCTCGGAGCTCGCGTAGTCACGAGAACAGACCCGAATCTGGTTTGACCCTTCCTGAAAGGGCGAGACCGAGGTATCGAAAGTCCTGATCGTCGAGTAAGTGAGCGGGCAGGGAGTGAACCTGGTCGTGTAGTCACCCTTGTCACCCGGGCAGGTCGGCGCCGGGAGGTCGACCCTCAGACCGTTGATTTCGACCCAGGTGGCAGCCACTCCCGAACCCTGGTCGGTGGCGTCGATCCCGATCGAGGCAGTACCCCGGTGATAGCCGGAATCGCCACCCCAGTCCCAGAGGGTTCCCGAGGCCGCCGCTGTCGGCGCGACCGTGTCCCTGACCGTGAACTCGGTGTCGGTTACCTCGAGGAAGGCCTTGGTTCCACCCACCTGGTTCGCGCACCCGTTCACCGATTGGCAGAGCAGTTCGATCACCACCATCCACTGGGGATGGGCTGGGTCAGACCAGTAGCTGACCTGATCTGAACCGTCGTGAGGAATGCCACCATCGATGTCGGTATGGACTCCAACGTTGTAGCCATTCAGCTGGGCCTGGATGTTGTTCTTGTCATTGAGCCGGGCCGCAATGCGGGCTCCGATCACTTCGGTTCCGGTAGGAGCCGCCCAGACGAAATGACCGCCTTCACCGTAGGCGAGACTGGTACCGCTGCGGTCCTGGTAGATGCCCAGCTTTCCCGAACCCGACGTGACGCATCCGCTCACAGCATCGAAATGCGGGCTCGCATTGATCGCGGAATAGGTGCCTTGAAAATCGAGAAAACTGGAACCGTCACATTGCCTCATCACATACGTCCCGGCATTGGCTCCGCTCGCCCCGACCAGGCCCAGGGCCAGTACCCCGAGGATTACGACAGCCAGTTTCTGGAATCCGTTCATGGTGAAAACTCCCCTCCTCCGTTTCCGACAGGCACTGAACTTGAACTTGAAGCTGGTTGAGGGGGAGGTGCTGCAGCGGGAGCCGGCGTTCCGGCCGCCTCGGGTGTGAATTCCGTTTCGGTCGGAGTCGGTGCCGGTGCCGACTCGGTGATCACCGGCGCTTCACTGACCGGCTCGGGGGTGGTCGACACCGGTTCGGCGGCGGTAGCCGACTGATCCGGAGATCCACCGGCCTGTGATTGCGGGGCCGTCGATGGTTCCGGCGCGGGCTCCACGAAATCCAGCTTCCGCCGTTCGGGCTCTGGCCGGGCTACCGATGCGTGCCGCTCGACGACCGGTTTTGCGTCCTTGTGGGGCAGCAGATTCGCGGCCGGAAGCACCCCGGTGGCGGCACAAACCGCCGCGGTACCCGCTGTGCCGGCGCAGATCGCCGCGATCTTGGCGATTGCCGCCATCCCGGCACCACGAGTACCTCCCGAGGCCAGGACCGTCTGAACTCCGGAGTCCGAACCCCGGCCGACTCCCGAGAGGCGAGTCTGCAGGTCCACCGCGAGTTCCTGGGTTCGCTCCCAGAGCCCCCGGCCGGCCGGCAACAGGGGAGCCAGCGCTGCGGCCGCCCTGGGGGCAGCGCGATAGGCGCGAAGGGTTGACCGACAGTGGCCGCAGACGGCGAGGTGGGTTTCCAGCTCGGCAACCTGGGATGAGGTCAACTCCCCGTCGCAGCTGGCCGAGATCATTGGCTCGAATTCGGGGCACCTCTCTCCCGCTTCGCTTTCCCGGAAGGTACTTCGGAAACGAGCCCGCCCTTCGGCCAGGCACCGGTTCACCTTGGTGCGGGTCCACGAGTTCATCGACCCGATTTCGTCGTATGAGAATCCCTCTGCGAGTTGAGTCAGGGCCTTCAGTTCCTGGGGCTTCAGCTGAGTCAGGGCTTCCCGGCTGCGGGCCACCCTCTCGCGGCGAACGGTGAGTTCATCCGGGCCGTCGCTGATATCCGGGATGAGCTGCACCCAGTCGTCTTCAAGATGCTCGTCAATGTCGGACTGGCCCGGGCGGGCGAGCGTCCTCTCGCGGGTCCGCCGAATCGCCAAAGCCTCGTGCTTGATGACCTTCCTCGTCCAGGGCAGGAGATGCCGCGTGTCGGTTGTCGGCGCTTTCGAGAGAAGGATCTCGATGCCTCGCTGATAGGCGTCTTCGGCGTCCTCGGGACAGATCGAGTAGCGGCGTGCCGTCCACCTGAGCGGGCGATCGTGATTCCTGATCAACTCGACCGCAACCCGCTTGCGCGCCGCCTCGTCCGGCCTGATCCCGGCGTCATGCTCTTCCGTGCCTTGAACCGCAACTCCCCTCATGGGGTCCCCCACTCCTTAGACGGCTTGGCACTCTTCCTATCCGGGCGACCCGAAAATTGCCAGCGGCAGAAACTACGCCCACGGAACCTGGCCCCTACATTTTCAAACCATCGAAAAGCGTCCATTTGCAGCGATAAGGGCCGCAGGTTCGAAAACTCTCCCCCCTTCAAAGTCCGATTTCTCCGCAAATTGCGAACTATTCGGAATTTCATGCAAATTGCATGGAATTTCTGATTGGTCTCAGTTCGGAACTCGCAAATTGGGTCTTCTGGCTAGGCTCCACCCATGCCCTCGAGAGACGAGATCGCCGCGACAATCCCCCGCCTCGGCCGGGGCGCCCGGATCAACCTGAAGCTGAAATACGGCGGCGAAGTGCTCGGCACCCTCTACGGCCTCTTCGACGATCAGGTCTTCTTCGAAGAGGAAGAAATCGCGCCAATCGACCTCGACCGGATCGACGACCTCCTGGTCCGGGTCCACACCGAACAACCCGGTGGGCCGGCCTCGTGAGAGTTCGATGTCCAAGGTGAGTGGGTACACGCCAATCGACGTTCCCGAACCGAACGAGTCCTTCCGTTCCGGCAGCAGTCCGTTCGGCACGCCTCGAGAATGACCGGCTCCTCAAGACACAGCCGCCCGCCTGACTATTCCGGCTTCCTCCGGGCATCCTCGACCGTCCACTTATTGCGAAGCTTCTCGACCTCGACCTGTTTGTCGGATGGAAGCTTCTCGATTGCCGCCGAGTAGCTCGTGGTTTTGACCCCTTTCTCGTGGAGACAATCCCGGCAGTAGCGGCCGAACTGGGAGACGATGCCGGAGGAGTAGCGCCAGCCGCCACCGCTCACCGAGTAACAGCAGGTCTGAGCTTCACCGGTGGTGGAGCGGGCACCGCAGGGGCATCGGGCGATTTCACATCGACAACGGGCAGATCTTCTGTCGGGGTTTCCGTCGTAGCCAGCCGAATAAGTGAATCCGGTTCCCCAATTACAGGTGGGACATTCACGAAGTCCGATCGGAATCCATCCTCCGGGCGGCTCGATTGCGACAGCGACGTCATTCTCCGTGGGGACATTGAGAGGCAGACTCCTCCAGGCACCGCAAAACGTACCGTGTTGCGCACCTCGCCATCGGGCGAGTTTCTCCAGGACCTGCCCCTCACCTCGATACCCGAGCCGCAAGCCCTCACGGCAGTCAGAGCACAACCAGCTAAGCCCAGCGCGGTTTTCAGGTGTAGCCGCGGTTTCGCAGCGACAGACTTCGCAAAATCTCCAGCCAGTGAAGATCCCTCTGCAGGCTCGCGTGAAGCACGACTGGTGCTCATCCCAGAAGGCGATGAAGTCGCCCCGCTGCTCGTAAGCGGCGATCTCGTGTTCGATCGAAGGCAATCTCGCTGCCTCGCCGCATGACTGACATATTCGTCCCTGCGGGCCCTCGGGAACTCGCTTCGTGTACTCGTCCAGAATCGCATCAATTGCGCTGAACTCGGCGTCGATCTCTGATTGGTACGGCATTCTTACCTCCATCGATTCCGGCTTTAGCACCGTTTCCGGGGGTTGAATCCCGACTGGTTGCTGCGGCGTCACGGGGCCGGTTCCCTCGACCGCTCTTGATAGATGTCTGCTGCTGGTCTTACCTGGCGAACGGCTCCTGCATTCCGTAAAGGTCGTTCCAGACCTGGGTGTACACGCCGGCCCGTTCTCTTCCCTGGCGAGCTTTGACCGCGTTCTTGAAGTTGTCGTAGTCGATCTGTTCGGCCAGGACGGCTGCGGCCTTGACCCAGTCCTCCCGCTTCACGTGGATCCGGAAGCGGTAGTCACTGAACCTGCTTTCCTCGATCGTGTCGGCGTACGAGGTGAGGGACTCGAGCTGGCAGAGATTCTCAAGGTCCTCACGGACCCGGGCCCGTACACACAGGCAGCCCTCGGGCTCGCCCTTGTCCACCACTGAAAAGAAACCACGGTCAGTCACTATCCACATCGGCACCCCCTCGTTTGCTTGCTGGCACATGGAGAGTCGCCCGGGAACCGGATTTCTGACAAAGGCCCTTGCCAAAAAGACTGAGCTACTTCCGGGCTCGACTACTGTTTGCACTCTCACGAACCCGATTCGCGCTGGTCTAGCCACCCTGGCCGTAGCCGCATCGCTCGTCGCGGTGCCGTTCGCACAGGCCGCCAAGGTTCCCGCCGGGGCAGGTTCCGGCGCGGTTGCCCCGATCGCTCACAAAGGCCGCTGGTTCGTGGATGCGACCGGGCGGGTCGTGCAGCTCC
>JAIBCJ010000136.1 GCA_019694145.1 Solirubrobacterales bacterium | reverse complement strand
ATCACGCTCACCGTCCTGCTCTTCCTCTGGTGCTTCGGCCTCGGGGCCATCGAGATCGAGATCGAAGGCGGCTACGGATGGGCCGAGCGGCTCCCGACCTGGTACCTGAAGCGCGGCCGGACCGGCAGGGTCTACGGCTGGTTCATGGGCCACCGGCCACTGACCGGCTACCACGTCTATGCGTTCACGATTCCGCTGGTCATCCTCCACCTGCCCTTCGGCATGGGAGTGGAATGGTCGCTGCCGGCCGAGCTGGCGACGATCGCAAAGTACTTCCTGCTGGCGGTGATCTGGGACTACTGCTGGTTTGTCCTCAACCCGGCCTACACGGTGAAGCGGTTCAAGCGGGGCAACGTCTGGTGGTTCGAGGTTCCCTGGATCTGGCGCTTCCCGCTCGATTACTACTTCGGGGTGCTGCTCTCGATCGGCCTGGTCGCGCTGGCCTCATGGGATGCCGGTTCGGGCGAGATCCTCCGCGAGCACCTCTGGCTGGTCGCCGGCCTCTTCGTCCTGACCGGCCTGACCGTCCTCTTCGCCCCGCTCTATCACCGGTGGTACCGGCACATGCGCCGGGCCGGTGCCGATGACCGGGAGATCACCCCGAAGTACGGTCCGCCGGCCCCGGAAGAAGTCTGGTCCGGAGGCATCCCGGACCTGGCCCCGCTCGAGGGCAATGACGGTCGGCAGCACGAGTCCGACACCTGAAGCGAATCCCGTCGCGGCGGCGGCACCCGACAGCGTTGAAGTTATTCGCACATGGAGCGAATAACTTCAATGCTGTCGGGAGCGGATGCGCGGGTCAGTTGACGAGCAGGCCGCCGTCGACCGGTAGCAGGGCGCCGGTCACGTACGAGGAGGCGTCGGAGGCGAGGAAGATCGCCGCCTTGACCAGCTCCTCGGACTCGCCCTTGCGGCCCGCCGGGACCCGGAACATCATCTGTTCGAGGTAGCCCTCCGGGTACTGGTCGGTCATCTCGGATTCGAAGAAACCGGGCGCGAGCGCGTTGACGCGGATGTTCTTGCGGCCGGTCCACTGCGCGGCAAGGTCGCGGGTCAGGCCGATGATCGCCGCCTTTGACGAGCAGTAGGCCGCCTGGGGCAGGTGCGCCGTGGTCGAGCCGAGCACGGAGCCGATGTTGACGATGCTGCCCCCGCCCCGCTGGCCCATCGCCCGGCCGGCCGACTGGGCCATGAAGTAGGAACCGTTGAGGTTGATGTCAACCACCTTGCGGAACTCTTCCGGGTCCTCGCGGGTGGCCGGCGCGGCACTTGCCACGCCGGCGTTGTTGATCAGGATGTCCACCCCGCCAAGGTTGGCGACGGTCTCCTCGACCACCCGCTCGCAGTCCTCCGGCTTCGAGACGTCGGCGGTCACCGCGATCACCCGGTGGCCCATCTCCTCGATCGCCTTGCGGGTGGACTCGAGCTTCTCGACCCGACGGGCGCAGATCGCCACGTCGGCGCCGGCCTCGGCCAGTCCTTTCGCGAAAGCGACGCCGAGGCCGGATGAGGCTCCGGTGACGATCGCGACTTTGCCGTCCAGGGAGAAGCTGTCGAGAATGCTCATGGCCGGAGCCTATATCCGGCTCAGAGCAGGGCGTCGATCTGGCCCATCGCCTCGCGGATGCCTTCCTCCATGCCCATCTCGAGAACCTGTTCGAGATCCTCCAGCGAGTTGAAGGTGGTGACCGTGGTCATCGTGGTCTTGCCGGCGCCTTCGTCGAGGGTCATTTCCATCACCATGGCGGGCATCGCTTCGTCGGGGTTGCCGTCCTGGTCGGCGAACCCGTCGAGAAACCTGATGCGGCGATTGGCTTCGATCACCTGGAAGCGCCAGTAGCCACCGGCCTTTTCGCCTTCCGGCCCGGTCATGTGGTACTTCGCCTCGCCGCCCTCGCTGAAGTCGAACTCTGTGAAGGTGGCCGGCCAGGTCGGGGGTCCCCACCACTGCTCGAGTTTGCGGGGGTCCTGCCAGATGTCCCAGACCCGGTCGGCCGGGGCGTTGAACTCGCCGACCACGGTGAGGGTCAGGTTTTCCTTGTCGGGACTGGTGCTGACTACGGTCATTCGGGGGTCCTTTCCTCTGCTCGTTTGCGGTCGTCGGCCTGCGATTCGGTTTCGAGGATCCGCCCGATCGCATTGATGCGATGGGTCCAGATGCGCTCGTATTCGGCTAGCAGTTCGGTCGCCCGCCGGAGGGTCTCCGGATTGTTCTGGACGAGCTTCTGCCTTCCGTCTACCCGTTTGGTCACGAGCGAAGCCTTCTCCAGCACACTCACGTGCTTCTGGATCGCGGCGAAGCTGACCTCGTACTGACGGGCCAGTCCGGAGATCGATTGCTCACCGAGGCTGACCTTGCCCATGATGTCCCGACGGGTGCGGTCGGAAAGTGCATGGAAGATCAGATCGACCTGATCCTCATCGAAATCCGGGCCCGTCGGTCCTGGCTTTGTCGGCAAACCTACAACCATTTGGTTGTAACTTAGCACAGAGGAAAACCGCACCGGGCGGTGTCCCGAAATTGACTAGTGCCTGATGCCGGTCAGGGGCCGGACAAACAGCCAGGCCCGCTCCGTCTTGCTGCCGGCGTTGGCGGAGGTGACGTGGAAGGTGAGCTGCTTGCGACCGGTTCGGTTCAGCCTGATTGAGAGCTTGACCGTCTTTGTGCGGCCCGCCGTGATGCCACCGACCGTTCTCGAGGCACTGGCCCCGCCGCCGGTCACCTTCAGTTTGACCCCGGTCGCCGACGCGTTGCCGCCGTTGGTGATCTTCACCGTGAAGGCGGCTTTCGCGCCCTTCTTCACGCTAGACGGTCCACTCACCGCGACCTTGCTGATTTTGGCCTTTGGACTGGGCTGGTCGGCGTTGACGACCTGGTTCAGGGTCGGCGAAAGCGAGGATGCGAACAGGGTGTTGCCCGAGTAGATCGCGAAGATCGAGTGGGTTCCGGTGGTGAGCGAGCTGGTCGAGCAGGTGAACTGGCCGCCCGGCTTGAGCGGGCTCGCTTCACAACCGCTTATCGTGGTGCCGCCGTCCGAGAAGGCAACCGTGCCGGAGCTCGGTGGGGGCGAGACCGTCGCCGTGAAGGTCACCGACTGACCCGACTTCGACGGATTGAGCGAAGAGTTCAACCCGGTCGTGGTCTCGGTCAAAGCCGGAGCCGTCCCGACCTCGATCGCGCCGATGTCGCAGGACGTGCCGTCATCACCCGGTCGCGGCAATCCGCGCTGGTCGTTGGGCACGGAGCAGCTGGCCAGGGGCACCCCGCCGATCGCGGCGCTGCCGGGTTGCGGCAGGATCGTTTCGGTCGGGCCGCCGTTGTTGCCGAGCGGACCGAGGTCGGGGTCGGTATTGGTCTGGCCCGGGCAGGGGCTTCCGTCCAGCGGGTAACTCAGGTTGTTGCCCTGATCGCCAAACTCCTGGTAGTTCGCGACGGGTTGCTGCTGGGAACAGTTCTTGTCGTAGGTCGGGTCGCCGGAAAAGCCGTTGGCGGAGATCAGGCTGTTCTTCAAGTAGACACCGGCGCCGCTCTGGTTGTATCGACCACCAACCGCAATTCCGGCCCCGACGCCTCGCGTGCCCGGGTTACCAGCGCCGTTCGCGCTGTTGCCGCCCAGCCCGCGGGCGCCAACGAAGTTCTTGACGATCGTGACGTGAGTCAGGAGCGCGATGTTGTTGTGGGCTCCCTGCGCCCAGAGCCCGCCGCCGTCGCCACCGATGCCGCCCTGGCCCCCGCCGAGCGTGTTGTCGGTCCCTCCTGCCCCGCCGCCGCCGTCGCCACCATCGCCGGTGAGGTTCTGCGTCACGGTCACGTTCGTGAGGGTCATCGAGCCCTGTTGCTGCGATCCGTTGAGCAGCCCTCCGCCGCGGCCACCGCCGCCACCCCAGCCGGCCCGGCCGCTGGACTGGAAGATGTTCGAGTCACTGTTGCGCTTGCCTCCGTAACCGGACGGACCACCGGTTCCACCGGCGCCCGTGTTGTTGCCGCTGACCGTCGAATTGGTCATGGTCATGGAGCCGACGTTGTAGATACCGCCGCCACCGAGTGCCTCATCGAAGGGGGTGTTCCCGTCCTTGCGGATCAGGCGACCGTTGTTGCCGCCGTCTCCGCCGTCTCCACCCTTGCCGCCGCTGAACTCGCCGCCGCTGCCGTTCGGGCTGGGGCCGGCACCCAGGCCACCTCCGCCGCCGTTGCCGCCGCGGCCACTCTGATTGCCGCTGATCGTCGACCGGTCGATCGAAAGCGAACCGAAATTCGAGTTGTAGATGCCGCCGCCGCTGCCGCCGCGGCCGCCGTTGCCGCCCGAGCGGCCGTCAGGGTTGTGGCCGAGGCCTCCGGCCCCGTTCCCTCCGGAACCGCCGGTTCCGCCCTGGCCGGCGAAGTTGCCGCTGATCTCGGAGTTGGTGATGGTCAGGCTCGCCCCGTCGGAGTTGTAGATGCCGCCGCCGTTGCCACCCCAGCCGGCGCCTCCGCCGGACTCTTCGAGGGCGCCGTTCCAGCCATCTCCGCCGTCGCCGGCATGGTTCCCCTTGAGCACGACGTGGTCAAGGGTCAGGTTGCCGCCATTCAGGATTCCTCCGCCGTCCTGACCCGAATAGGAGGCAAAGCGGCTGGTCGGGGCGGCACCGTTCAAAGCCTGACCCCCGGTGACGGTCAGGCCCGACAGCTTCACGCTCGCACCGCTCTTGATCTCGAATATCCGGCCCGCCGTGGCGCCGGTTCCGTCGATCACAGTGGTCAGCGGGTTGTTGACGTTGTCGCCGTTGATCTGGACGTTGACTCCGGCCGGCACCACGATCTGCCCGTCGAACGGCGTGATCGTGTTGGCCGGAAGGTTGATCGGGGTCGGACCGCCGCTGACCACCGCCCCGCAGGCGGTGCCGCTGTCATTCGCGGCCACCGCCTGTATCGCTACGCGCAGCGAGCAGCCGCTCTCACCGGTCGAGGTGACGGTCATCGCCGAGGCAGATCCGGCGCCGGCCCCCAGAGCCACGCCAATCGAAATGACGGAAACCAGAAGACGAAACGAAAACCTGCTCACTATGAGGTACCTCTTCCCGATATGGACCCTGCGAAAACCCCACCCTTGACTCTCTTAGGTTCACCGGGTTATGTCAAGGGAAAAGATCCGGTCAGGCGATCGCGCCGGCGGCCCGGACGAAAAGCTTGCGGGCCGCTTCGAGGCGATCGGACTGATCGCCCTCGAGCCGCTCGATCGCCAGGCCCTGGACACCGGACATCAGGAAGGTCCCGAGCGGCGCGACCCGGTCCGCCCGAACGCCGGCGTCCAGCATGAAGCCGGCGATCACCTCGCGCCAGCGGTCCTTGACCAGGTGGATCGCATCACGAACGTCATCGTCGACCACCGAGACCGCGCTGAGATCGAAGTAAAGCCGGGCCAGGCGGGGGTCCTCGTCCATGACCTTCCAGACTCCGGCGATCATGCCGGCAGCGATATCGGGGACGGTCTCGACGTTGTT
>JAIBCJ010000135.1 GCA_019694145.1 Solirubrobacterales bacterium | reverse complement strand
CGCCTCCAGCCGGGCGGCGAGGATCGGGTCGTCGTTGGTGTAAGGCAGCACGATGAAGCCGTCACCGACCAGCTCCTCGGCCGCCCTGAGCAGTTCGGGAGCGTCGGGAAGCAGGGTGCGATCGTCACCGATCACCTCGAGTTTGACCCACTCGGTGCCGAAGGCTTCCCGCGCGAGCTTCGCCGTGCGGACCGCGTCGCGGGCGGTGTAACAGCCGGCCGTGTTCGGCAGGATGAACAGCCCGAGCTTCTCGATCACGTCCATGACCGAACCCTGGGCCGAAGGATCAAGCCGCCGCAGGGCGACGGTGATGATTTCCGTTCCCGAAAGTGCCAGGGCGCTTTCCATCGCTTCCAGCGAGCGGAAGCCGCCACTGCCGGCGATCAGTCTCGAGGTCCAGGTCCGGCCACCGAGCTCCCACTGTCCCGAATCCACTTCCCCGGAGCCCCCCTGGATCGCGGCAACGACCTCAACCGGGTCGTCTTCAGCCGGAACCGTCGAGTCCCACTCCGAGCGCGGGACGACCTCCCCCCGGAGCGCGACCGCAACTCCGCGCCGGTCTTCGGGGATCCGGTCCCCCGCAACTAGCCCGATCACTTCGGTGATCGTCAGCCCGTCGGCAACCTCGGTCGGGATTCCGTTCAACTCGATTCGCATCAACCCACCTCCTGTTTTGTGAACCGGCCCGGACTGGCCGCCTCCAGCCACTCGGGTTGATCACCGGCAACCAGCGCGGCGATTGCCTCGGCCGTCACCGGGGCGAGCAGGATCCCGTTGCGGTAGTGGCCGGTCGCGAGGATCAGGCCCTCGATCCCGGTCCGGCCGATTATCGGCAGGTTGTCCGGGGTGCCCGGCCTCAGCCCGGCGACCGCGCCGACGAATTCCATCTCCGCCACGTCGGGTAGCAGCCGGTAGGCCTCACGCAGCAGTTCGTGAACCCCGCCCCCGGTGACCCGGGTGTCGAAGCCCATCTCCTCGGAGGTCGCGCCGAGGATGACCCTGCCGTCAGGGCGGGGCGCGATGTAGACCCGTTCCGACCCGAGAATCCGCTCGCAGACCGGATCTTCGCTCGGGCCGCGCAGCTCGACCGTCTGCCCCTTGACCGGACGCACCGGGGGCCGGACTTCTTCCGGCAGCCACCCGGCGACCCCGGCGACGGCACCGGGAGCGGCCACCACCGTTGCCGCGGCGAAGGACCCGATCGAAGTCCCGACTCCCCTCACCCTTCCGGCCGAATCCCGTTCCAGCCCGGTTACCTCGGCGCTCACGATCTCAACGCCCCTCTGCGCAAGGCCTGCCCTGAGCGCTTCGACCAGCGCCCGGGGATCCACCACCGCGTCCTCCTCGACCAGAACCGCGCCGGCCAGCGAGGGGCTGACTCCGGGCTCGAGGTCGCGCGCGGCGATCGGCCCGAGCCACTTCGATTCAAGCCCGTGGGACCGCTGCAGCTCCATTTCCCGTTTCAGCTCCCCCGCCTCGTCCCGGTCGAGTGCGACATGCAGGGCGCCGGTGTGGCGATAGCCGGTGTCGAGACCGGTCGCCCGCTCGACCTCGCCGGTGAACTCCCGATAGAGCCGGCGGGAGCGCAAGTTCAGGGCGAGCAGGTCGGGCTCGCCGAAGTCGAGCTCACCGATCGGAGCGAGCATCCCGGCCGCGACCCGGGTCGCACCGCAGCCCGGTTCGTCTCTTTCGAACACCGTGACCGAAACCCCGGAACCGGCCAGCTCCCAGGCACAGGCGAGTCCGATCAGGCCGGCCCCGACCACGATCACGTCGCTTTCTTCTCTCGGCTCAGCTCGGTTCATTTGCTTCCCACCGGAACCGCTGCCCATCCCTGCCGCCGGAATTACCCGGATCAGGTTCAGGCGGTCGGTGGCTTCGTCGCCACCCTCTCAGCCCGGGACATCGGGCTCCCGCAGGTAAACGCATGCTAGCGGTCCCCGGCTTGCTGCCTCTATCCTCAGCCCATGAGCTTCGAACCAGCTGACGGTGCCGGCGGACTTCGGCGGGAACGCCTGCGGACTGCCCGGCTCTACTTCGTCTGTGACGCCGCCCCGAACGGAAACGATCCGGAGCCGCTGCTGAAGGCGGCGCTCGACGGCGGCGTGGACATCGTGCAGCTGCGCGAGAAGGAAGCCGACACCAGGGTGATCGAACGGGCGGCCGACACCTTCCGGCGGGTCTGCGACACCTACGGGGTCCCTTTCATCCTCAACGACGACCCCGAACTGGCGATGTCGGTCCGGGCCGACGGAGTCCACATCGGCCAGGACGACATATCCCCGGCCGAGGCCCGCGAGATCATCGGGCCCAACCACCTGCTCGGACTTTCGACCCACTCCGAGGAGCAGATCGCGGCGGCCCACCAGACCGTCAGGGACGGCACTCCGATCGACCACATCAGCGTCGGCCCGATCAACGAAACCCCGACCAAGCCCGGCCGGCCAGCGACCGGGCTCGAGCTGATCCGGCATGCCGCCTCCACCACCACGATCCCCTTCTTCGCGATCGGCGGAATCGATCCCGACAACGTGCTCGAGGTGCTTCAGGCCGGGGCGCGTCGCATCTGCGTGGTCCGGGCAATCCACGATGCGGCCGACCCGACCGCGGTCGCGGCCAGCCTGCGCCGCTCTTTCGCCTCGGTCGGCATGGAAGTCCTGCCCGGTGGCTGAGCAGGAGCCGCGACGGCCGGCCCGCCGCAAGGCCAGAGGGTCGAAGCGGGTCGCGGACGAGGCGGCCGGGGTGCCTTCGGCCAACGGCAACGGCCGGCCCGCCGGGCAATCCGGGGCCGAGGCCATGAAGGCGGGCTATGCCGAGGCGGAAGTCAAAAACCAGGCCGCCCGCGAGGCCCTGCAGCCGCTGGTCGAGGGCGAGCGTCCGACCGTGGTCACGGTCGGGGCGATCTTCTCCGCGGTGGTCGCGGTGCTGCTCTGGGGCTCGACCCTGTACGCGCTTTTCACCGGGGCCGAAGCCGGAGGCCGTGAAGTGAACGTCTTTCAGTGGGCCTTTTTCGCGCTGGTCATCTCGGCCATGGCGTGGGGGATGTGGAAGGCGAAGTACTGGGCGGTGCTCGGCTTCCAGATGCTGCTCGTCCTGCTGATCCTGGCCGGCGTTCTCGGCATGGTCACCGCGCCGACCCTGGTGCAGATCATCGGCACCCTCATCCTGACCGCCGGACTCTCGGTGCTCTTCTGGTTCATGGTCAAGGCGATGGCCCGGATCCAGATGCCAGACCGGCCCGGGTCCTGATCCGGAAGCCTCTGACCGCAGCCCGCTTCACCAGTCGTAAACCGCAACATTCGGCTTGCCAAGTAGTTTTCATGGCATGAAGAATTCACTTGCCGGATTCCGGTCAATCATTGCCGTCCTCGCCCTCTTCCTCGTGCTCGGCTTCGCCCTGGCCCCCGCTGCCTCGGCGGACACCTACACGCCGCAGCAGCGCAAGGAGTATTTCGACTCCGGCAAGTACGCGAATGACCTCGCCTTCGTGGCCCAGGCCGGTCGCCGCTGGATAGTGAAACGGACCCAACCGACGATCGGCAAGGTGCGCGCCTGCCGGAAGGCTCATTTCCCGATCGGGAAGGCGGACCCGGGGAAGGATCCGGCTGCCGATTACACCGTGCCGGTCGCGGTTCCGGCGAACTATCAGCCGACTGCCCCCATCGTCGCTGCGCCGGACCCCGGTCCGGACGGGCAGGCGGTGACGCTGTTGCCGGACAATTCCACCCTCGAACCGACCAAGCCGGTGAGAAAAATCACCCGCAAGGCCTGCGCCGGGATGAAGAAACTGGCGATCGCGATGGACATGGACGAGACCGCGATGTCCAGCTTCCGTTACGGCTCGCCGCAGCCGAACTACGACACGATCTCGATGTACCGCAACGAGATCCTCGGCTCCCAGACCGCTCTGAAGCCGATGCTCAACCTGTTCAAACTGGCCCGGAAGCGCGGCATGGCGACCTTCGTGATCACCGCCCGCTACGAGCCGATTTCGGCCGATCCGCTGGTCGGTGCGCTGATGGGTTCGGCCGACCTCTGCAGCAGCTCACTGGCCTGGACCGGCGCCTGCGGCCTGGACATCAACACCTTCAACTTCACCAAGGTGACCTGGGCGAACCTGAAGGACGCGGGCTACACCGGCCTGACCGACCTCTACATGCGCCCGCCGGATTCGGAAAGCAAGGGCGAGGTCAAGAACTCGGAACGGGCCGAAATCTCGCTGCGTCGCGGTTACCGGATCATCGCCATGTTCGGCGACCAGAACAGTGACCTGGAGAAGGGATTCTACGAGCGCGGCTTCAAGTACCAGAGCCCCGAAGGCGACTAGAAGATAGTCTCGCCTGACCATGGCTGATGAATCGTTTGACGTAATCGTTATCGGTGCGGGACCGGGCGGCTATGTGGCCGCGATCCGCGCCGCCCAGCTCGGCAAGACCACCGCGGTGGTCGAATCGGACAAGGCCGGCGGACGCTGTCTGAACTACGCGTGCATCCCGGCCAAGACGATGCTCCACACCGCCGAGGTTCTCGATGAAGCCAGGAACTCGGCGGACATCGGGGTCAAGGTGCAGGGAGCCGAACTCGACTGGGACGCGCTCGGCCAGCGCCGGACCGATGTCTCGGCCAGCCTGTCCGGCGGCGTCAAGGGACTCTTCGACAAGAACAAGATCAGGTTCATCGAAGGCGAAGGCAGCCTGACCGCCGACGGTGACGTCGAGGTCGGTGGCACCGTGTACGGGGCCGGCAAGGTGATCCTCGCCACCGGTTCGGTAGCGCAGGCGATTCCCGGGGTCGATTTCTCCGACCGGGTGCTGGACACCTGGGGTGCCTGGTCTCTGGCCGAACAGCCGAAGAAGATCGCCGTGGTCGGCGCCGGTGCCTCCGGCTCCGAGATCGCTTCCGCCTACATCCGCTACGGGACCGAAGTGATCCTGGTCGAGATGCTCGATCAGATCCTGCCGGTCGAGGACAAGGATGTGGTCCGGGTGGTCGAACGCACCTTCAAGAAGCAGGGCATCGAGATCTCCACCGGTACGCCGGTCGAGAACGTTGAGGCCGGCAAGGACTCGGTCAGGTTCACCTACGGCGAGAACTCGGCCGAGGTCGATTACCTGGTGATCGCCGGGGGCCGCCGGCCGGACGTGGACGCGCTTGGTCTTGACGCGGCCGGGGTGAAGCTGGACGAGAACGGACGGGTCGCCGTCGACGGGTTCCAGAAGACTTCCAACGACAAGGTCTACGCGATCGGTGACCTGGTCCGCGGGTCGGCCCTCGCCCACAAGGCGATGGAGGAGGGCGTGGTCGCGGCCGAGTCCGCCGCCGGCGCCGAAACCCATCCGGTCGATCTCGACCTGGTCCCGGGCGCCACCTTCTGCCACCCGCAGGTCGCCAGCGTCGGGCTGACCGAGGCCCAGGCGAAGGAGCAGGGCCTCGATGTGAAGACCGGCAAGCTCAAGCTCGGCGGAGTCGGGGCCGGCACCGTCTACGACGACCGCGACGGCATGGTCAAGCTGGTCGTGGACAAGGAGTACGGCGAGATCGTCGG
>JAIBCJ010000134.1 GCA_019694145.1 Solirubrobacterales bacterium | reverse complement strand
CGCGAGAAGCGCGGCGGCCGCGTCGGGCCGTCCAGGCCTAGAGTCCGAAGACTCCGACCAGCAGGGGCAGCGCAATGGCTGTCCCGGCGAGGGCTCCGACCAGCATGCCGAAGGCGGCGCGGGCGCCGGTTTCCTCGGTCATCGGTCTCACCACATGTCTGTCCAGATCCATGGGTACCTCCTTCTTCGTCATGCCTGCGGGGTTAGCTGTCGGGCTCGCGCTGAAGAAGCTGCGCTACGGACCAGATGGTCAGATTCGCCCCCGGCCACCGGTTGCCCGGTGACCAATGGTTCCCCCGCTCCGCCGCAGAAGCGGCGAATTAGGCGTATGTGTTCTGAACAGGAAGAAGGGTACCGCCAGAGGATGCGGGACCGGTTACGACGGGCCGGCAGTCAGTTTGCGTAACGGTTGATGCAGCGGTTGATCTGGTTGATGTTCGTGCCGGCGGCGGTGATGCAGTTTTCGAGCTTCGGGATATTCGAAGTCGGGACGTTCTTGATCTTCCTGGTCAGGACCTTCTGGTTTTTGGTCGTGACGTTGGTCTGGTCGAAGGCGTCGTTTGCTTCGTCCAGGGTCTGCTGGATGCTGCTGTTGATCCCGCCCGAAACCTTCTCGGTCGTGTCCAGCACCGGGCGCACGACGAAGTAGTAGACCGCCGCCAGGGTGCCGGCCACGACCAGCACACGGACCAGACCATTAATCAGCGTTCCCCCTATCTGCATGCCACAACTCTAACGCCGACGCAAGGCGGTTAGTGCGGAGCCCGGAAATTTCCCCCGCCGGGCCGAATCATTGACATTCCCGGGCTGTTGGTAGAGCATCGGGATAACTCGAATCGTCTGGGGGCAGATGTGATTTTTCGAAAGCTTGCGGGTATCGGGATCGTTTCGATCGTGGTGGCGATGCTGACGGCCGCCACCGGAGCCGGACCTGCCGGTGCGGCCACGATCACCGTGAACAGCACCGGTGACGCCGTCTCCGATGCGGGTCAGTGCGTTCTGAGGGAAGCGATCAACGCCGCCAACACGGACACGGCGAGCGGCGTGACGCCAGGCGAATGTGCCGCCGGCAGCGGCGCCGACACGGTGGTCTTCAACTTTGATCCACTGCCCGGACCCCACACCCTCGTTCCGGCCACCGAGATGCCCGTCCTGACGAGCCCGGTGACCATTGACGCGACGGCGGAAGCCCATGAAGTGATCCTCGACGGCTCGGCCGCGGCGCCCGCCCCCGGATCCCAGATCGGTTTCGATATCCAGGCGGACGGCGCCTCGGTCAAGGGATTGACGATCGGCAACTGGGATTACGGGGTCTATGTGTTCGATGCAGACGACGTGTCGATCTCCGGCAACCGGATCGGCATCGACCTCGGTGACTCCGCCAGGCCAAACGGTGTCGTCGGCATTCAGGTCGAAGGGGATTCGGACCGCACGCAGGTCGGTTCCAATGTGATTTCGGGCAACGCGCAGCAGGGACTTCGCATGGTCGGCGGCCAGGTCGGCGATCCGCTGATCACCGGAAACCGGATCGGCACGAACAACGCCGGCGACGCCGCCATTCCGAACGGCGAAGGAATCTGGCTGAGCGACACCACGGGCGCCGTGGTCGGCGGTGACACGGTTGCGGAAGGGAACCTGATTTCCGGCCACCCGAGCACGGCGATCAACCTGACCGGCGGGCCGACCGACTACACGAGCAATGTCCTGATCCAGGGAAACACGCTGGGGCTGAACGCGGCAGGTGACGCGGCGTTGGGGAACCTGTCCGGCGTTCACATCGTCGGCGATGTCCGGGACTCGGTCATCGAGGACAACGTGATTTCCGGCAGCACCCAGTGGGGGATCGACATCGGCCCCGTCTTCGGCGTGACCGAAACGCCATCCGGGCTGAAGATTGCCGGCAACCGGATCGGCACGAACAGCGCCGGGACCGCTGCCATCCCCAACACTTTTGAAGGCATCAAGGTTGACGCTGCCGGCAGTCCGTTCGGGGCGGGGATTCTGATCGGCGGAATCACCGGCCTGACACCCGGGGGCCCCTGCACCGGTGACTGCAACCTGATCTCGGGCAATCTCCGGCACGGCGTGGCGATTGACGACGGCAGCCAGTTCGTCTCGATCCTGGGGAACTCGATCGTCGGCAACCAGCTGCTCGGCATCGACCTTCGGGACCTGGCGCTTTCCGGGGGTACGCCGCTGGTCAACGATGCCGATGACGTTGATGGCGGAAGCAACGGTTTCCAGAACCATCCCGTCCTCCAGGCCGCCCTGAACCAGGCCGGGAAGCTGCGGGTGACCGGCATCCTCAACTCCGTCGCCGACCGGAACTACCGGATCGAGATCTTCGGCAACGGGGCGGCCGACTCCAGCGGATACGGCGAAGGGGAGACCTTTCTCGGTGCCTTCACCGTGTCGAACGCGCCCGGCCAGACCAGCGTGGGGTTCGCCGAGACGCTGTCGGTGCCGGTCGCCACCGGGAACACTCTGGTGGCCACGGCAACCGTCCTCGACCCGGTGACCGGCCGGCCTGCCAGTTCCGAGTTCTCGATCAATTCAACCGAGGGTTGCGACCAGAGCGGGGATCCCGACCCGAACGAACTGACGGCCTCGGCCGGCGGAGAAGCAATCTGCGGGCAGGGCGGTGCCGACGTGCTGAAGAGCGGAGTCGCGGGGGACATCCTGCGGGGCGACGCGGGCTCGGACTCGGCCGACTTTTCAGGCCTGCCGTACGCGGTGTCGGCCAGCCTGGCATCTGGCCTGGCGAGAGCCATTCCGCTCGCTTCCGGGGTTGCCGACATCCTGTTCACGGTCGAGAACCTGCGCGGCAGCCCGCAGGATGACACCCTGACCGGAGACACCGACACGAACGTGATTCTCGGCGCCGCGGGAGACGACGAGATCAACCCCGGCGGCGGCCCCGACTCCGTTTACGGGGGCCCGGACGACGACACGATCAACGTGGTTGACGGGCTGGCCGACAACCTGATCGATTGCGGAACCGGAGTTGACACGGTGACCGCAGACCCGACCGCGACCGAACCGGCCAGCCTGTTCGTCGACTGCGAGACGATCAACCGGCCGGGCGACCCGCCGCCGACCTGTGAGACCGACCCCGACCTCTGCCCGCCGCCGACCTGCGAGACCGACGAAAGCCTTTGTCCGCCGGAACCGGTCGTCTACAAATGCGACGGAATCAAGGCGACGATCGTCGGCACCAACCATGACGAGACGATCAACGGCACCAACCAGCGGGACGTGATCGTGGCCCGGGCCGGCAAGGACAAGATCAACCCGAAAAAGGGCAATGACCTGATCTGCGCCGGTGACGGGGTCGACTCGGTTTCCGGCAGCGGCGGCAACGACCGGGCCCTGGGCCAGGACGGGGCCGACAACCTCAAGGGCGGCGACGGCAACGACAAACTGCTCGGCGGCGCCAAGGACGACAAGCTCTACGGCCACGCCCACGGTGACATCCTCAAGGGCGGGGAAGGGTCGGACCGCCTCGAAGGCGGTGCCAACGCCGACACCCTCTACGGCGAAGGCCACGGCAAGGACAGGCTCTTCGGCAATTCCGGCTTCGACAAACTGAGCGGCGGAGACGGTGGCAAGGATCAATGCGACGGAGGCACGAACAAGGACCGGAGGAAGGCCCCGGGCTGCGAGCAAAGGAAACGGCTGCCCTGAGCGGACCGGCCGGTTTCGCGGTCGGGCGAAGGCCGGATCGTTAAATTGTCTTCTGTGAACCCGCGCGACTATCTGGAAATTGACCGGCTCCTCACGGACGAGGAGCGCCTCATCAAGGAGACCGTTTCCCGTTACGTGAACGAGAAGTACCTGCCCGGGGTGGCGGAGCACTTCGAGAACGGGACCTTTGACACCGCCGTGCCGAAGGCACTCGGCGACCTCAACGTGCTGGGCATGCACCTGAAGGGATACGGCTGCGCCGGAACCAGCGCGGTCGCCTACGGCGTCGCCTGCCTGGAGCTGGAGGCCGGCGATTCGGCCCTCAGGTCCTTCTGCTCGGTGCAGGGTTCACTGGCCATGTTCGCGATCTGGAAGTGGGGCAGCGAGGAGCAGAAGCAGCGCTGGCTGCCGGGCATGGCGGCCGGTGATCTGATCGGCTGCTTCGGCCTGACCGAACCGGACTCCGGCTCCGACCCCGGGTCGATGCGGACCACCGCAAAGAAGGACGGCGAGGACTGGATCCTCAACGGCTCGAAGATGTGGATCACCTCCGGTTCGATCGCCGACGTGGCCGTGGTCTGGGCGAAGACCGATGACGGCGTTCAGGGTTTCCTGGTCGAGCCGGGCATGAAGGGCTTCACCGCCCCGGAAATGCACCACAAGCTTTCACTGCGGGCCTCGGTCACTTCGGAGCTGGCCTTCGACGACGTGCGGATCCCCGACGCCAACCGCCTGCCCGAAGTCCAGTCGCTGAAGGGCCCGCTCAGCTGCCTGAACGAAGCCCGCTACGGAATCGTCTGGGGAGTCGTTGGCGCTGCCCGCTCATGCTTCGAGGCGGCACTCGATTACGCGATGACCCGCAAGCAGTTCGACGAGCCGATCGCTTCCTTCCAGCTCACCCAGGCCAAGCTCGCCGACATGGCGACCAAGGTCCAGCAGGGCTACCTGCTCGCCCTCAGGCTCGGCCAGCTCAAGGACGAGGGCCGGATCGAGCCGGAGCACATTTCGATGGGCAAGCGGGCCAATGCCCGGATGGCCCTGGATGTGGCCCGCACCGCCCGTGGCATCCTCGGTGCCAACGGGATCACCCTCGAGTACCCGGTCCTGCGCCACGCCAACAACCTCGAATCTGTCTTCACCTACGAGGGCACCGACGAGATCCACACCCTCTCGATCGGCATGGCCCTGACCGGCATCCCGGCCTTCCGCTGATCAACCCGGGACCAGCGGTTTTCCACAGTATTTGTGGAATACCGTGGCTCCTGGCCGCTCGGGGGCCTACCGGAAGCGGGGGTACTTCGGGGCGAACTTCGGGTAGTCGCGCTTGTTGAGGAACTGCGACAGGACCTTGCGGCCCTGCGGGAAGTTCTGGATCCGGAAGGAGTTCGACTCGCCGAAGTCCTGGTAGTAGACCATCATCCGGATCTTCTTCCGGTTGCGGGTGAACTTGAAGATCCGCTTGATGAAGGACGGGCTGTCACTGCCCCAGAGCCCGAACTCGGTCAGGGCCATCGGCTTGTTCTTGCCCAGGGCCCACTTTTTGTAGAAGCGGCCGAGGTGCTTCCAGTTGTTGTAGCGGTTGTAGAAGTCGGTGCCGACCCAGTCGACCCAGTCCTTGCCCGGCCAGTACCGGGCCGGGAGGTTGGCCCGGACGGTCGGGGAGCCGGCCGGCAACGGGCTCCAGACCAGCGAGACGGGGGCCTTCGGCAGGCGGCGGGGAAGGCGCCTGGACTGGCCGACGTTCTGAACCTTGGGCAGTCGAAGGTCCTTCAACCGGGCGTTGATGAAACCGCGCTTGGCGCCGCCGCGGGTGATGATCGCGATCCGGCGGAAGGCCTGCTTGTACCAGCCGTATGAGTAGTCGCC
>JAIBCJ010000133.1 GCA_019694145.1 Solirubrobacterales bacterium | reverse complement strand
GAGTCCTGGAGGAAGTCTTCGGGGGAGACGTCGTCGAGGAAGTCCTTGAACTTCTCGACCACCTGCTCATTGTCTTCGATGCCCTGGTCGAACTCGATCGAGGATTCCTCGATCACTTCCTCGGCCACAAAGATCGGTGCCTGGAGCCTGACCGCCAGGGCCAGCGCGTCGGAGGGGCGTGAATCGATTTCAATCTCGGTGCCTGAGACCGAGAGCGTGATCGTGGCGAAGAAGGTGTTGTCGCGAAGCTCGTTGACCGAGATCCGTTCCACCTTGGTTTCAACCTGGTCGAGCATGTCCACGATCAGGTCGTGGGTCATCGGCCGCGGCGTGTCGGCACCCTGGAGCTTCATCAGGATCGCGGCCGCTTCAGGGTGCCCGATCCAGATCGGCAGGTAGCGATTGTCGTCGATCGTCTTCAGCAAAACGATCGGCTGCTTGCCGACCATGTCGAAGCTGACGCCATAGATCTGAACCTCACGCATGGATCCCGATTATAGGTAGGACGAGCCCTGGTCACCTCATCAGCCGTTCCGCCGTGTCGGCTCGAACGGAGGTCCTCCCATCCGTCATTTTGTGTGAGCGGGAAGGCCGGTTGAGATTGGAGGGCGGGCGCGGACCCGCCGGACTGCGGTCAAGCCTATGGGCGATCCTGGATTCGAACCAGGGACCTCATCCTTATCAGAGATGCGCTCTAACCAACTGAGCTAATCGCCCTCGAGGAACCGAGGATTCTAATGGGGGTCGGGCCCGGGTGTCGTGAGGTGAGGAGACACCGCGCCGGGACGAGCCCGGAGCCTCGACTTACTTGAGACGCCTGGCGATCTCAGCCGCCTGGGCGAGGTCCTCGAGTTCGATTTCGACCACCAGCCCCTTCCCCTTCGGTCTGATTTTCACCGGGCGATCAAGTTTGGTTTCCAGCCGCTCCGTTGCTTCGGCGACGGCTTCACTCTCCTCGGCCGACAGACCCTGCTTGCGGCCGCCCTTCTTCGGCGCCGCAGCGAGAGCGCGAGCCCCGGCCTCGGTCTGACGAACCGACCAGCCTTCCTTCCTGGCCTGTTTGGCCAGCTTGCGGCGATCGGCGTGGTCGGGAACCTGGAGGATCGCGCGTCCATGGCCTTCGGAAAGTTCGCCCCCTTCGAGCATCTCGAGCACGTCGTCGGGCAGGTCGAGCAGCCGGATCAGGTTGGAGATCTGGGGGCGGCTGCGGCCAACCCGCTTGCCGAGTTCCTCCTTGCTGAGACCGAGATCCTCGACCAGGGCGGCGCAGGCCTTTGCCTCTTCCACCGGATTCAGGTTTTCCCGGACCATGTTCTCGATCAGGGCGACCTCGAGCCGGTCGGCTTCATCGGAATCACGGATGACCACCGGGACCTTTTCGACCCCGGCCATCTGTGCGGCCCGCCAGCGCCGCTCGCCGGCGATGATCTCGTACTTTCCGCGCCCCGCCGGCCGCACGATGAGTGGTTGGACCACTCCGCTGGCCCGGATCGATTCGGCGAGGGCCTCGAGGGCCTCCTCGGAGAAGTTGGTCCGGGGCTGCTCCGGGTTGCGGTCGATCGACTTGACCGGCAGCTCGCGCATGTCAGGACCGGTGGCGCTTTCCGGCAGGATCGCCCCGAGGCCCCGCCCCATTCCGCGCCGCTCAGCCACGTGCCATCACCTCTTCGGCCAGGGCAAGATAGGCCTCGGAACCCCTTGACGAAGGGGAATAGTCGGTCACCGGGATGCCGTAACTCGGGGCCTCTGCGACGCGCACGGTCCTTGGTATCACCGTCCGGAACACAGTCTCGGAGAAGTGATCGCGAAGCTCACGCTCGACATCCTGGGCAAGTCTGGTCCGCTCATCATGCATGGTGACGAGGACGCCAGCCAGCTCCAGGGTCGGGTTCATCTCCCGCCGCACGGTCGAAAGGGTGTCGAGAAACTCGACCAGGCCTTCGAGCGCCAGGTACTCGGCCTGGACCGGCACGATCACCCGGTCGGAGGCGACCAGCGAGTTGACGGTGATCGGTCCGAGCGCGGGCGGGCAGTCGATGAAGACCACGTCGAAATCCTCGTCGACCGATCCGACCTGCTCCTGGAGCCGGTGATTCGGTCGTTCGAGCCGGGGCAGCTCAACCACCGCTCCGGCCAGGTCACGGCTGGCCGGGACCATCCAGACGTTCTCCGGACCGGCCGGCTTGGCCGCCTCGGAGAGGGTCACCTCGCCGCTCAGCACCTCATAGGTGGTGGGTGAATCCTGCTTCTCGAGGCCGAAGGCGACCGTCGCGTTGCATTGCTGGTCGAGATCGACGACCAGCACCCGCTTGCCCAGCTGGGCGTAGGCCGCCCCGAGGTTGACGGCAGTGGTGGTCTTGCCGACTCCTCCCTTCTGGTTGGCGACCGAATAGATCAACTGAATGCCCCGGTCACCGAAGAGGTCCGGACAGGAAGGAATCCGCACGTGGACGAAGAAAGCCTCATGTAGAGGCCAGCTTATTTGTTTGCCGGAAGCGACCGGTCACTGGTCAACCGCCGCCCAACGGTCGCTTTCTGGCCATGCCCGGGCGCCTGGGGAGGCCGTCCGGGGTTGGCCCTGCCTTGACCAGCAGGTAGAGGCGCCGGTCGCGTGATCCCTCGTAGGGCATTACTTCCCGGACCCCCTCGATCTCCATCGCGAGGCGATCCCGGTTGGCGGCGATGACCTGTTCCGAGTCGGGTTCCGGCTCACCCTTCCAGGCGAGAAGGTGCCCTCCCTCGCGAAGCAGGGGAGAGGCGAGTTCGGCCAGGGCGGCAAGCGGAGCAACCGCCCGCGCCGTGACGAGATCGAACGCCTCACGTCCCTCGCCGCTCGCGAAATCTTCCGACCGGGCCTTGATCGCCCGGGCATTTTCCAGTCCCAGAGCCGAAATCGCCTCATTCATGAAATCGACCTTGCGGCCCACGGAATCGATCAGGACGAACTCGCATTCGGGCAGGAAGACGGCCAGCGGGATGCCGGGGAAGCCGGCTCCGGCACCGAGGTCCGCGCAGCGCTTCGCTGCCCTGACTTCGGGGCAGGCCAGGCCCGAGAGACTGTCGGCCACGTGGACCCGGCGGGCTTCGGCCGGATCGGTCACCGAACTGAGCGAGACATGGCTCTCCGCGAGCAGGTCGAGCATCGGGTCCAGGCGGGCCAGGGCCTCCCGGTCCAGCCAGGGCTCTGCTTCGCCGCCGGTCGTGCCTTCGCCGGCGGAGGGGCCTGCGGGCGGGGGTGGAGGGGTGACCGAATTCACCCGGCCAGGGTCACTCGGTGATCAGGGGTGCGATCACGACCCGCCGATGCGGATCATCACCGGAACTGAAGGTCTCGACCTCGGGCCGGCTCTTCAGGTGCTCGTGAACGATCCGGCGCTCGCGTGCGCTCATCGGATCGAGTTCCACCTCGGAGCCGGAGGCGATCGCCTTCTCGGCGGCGCGATCGGCCCGCTCGGAGATCACTTCCTCACGCCGGGCCCGGTAGCCGGCTGCGTCCACCACAACCCGCTTGCGTTCGCGGATCCCGCGGAAAGCGGCCTGGAAAGCCAAAAGCTGGAGCGCGTCGATGGTCTGGCCGCGACGGCCGATCAGCAGGCCGTAGTCCTCGTCACCCTCCACCGTGGCGGTGATGACGTCATCGGTCTCGTCCATTTCAACCTCGCCGTCGAGGTCGAGCTCGTCGAGAACCCGCTCGACCAGGAGTCGCACCCGTTCTGCCGGTTCAGCCGGCCATTCGCTCGCTTCCATCGCTCGCAGTCTACCCGGAGAAAGCAGGCGCTCAGCGCTTGCGCTTCTTCTTCTTGGGGGGCGGAGGCGGGGGCTTCGCCGCGGCGGCGACGACGACACCTTCAGGGGTGGACATCACCGGCGGGGGGATGACCCGGTTGATCACGTAGGTCTGGCCGATCGTCCAGACGTTGGTCGTGATCCAGTAGAGGATCAGGCCGGCCGGGAAGGAGATGATGAAGGGAACGAAGATGAAGGGGAGAGCCAGCATCAGCATGCGCTGGTTGCGATCGCCGGTGGTCATCGAGATGACGCCCGAGATCAGCTGGGTTCCGACGTAGAGGACGAGCAGCGCGATCAGCACGCCGCCGGTCGCCTTGTCGGTCAGGTCGGGAATGAAGAGGAACGACTCGCCGAAGGGGTAAAGCGCATGAATGGCGGGATTGGCGTCGATCTGGGCCTGGGTCAGCTGTGAACAGGCGACCGCGGTCTGACCGCAGATGTCTTCCCGGAGCGGGCCGCGCAGAGCCTGGAAGAGGGTGATGAAGACCGGCAACTGGGCCAGCAACGGGATACAGGAGGCAAGCGGGTTGATCTTGTTCTCCTGGTAGAACTTCATCATCTCCTGCGAGAGGCGCTGACGGTCGTTCTTGTACTTCTCCTGCAGTTCCTTCATCTGCGGCTGGAAAGCCTGCAGGGCCCGCATGCTCTTGAGCTGGCGGTAGGTCAGCGGGATCAGCACGGCGCGGGTGCAGATCGTCAGCAGGATGATCGCCATGCCCCAGCTGGCGCCGAGATCGTCGTGGAAGAACGACAGAACCGCGTTGGCCACATCGATGAGTGGCTGCAGGATGTTGGCGATCGGCATCAACGCTGTTCGGTTTCTCCGTGGTAGACGGCCGGGTCCATCGGACCGACCTTCAAAGTGAATTCATCCCGCACGGGATCGAAGCCGCCGTGACTGAAGGGATTACAGCGCAGGATGCGCCAGCAGGCGAGAACTGTACCCCGTATGACGCCAAAGCGTTCTACCGCCTCCACGGCATAGACCGAACAGGTGGGCTCGTACTTGCATCTGCGGGGCAAAAGAGGGGAGATCCAGCGCTGGTAAGCCCGAACCGGGGAGAGGATGATCCGTTTCACGTGGAACGCTTCCCGCCCTTGCCAAGTTCGAGCACTTCCTTCACGCAGGCTTCGGCTCCGGCAAGGCCGTCCGTGTCGATTACCTCGCCCACCCCGGGCCTGGCGACCAGAACGAAGTCCTGATCGGCTTCATCGCGGTCCACCTGGGACCAGAAGGCTTCCTTCAGCACGCGTTTGACCCGATTCCGGGTGACCGCATCGCCCAGCTTCTTGGAAACGCTGACCCCGAGGCGAATCTCGGATTCATCATCGGCCGAGCGATCGAACCGGTAGAGAACGAGGTAACGGGTCGCCTTTGACGACCCTTCGCGGTAAGCCCGTTTGAAGTCTCCGCTGCGGGAGAGCCGGCGGCGCCTGGGAGAACCAGCGCCGTTTGCTGACATGGTCAGACGGCGAGCCGCTTGCGGCCCTTGCGGCGGCGGCGGCGAATAACCTCGCGCCCGCCCTTGGAGCTCATGCGGGCCCGGAAGCCGTGGGTCTTTGCGCGCTTGCGCTTCTTTGGCTGGTACGTACGCTTCATTGGAGCCGGGCAGTATAAGGGGATCAGGCGCCTCATGGTTCCCGCCCTGCGCCCGCTGCCAGCCTCCTGCCGGGCGGAAACCCGGCTCCAAGAAATTTTCTGCGCGATTTGCGGGTCCGGAACGCGGCCTCCCATGGACCGGCGCTATGGTCGGCAGGCAGGGTGGAGATTGAGCAGCGAGCGTTCCCCGGCCAGCCTCGATCAGCCCTTTTCCGACATGAGAGC
>JAIBCJ010000132.1 GCA_019694145.1 Solirubrobacterales bacterium | reverse complement strand
ATCCTGCGCGAAGGATCCACCTTCCAGTGGTCCACGGTCACCCTGCTCGGCCTGGTCGTCTACGTGTATTCGGTCGAGGTCGAACGCCGGCGCTGGGACATCGTGCTGGCCGGGCTCGCCTTCTCGATGATGGATCTCTTCAACGAGATGGTCAACTCGGCGATCTTCCACCTGACCGACCGGGCGCCGCTCTGGACCGTGACCGGTGACACCAGCTACCTGATCTTCATCGGCCTGACGATCGAGATCCTGCTGCTCTTCGCGGTTTCCGGGGTTGCCTTCGTCAAGACCCTGCCGCCCGACCGGAAGGCGAAGATCCTCGGGATCCCGAACCGGATCGTTTTCGTGACCGTCTTCTCGCTCTTCTGCGTGGCGGTCGAGATCTTCCTGCACAGCACCGGCTACTTCCACTGGGAGTACTGGTGGTGGAACGTGCCCTTCGTCCCGCTGATCGTGATCTTCGGCTACGCCACCTTCTTCGCGGTCGCCGCCTGGGTCTATGACATGGGATCGAACACCCGGAAACAGGTCAGGGTGGTGGGCACCATGGCCGCCATAAATCTGGTTCTAGGCCTGGCATTGGGACTGGCCGGTTGGTTGTAGGGACTCCCTGATCCCCTCCCGACAAACATTGACTTCGAGTGGGAGGGGCGGGTTCCAGGCCGGAGGGCGGGTGAAGACCCGCCCGACTGCAGAAGCCCTCTGATTGACTCGTCAGTCAACTTTTGGCGAATCCCGATAGAATCCCGCGTCGCAAAACAGCATCTCCGGCTCTCCGCCCTTGAATTCGGCAGAGCCCCTCGTAAGACCCCCTAAGGAGGCTTCAGTTGAAGATTTGCGTCCTGGTCAAAGATGTGCCAGACGCCGCGGTACAAAAGCGCATTGATCCCGGCACCATGCGGCTCGATCGCAGCGGCGAGAACACTCTCAACCCCTTTGACACCCACGCCATCGAGGCTGCGATGCAGCTTCGCGAAGGCGGCGAACTCCAGGTAGACGAAATCGTCGCCGTGACGATGGGCACCGATACCGCTGCCCGCGCCCTGCAGAAGGCCGTCGCCCTCGGCGCCGACCGTTCGGTCCACCTGTCCGACGACGCCCTCGCCGGCTCCGATGTCTGCGCCACCGGCCTCGCCCTGGCCAAGGTCCTCGAGTCCGAGGGCCCGGACCTGGTCCTGCTCGGCCAGCAGTCCGATGACGGCGAGTGCTACACGATCGGTGCCGTTGTGGCCGATCACCTGAAGATGCCGTCGCTGACCCAGGTCATCGACATGAAGGTCGACGGCGACAAGATCCGCTGCGAGCGTCAGGCCGAGTACGGCTACGACACCGTGGCCCTGACCCTGCCGGCCGTGATCTCGGTTGGTGACGCGATCAACGAGCCGCGTTACCCGAGCCTCAAGGCCATCATGGGCGCCAAGAAGAAGCCGCTGGACAGCAAGTCCGCCGCTGACGTCGGCATCGACGCCGGCCAGGTCGGCGAAGCCGGCTCACAGACGACCGTCATTTCGCTGAACGAGCCGCCCCAGAAGGAAGCCGGCGAGATCATCGAAGACGAAGACACCGCGGAAACGGTCGAGAAGATCGTTGCGTGGCTCGAGGAAAGGAAGCTGATCTAAATGGCCGGCATTCTCGTTTACGCCCTTCACGATGACGAGGGCAACTTCAACAAGAACTCGCTCGGCGCCCTCTCCGAGGCCGCCAAGCTGGCCGGCGAGCTCGGCACCGAAGCCGCAGCCGTAATCGTCGGCGACATTTCCGACGACGGAGCTGCCGGTCTCGGCAACTACGGCGTGACCAAGGTCTACCGCGCGAAGGACGTTCCGGAGGGCCTCGCCCAGCCGATCGTCGACGTGATGGCCAAGGTCATCCAGGACAACGGTTACACCTACGCCCTGTTCGGCGGCGGCCTGCTCGGCTTCGAGATCGGTGCCGGCCTGACCGCCCGCCTCGGCGCCGGCGTGACCATGGAAGTCACCAAGGTCAAGGTTGACGGTGGCAAGCTCGTCTCCGAGCGTCCGATCCTGCAGGACTCGAAGATCGCCGACGTCGGCTACGTCTCCGAGCCCGGCATCATCATCGGCCGCCTCAACGCCTTCGACGTGAACGAAAGCGGCGGAACCGCCGAGGTCGTCGACGTCGACGTCGAGCTCTCCGAGTTCTCGACCAAGGCCGAGATGATCACCCGCGGCGAGCAGCGTGGCGCCGACGTGGACATCGAAGCCGCCGACATCCTGATCGGTGGCGGTCGTGGCCTCGGCTCGGCCGACGGCTTCAAGGACTGCGAGGAACTCGCCGGTGCCTTCAGCAACGGTGCGGTTGCCGCAACCCGCGCGGTGGTCGACGCCGGCTGGTACCCCTACGCCGCCCAGATCGGCCAGACCGGCAAGACGGTCGCGCCGAAGCTGTACCTGGCGGTTGGCGTCTCCGGCGCCATCCAGCACAAGGTCGGCATGCAGAACTCCGAAAACATCGTGGCGATCAACAAGGACGCGAACGCCCCGATCTTCGAGTTCTCCGACCTCGGCATCGTCGGCGATCTGAACAAGATCATGCCGAAGCTCACCGAGGCCATCAAGGCCAAGAAGGGCTAGCAAGCAGTATCCGGCCGGGGGAGCGTCAAAGCTTCCCCGGCCCGTAGTTTCACCCCGATTGAAGAACTTCTCGTCTCACCACCGATTCGTCCCGAAAGGACCAAGAGCATGCCGCCCGTAGCGCCCTCCGAATATCCGCCCCCCTTTGATTCCGAAAGCGTCATCACCGCGCCCACCGATCCCGAAGATGAGCGCATTGAAGTCGGCGTAGCAATCGTCGGCGGTGGCCCGGCCGGTCTCGCTGCTGCCGTCAAGACCCTCCAGCTGCTCGAGGACAAGCCCGAGCTGATGGAGAAGCTCGGCGAGGTTCCTGTCGCGGTCGTCGAGAAGGGCAAGGTCTGTGGCGCCCACGGCATGTCCGGCGCCAACATGCGCCCCTCGGCGATGGAAGAGCTCTTCCCCGACCTGCCGCGGGACGAGTGGCCGGTTTACCGGGAGGTGGACAAGGACGCGGTCTACCTGCTGACCGAGAAGCTCGCGCTTCCGCTCAAGCCGATGCCGCCGAACTTCAAGAACCACGGCAACTACGTCACCTCCGTTTCCAAGCTTTCCCGCTTCCTCGCCGAAAAGGCGGAGGAGATGGGCGCCTACATCCTGACCGAGACCACCGCCGACAAGCTGCTGGTCGAGGACCAGATCGTGCGCGGAATCCGTTCCGGTGACCGCGGCCGCGGCCGCCAGGGCCAGGAGCTCGGCAACTTCGAGCCGGGCATGGACCTGATCGCCAAGGGCACCGTCCTCGCCGAAGGCGTGGTCGGCCACCTCACCTATGCCGCGCTCGATCACTTCGACATCAACGGCCTCGATCCGCAGCGCTTCGAGCTCGGTGTCAAGGAGATCTGGGAAGTCGAGGAGCCGCTCGACCAGGTCATCCACACGATGGGCTGGCCGCTCCGCAAGGCCGCCAAGTACAAGGAGTTCGGCGGTTCGTTCATCTACCCGATGGAAGACAACAAGATCTGCATCGGCTTCGTCGCCGGTCTCGATTACACCGACGCCACCTTCTCGGTCCACGACGTCCTGCAGCAGTTCAAGCAGCATCCCTTCGTGAAGAAGATCCTCAAGGGAGGCAAGCGGGTCGGCTGGGGCGCCAAGACGATCCCGCAGGGCGGTTACTGGTCGATGCCGAAGCGTCTTTCGGTCCCGGGCATGGTCATTGCCGGCGACAACGCGGGCATGGTCAACGTGGCCGAGCTCAAGGGTGTCCATTACGCGATGCACGCCGGCATGTACGCCGCCGAAGCGATCGTCGACGCCCTCGAAAAGGATCAGGTCGACTTCTCCGCCTACGACGAGAAGGTCCACAACTCGATCATCGAGAAGGACCTCTACAAGACCCGTAACGCGAGCCAGCCGTTCACCCGGGGCTTCTTCTTCGGTGGCGCCATGGCTTCGACCATGACCCTCACCCAGGGCCACTTCCCCGGCGGTCACTGGAAGAACCACGATGACGCCACCTACAAGATGGAGATCGGCAAGGCTTCCGAGAGCTACCCGGAGCCGGATGGCGAGTACACCTTCGACAAGCTGTCGTCGGTCTTCCTCTCGGGCAACGCGACCCGCGACGACGCGCCGAATCACGTCCGGATCCAGACCGAGGTCCCGCGCGAGATCGCCCAGACCTGGGTTTCGATGTGCCCGGCGCAGGTCTACGAGATCCCCGAGGACCAGCTCGAGTCGGATGCTCCGATCGTGGACGTCCACGTCACCGCTTCAAACTGCGTCCAGTGCGGCGCGATCACGGCCAAGGGCGGCCGCCTGACCCTGCCGGAAGGCGGCGACGGCCCGCTCTACACCGAGACCTGATCCAGAGGCCGGACAGGGGGTCAGCCGTCACGGCTGGTCTCCGGCCTGGAGATCAAGCGCCCGGGCTTCACGGCCCGAAGCAGTTCAAGGCGACGCCGGAGAAATCCGGCGTCGCTTCTCTTTGGTGCCGGTTCGGGTGCGCCGCCTGAGGATGCCGGTTTCATCCGGTCCCGCCCGGGTAGCTGTGAACCAACACTCACGATTCCCGAGGGAGGGATGATGAATCAGACAGGCAGGGTGCAGGGGAAGGACGGACGCGAAAGGCGCAGGTTGCCATCGCCGGCGCTGGTCCTCTCGCTGCTCGCTTTGTTCGTGGCGCTCGGCGGTACCGCCACCGCGCTCAAGGGCAAATGGTCGGTGAAAAACGATGACATCGCGCCAAGGGCCGTGGACGCCGGCAAGGTCAAGCTGGGCTCGATCAACGGCCACCATCTCGCCGACGGAGTGGTTGGCCCCTGGAAGCTCAAACTGGGAGCGTCCGCGGTCACCTCCGGAGAGTCGTCAACCACTTCGACGGTGCCGGTTGACCTGGGCGGCCCGACCGCCACGGTCAAGGTGCCGGAGGGCGGGATGGTCGCGATCCAGGCCGAAGCGTTGATGAGGGCCACCGGCAACAACGCCGCGCGGGTCTACCTCTACGACCCGCTCTCGGTCCCGAATCCGGTGATGATCCACCGCTCGGAAGCCAACGATTTCGATTTGAGGATCTCGACGCCGGGCGTCGGAGCTTCGGACGGGGTAACCAGCCGGGTCAGGGCGGGATGGATCGTCATGCCGGTGACGGCAGGAACCCACAGCTTCCAGCTGCGCTACAGCACGTCAGGCGGAACCGCGATCTTCAAGGATCGCGTCCTGAGGGTGGCTGTGATCAGATAGTGCTCAGGCTGCTTCGCGGAATTCCAGGTCGATGATCTCGGCTCCGTAAATGCGTGAATCGAACGGCGATTCTTCGGCATTGAACACGGAATCGGACATCGATCGGGGCTTCCGCGGCGGGACGGTCCACTCTTCGCAGCCCTTGAAAGCATCGGCAAACCGCTGCGCCTTGGTACTACGGGGGCGAGCCTGGTCGAATACCTCTCTGGCCATACGGACAATCCTCCTCCGGAAGGGGTTATGGAAAGCTAGTTCGCCCCATCGGACGGAAAACCTGCCAATTTTCTTGCAATTTGCGAAATTCCCGCGGCGCCACGAGTCCGCGCCGCACTTTCCGCTCCGTTAGCCGCGGCCGGTGCCGCAGGTTTACGACCCCAGAGGTCGCAAATCTGCGGCACCTCGAAGTCGGCAGGGCTGGTGAAGGGGGAG
>JAIBCJ010000131.1 GCA_019694145.1 Solirubrobacterales bacterium | reverse complement strand
CCGACCTCGCGGTCGAAGAGGCCCGGGAGCTGGTCCTGGATCTGCACCGCCGGCTGACCCGCTTCGAACCATCCAGCGAGCTCTGCCAGCTCAACCGCAGCAGCGACCGGGCCGTGAAGGCAAGCCCACTCCTCCTCCGATTCGCAGACGAAGTCCACCGGGCGGGATCAAACAGCGGCGGCCTGGTTGACGCCACACTCCTCGACCAGGTTGAAGCCGCGGGATACAGGGACTCGATCAATCCCGACGACCCGGCCGGACCCGGACCTTCGAGTCCCGAGCTCGAGCCCCCCGCCCGGCGTTGGAGCTGGTCGGATGTGACCGTTGACCGGGAAGACTCGACCGTGATCCGCCCGCCGGGCCTGCGCCTCGATTCCGGCGGGATCGGCAAGGGGCTGGCCGCCGACATCGTCGCCGAGAGGCTTGAGGGCTTCGACTCCTGGGCGGTCGAATGTGCCGGCGACCTGCGATTCGGAGGCGAGGGTGGTGCCGAGCGGCGGATCGACGTCAAGTCACCTTTCCCCGGCCGGGGTGTGATCGCCGACTTCACGGCCTCCGCGGGAGCGGTCGCCACCAGCGGCACGACCCGCAGATCATGGAAGACCGGTTCGGGCGACTCCCATCATCTGATCGACCCCCGCACCGGCCGGCCGGCTCGAACCGGCCTGGTGCAGGTCACCGCGGTCGCCCCGACCGCCGTGGAAGCCGAGGTGCGTGCCAAGGCTGCGCTGCTTTCCGGGCCCGACCGGGCTTCCGAATGGTTGATCGACGGCGGGATGTTCGTGACCGAAGAAGGCGAGATCCGGGCCTGGGATTTCCAGAGGAGGCCGGAAGTTGGGTAACGGGATCCACATCTTCTGGGTCCTCAGCCGCGGCGCCGGCATCGCCGCGATCCTCTTCGCCGGACTCTCGGTGACCGTCGGCCTGCTGTCCAGCCGCGGCATGCCGTTTCCGAACCTGAGAAAGAACTTCGAGCTGAGGCCGCTCCACGAGGCGCTCTCGATGGCGACGATCCTGCTGGTCGCTGCCCACGGCCTGCTCCTGCTCGGTGACCCATGGCTGAAACCCGGGATCACCGGTATCTCGGTTCCCTTCGTGATGTCGTACCGGTCGTTCTGGACCGGAATCGGGATCATCGCCGGCTACGGGCTGATCTTGCTGGGGCTCAGCTATTACCTTCGCCGCCGGATCGGACCCTCGCGCTGGCGCACGGCCCACCGCTTCATCGCGATCTTCTGGCTGATCGGTCTTGCTCACACTTTCGGCGCCGGTACTGACGCGAGCCAGCCCTGGGTCTGGGTTCCCGTAGCGCTCACTTCAGCGCCCGCCCTGGTCTTGCTGATCATGCGGCTGTCGCGTCAGGGCAGCAAACCTGCCCCGGCCCGGGTTGCCGGCACCCCGGTTTCCGACCGAGCGGTCATGATTGACCGGCATTGAATCCTCACATCAAAGCGATGGATCAATCAGGGGTTGCCGAGGCAGTCGCCTGGGCAGAAAGCGAGGGCTGGCAGCCCGGTCTCGGTGACCACCTGGCGTTCTTCGCGGCTGACCCGGAAGGCTTCTTTCACTCGCGGGCAGACGGGCAGACGGTCGCCACGATCTCGGTGGTCCGGGGATCGCCGGAGATTGCCTTCGTCGGGCTTTACATCGTCGCCGCCGAGTTCCGCGGCCGCGGTTTCGGCAGGCAGCTTTGGGATGAGGCCCTGGGAAAGTTCGATGGTTTCACGCTGGGCCTCGACGCGGTCCCGGAACAGGAAGCGACCTACGCCTCGGACGGTTTCGCTTCGGCGTATGGCAACGCCAGGTTCTCGGCGGAGGCTCGCGAGCTTCCCGATCCGGAACCTGACGCCGGCATCCTCCCTTCCTCCTCGGTTCCCTTTGACCAGCTGGTCGCCTTTGACGCCGCTCATTACTTCGGCCCCAGACCGGCCTTCCTTCGCGCATGGATCAAGGGAGAGGGCCGCCAGAGCCTTGTCGCAACCGACGGCACCTCGATCACCGGCTTCGTCGCCTCCCGCCCGACCCGCACCGGCAACCGGATCGGCCCCTTCTTTGCCGCCAACGCAACGATCGCCGGAAATCTGCTGCTTGAACTCGCGACCAGGCTCACCGGTCCGGTCTCGATCGACGCCCCCGAACCCAATCAGGCCGCTTCCGATCTCTTCACCAGCCTGGGGATGAAACGGAGCTTCCCCACCATCCGCATGTACCGCGGCCTGCCCCCCGACCTTCCTCTAGACCGAATCTTCGGCATCACCACCCTCGAACTCGGCTGATCCCTTCCGACCCGGTCCGATCGCACGGGGCCAACGTGATTGAGAGACTTCTCACGATGCGCGCCGCCTCAGTCAGGGAGAACAGCCGCTTGCGGAACCTGCTTCGTGAGATCGGGGAGATCTTTGCCGGGATCTTTCATGTCTACCGGGCCTGGTGGGTGGACATCCTGGTGCTTTCGTTCTGCATTTTCGTCCCGATCGGACTGCTTGACGCAGCCGACAACCAGGCGCTCGAATCGATCGGCCCGGGTCACGACCTGACGGCGACGGCCCTGGGAATCGCGGCCCTGGTCATCACCGCTACGGCCCTGCTCGGCGAGGTCTTTCTCGCCGGTGCCGTCGGGCTCTCGCTGATCCATGCGGAAGACGGCCGGCCGCCGTCGCTTCGCTTCATCGCCCGCCACCTCAGCTACGGCCGGCTGATCGCCGTCGACATCCTCTTCGTGCTGGCGGTGGCCCTCGGGCTGGTCTTTCTGGTGGTTCCCGGCATGGCCGCCTTCGCCTACCTCGCGCTGGCCGGGCCGGTGGTCGAAATCGAGGACCGTGGCATCGCGAGCTCGTTCAGACGCAGCTTCCAGCTCGTCCGCGGACGCTTCTGGCTCGTCTTCCTGATCCTCTTTCCGATCGAGGCGGTCGGCGGCGCCGTCGGGCAGGGCTCTGCCGCGATCTGCGAGACGCTCTTCGGCCACACCTTCTTTGCCGAAGGCATCGCCGAGGCGCTGGCCGACATCGCGATTTCGCCACTGTTCGCGATCGCTTCGGTTCTCCTGGCCAGAAAGCTGATCATGGCCAGGGATGGCATCGAACTTCCCGGTCCGGGCCTCCGGGACCTCCAGCCCGCTCCGTCCGGGAAGCCCCCGGCCTGATCTTCAGCAGCACCGGGACCGCAAGCTAGACTGCCGCGGGTGGAGCGGGAGAAAGGGGAGGCCGTGAGCGGGCGACCGCTGACCAGACGCGCGCTACTCGGGCGAGGTGCGGCGCTGGCTGCTGCCGGAGCCTTCGCACCGGCCTTTCGGATCGATCCGGCGAGTGCCGCCGCGACCTGTTCACCGCCCGTTTCGGGTGATTTCCGCGAACACCGCAGTCTTCAGAGTCTCAGGCTCTAGAGTCCGATGTTCATGAATCCGCAAGGCACGGCGGGAAGCCGATGAACACATCGATCGCCGAGGATTCGGTCTCGCCAGAAGAGCTGACCGAGGCCGTTTCCGAGCGACGCGGCTGGAAGCTCTACCAGGTCATCCGCCTGATTCTGCGGCCGTTGCGCTGGTGGGCACGGGTGGAATCGAAGGGGCTCGAGTACCTGCCGGCGACCGGTCCCGCGCTGATCGTCTCGAACCACGATTCCTGGCTTGACCCGCTGGCGATCATCGAGGTGATGATGTGGAAGAAGCGTCAACTGCGTTTCCTCGCCAAGCACACGCTCTGGAAGTTCAGGCCGATGGCCTGGATCCTGGATCAGGCCGCGCAGATCCCGATCCGGCGCGGCGAGGGTGACACCGGCGCCCTGGACGCCGCAGCAGTTGCCGTCGAACGCGGTGAGATGATCGGCATCTTCCCCGAAGGAACGCTTTCACGGGGCACGGTGCTGCGAGCCCGCAAGGGAGTCTCCCGGCTGGCCCGGGCCTGCCCGGGAGTCCCGGTCGTGCTGGTCGCGGTGACCGGCAGCAGTGACCTGAAGCGTTTCCCCAAGCGGCCCCGGGTGAAGGTCGAGTTCTTCGACCCGGCCGGGGGGCAGCTGAGACCGGATGAGGACGCGCAGGAGTTCTCGCAGCGCCTGCTCGACGAGATCCGCACCAAGGCGCCTCGCGTCAAGTAGCGCCGGGGTTCAGGCCGGGATCGTCATCCGGTCGAGTCCGCCGCCGATGTTCCTGACCAGCACCTTGGCGATCACGAAGTCGAGGCCGGGCAGGCGGGTGCCGATCTCGATGTTCCATTCCATGTGGGTTCCGGAATCGGTCGGGGCGAAAGTGATCGTGCCGAGGTGATGGTTGAGCGGGGTGCCCTTGGTCACCGTGTAGACGATCCGGCTGTGCGGCTCGAATTCGGTCACAGTCTCCTCGAAGGCCGGAACCGGCCCGGGCGGATTCAGTTTCCGCGAGGAACCGACTCCGTTGCGGTTGCCGTCGGTGCCGTAGGAAAGCCGGGTTACCTCGGCTCCGAGGACCCCGCCCAGGTTCTCGTGCTCGGCAATGAAGTCGAAGACCCGCTCGGGCGGAAGGTCGAAGTCCTTGTCAAATCGCATGCGCTGCATGGCCGGATTGAATCAGATTCGCGGTAGCGCATCAACTGATGCGTTATGATCGAGACATGACGAAACGTGAACCGAAAGGCGAATCCGGAGCGGAGGCCCGTCGGCAGGCGCTGAAAAGCGGTGGCGCTGCCGTGGTCACCCACCGCAAGCCAAGAGCGCCGCGTTCCGATGGTCCGCGTACTACTTTGCGGGTTCCTGACTCGTTGGTTATTTCAGCCGAACGGCTCGCCGGCGAACTCGGCATTTCCCGCAATGATGCCCTGCTCCGGCTCGCCACCCGGGGAGCTGACCTGTACGAAACAGAAAGGCTTATCGAAAAGCGGCGTGAGGAGCGGTGGAAAGCGGTGGTTCCAGGTGAAATAGAGCCGGGAGTCAGCTTCCCCGAGGCAGAGGAAATTGCCGAAGCGGTCCGTCCCGGGCTTTGAGTTTTGGTGGACCGCTTGTGGGACACCACATTCGCTTCTCGTATCCGCCCGGATAGCAGCCTTTTCGACTACGCGGTCTCCGAATCACGCCAGGGTAGACCGGTACCGATCGCAGCACCCTCGCTCACTGAGATGTTCTACGGGATCGAGTTGAAGGCCATGTCAGGCGATCGTCGATTCGGTGTCCTGCGGGACTGGCTGGTTCGATTGATCGGCTCCCAGGTGTTGAACGTGATTTCACTGGACGGGCGGGCCGCCGTTATTGCCGGTCGACTTCGGGCCGAGAATCCCCACCCCCCTCCGGGCCGTGATTCAAGGTCCAAAACGATGAGACAGGCAGCCTGGCTGTTCGACATTCAGATCGCCGCGGTCGCTTTCGCTGCCGGGCTGGACGTCGCTACCCGGAACATTCGTGATTTCGAGGAACTGAGCGCGTCGCTTGAGCGGCTCTACCCCGGCGCACCGACGCTGGCTGTCTACCCCGACTTTCGCTAGGGATTCATCTCGTAGCCGCCGGCCAGGGCGCGGGTCTTTTCCCAGACCGAGTCGAACCTGGCCTGATCGACGACCGGCTTGGTGATCGCGCCACGGGCCCACTCCTGCTGGGCCTCGGTCGAGGAGGTCTTGCCGTGGAGCTCGGCCGCGTAGGCCGAGAAGTCGCGGATCATCACGTCGAAGATCTGGTCGAGCGTGTCCTCGGGCAGGCCGATCAGCGCCGCCTGTTCGCAGATCAGCTGGCCGTACGGGATCAGGGTGAA
>JAIBCJ010000130.1 GCA_019694145.1 Solirubrobacterales bacterium | reverse complement strand
CCTGCCTCCCCGGGATGCTCGGCGACCGGGACCCGGACCTCGATGTCGGAGATCGTGATGTCCCGCTGGTCGCTCGAAGGCCGCCCGTAGGAAGCCGCCGCGCTGGGGCCGGTCATCCCGTCCCTGGGCAGGAGTTGCAGCCGGAGATGCGCGTCCGGGCCAATCGCGTAAACGTTCGCGTGGAGCTGGAACACCTGCCGGCCGGAGCGGGCCGGACGGTAGAGCGCCCTTCCGATCAAGCGCTCCTGGCCTCCGGTCACTTCCAGGAGCCGGGCCGCGATCTCTGACTCACCGCCGTTCGGAGAGGAGATGTCGGCGATCACCGTGGTCGAGCCGGCGACCGTGTAGCCATCCCCGCCGGGGGCCGGGAAGTCCCGGGACCAGGTACCCGGTTCCGCGGTGTCCGGCATCTGCGAGCAGCCGGGCAGGATGCTGATGAAACCGGCGGCGACACCATCGTCTCCCGAAGTGGCCTCGATCACATGGCGGCCCGGGTCCGAGATGCGCACCTCGCCGGGGGCCAGCTTCGCCCAGGTGTCGGCGGTGAAGGGTCCGCCCGAGGGTTCCTCGTACGGGCAGACCTGGGAGCGGGCGACGACCGTGGTCTCCGGCTCGGGTCCGTCACCGAGCAGGTAGTGGGCGAACCATTCCTCGACCCTGGCGTCCGCGATCTGGATGTCTGCGGGCCTGCCCTGGGTGGCCAGCAGGGCCCGGGGATGACCGATGTCGGCGAGGTAGAGCCCGATCCTCGCGTCGGGGTGCGAGGCCTTGATCCGGTTGTAGTAGCGGATTGCCTCGTCTACCGGGAAGATGTCGTCGGTCAGTCCCTGGGCGATGAACATCGGGGCCGGGGTCACCGAATCGTCGATGTAGCCGGCCGAATGGAATCTGGTCAACTCGCCGACCGCGGTGGCGATCAGCGGGTCGTTCCCGTAGGGCTCGCCCGCAGCCAGCTCGTCCTTCCAGCCGATCACGTCAAAGAGCGGATCGACCGGGGCTCCGTAACTGCCGCTGAAGTTCTCGCCGGTAGCGAACAAGCCGTTGACGATTCCGGACTTCATCACCCCGTAAGGCTTGCGGTAGGGAGAGCTGCTCGCGTAGTCGAGGGTGCCGCCGTTCGGAGCCAGGGCATAGGCCATGTCGGACCAGGGCACGATCGGGGCGGCCACCGCGATCGCCATCGACTTGCCGGCCGGGCTCTTCCACGGCACGAGGCTGCCGTCCGGCAACATGACCCGGTTCTTCAGCGTGGCCAGCGCCAGCGCCTTGCCTCCGCCGTAGGACCCGCCGACCACCCCGATCTTCTGCGGATGGATCAGGCCCTCGTCGGCCAGAATCCCGGCGAAGTACTGGGCATCGCGAACTTCGTAGCGGCTGTCCATCAGGTGGATGAAGCCCTCGTCGCAGGCCCCGGGCGTGTCGGCATCGAGCGCTTCGATCGCGACCTCGCTGCCGCAGGATTCCTTGAATCCCCTTTCGGTCATGCCGAGTGCGGCGATCCCGCGGTCCGTGAATCGTTTGAGGTAGCCGCCGAAGGGCTCCTTCTCGCCGCCGAAACCGTGGAAGTACATGGCCAGCGGATAGGGCGGGCCGAACCTGGACTTGTCGGGCAGGGCGAAGTTGATGTCGATCGGGGTTCCGTCAAAACTCGGGACCGTGTCAGCCGGCGCGTTGGTGTCCGGCCCGCCGGGACCGGCGCATTGGCGCACTCCGCCGGGCTGGGTCACGCAGGTCAGCTCTCCCCCGAACACGGTTTCGTTGGCCCGGGCGGGGCCGGCCAGCGCCACCGTGAAAGCAAGCATCGCCAGGGCGGCAACAACCGTCCGGCATCCCTCCCGCACTCCTCCCGCGCACAGGCCCATGCCGCAATTCTAGACCTGAGGGAAGGGCATTCAGGTGTACTTGGGTAATCATTGGGTATCCCGACTGAGGATTTTGTCGATGCGTCCCCCAAGAAAGCCCACCAGAAGACGCGGTCCCGACCCTGCCCCCGAGGACACGCAGGAGATGTTCGCCGCAGGGCAGGCCGTGCCCGGGGAACCCGCCGGGGACGAGGAAACCAGGGAGTACGAAACCGTCGCGACCGGCGAAGGGGAACCGGTAGATCGGGAAGAGGCCATCGAGCCGGTCGAAGAAGAAGAAGAGACCGCCGAAGCTCTCGATGAGGCCGAGACCGGGGTAATCGAAGAAGACACCGAGGTGATCGAAGAGGAAGACACCGAGGTAATCGAGGAAGACGACACCGAGGTAATCGAAGAGGAAGCCTGGGACGACGAGGGATACGAAGACTGGGAGCAGGAAGCAGAGGAAGTAGAAGAGGAACCGGATCCGGAGGCGAAGGCCGAACCGGAGAATTCAGGTGGTTTCGCGGTCTGGTTCACCGGTTTCAGGCAGAGGGCGAACGAGGTCTGGTCCGGATTCTGGGGTCGGATCGGTTCGATCAAACTGCCCCGGCATGAGCTGAACGGACGGAAGGTCCTCGCCGTGGCGGGGGTTCTGGCGATCGCGCTGATGGTCGGTGCCGGTGGCTATCTGCTCGGCAAGGGTTCCGGCGACGATGTCGACCAGGCCCGGCTCGAGGGCGAGTTCGCCGGCCGCAAAGCCGGCGCCATCGCCGGGGCGACCAGGGGCTACGCGGCCGGTTTCAAGAAGGGTCGTGACCTCGCCTTCCGCAAGTCATATTCGGCCTCCTACAAGCGCAACTACATCCGGGCCTACCAGGACGCCGGGATGGACCCGCCGAAGCCGGAAGACGTCGAAGTCCCCGAACCATGAACTACGACCGGATCTCCCCCTGGCTGATCTCAGGCGTGCTGGCCGTCCTGATGGCCGGGCTGGCCGGCTGGGCTATCGGGGCAGGGGCGGCAAACGGCGAGAGTGACGCCAGCGCCGCCCGCAAGGACGGTTTTCGGGAAGGATTCGCGCTGGTCTTCCCCGACGCACGGTCGGCCACCGCCGGTCGGGGGTTCAAGGAGGGCGTCCACCGGGGAAGGACGGCCGGTGCGAAGACCGGCTCCCGGGAAGGAGCCACGATCGGCGCCGGCAACGTCGAGATCGAGCAGGCGGTCGATTCGGAGAAGGCCGCCGAGGCGGCCGCGTCGGCGGCCCAGTCGGAGATTGCGGCCCGCCAGCCGAACTGCGGGATAGTCCCGGACGCGCCTTCCTGGTGCCCGACCAGTGACGAACTCGCTTCCTACAAGGCCGCGGTCAAGGCAGCCGAGGAAGCAGCCAAGGAAGCAGAGAAGCAAAAGCAGGAAGATCAGAAGCCGGGCAAGGCCAATGGATTCCCCTGAACCGGAAGAAAGCGAACCGGGGGGAAGGCCCTGGATGATTCCCGCCCTGGCCGGTGTTGCCCTGTTGCTCGCCGCGGCGGGGATCGGTTTCGGGATCGGCAAGACCACCGTTTCCCGTGATCCCGGGCCTGACCTGACCCGGGCCGAGGCCTTCGTTCAGGCCCGGAAGAAAGCGGAAAAGGAGGTGAGCCGCCAGATGGCCCGGCGCGGCTTCGACGCAGGCCGCCGTTCCGGCCACAGCCACGGGATCATCGCCGGCGGGATGGCCGCCGAATCCGCCGTGACTATCCAGTTTCGCCAGCAACGCGCGTCGGTCGCCCAGTCCGACGCAGCCGAGGTCCAGTCAGAGCTCGCCGGGATGACCGCCGCCCCCGCGCCGCCGGTCCCGACTCCCGAACCCGACGACGGCTGACCCCGGCTCAGCCCAGGGCGGCGATTCGATCGGTGAAGGGCGGGTGGGTGGAGCCCAGGCGGGCCGGTGACCACGGTTTGTTGGGTTCCGGGTCACCGTAGATTTCACGCAGTTCGGTCAGGGCTCCGATCATCTCCTGGCGATAGCCGATCCCGGCCGAGTAGAGGTCGGCTTCGAACTCGGACTTGCGGTCCAGCAGCCGGGTCAGGAGCTGGGCGATGCCGAGCAGCAGGAACAGGACGATCGCCGGAACCGCAAGCGCGAAGGCGACCAGCAGCACGATGATCGCCCAGCTGCAGCCGGAAAGGGCCCCGGCGAGCCGGATCAATCCGGCGACGAGGAAAAGCAGGATGCCGTAGAGGATCCGGGCCGGAGCACCGAACCAGAGAGCGAGCATGTTGATCTGGGTGTGGCGCCGGACGTGGTGGCCAAGTTCGTGGCCGATGATCGCGCGGAGGTCCGCGTCATCCATGCTGAGGATCCCCTGGTCCAGGGTGATCATGCCGTCGCCGACCGCGAACGCATTCTGTACCGGCTTGTCGCTCATCTTCAGCCGGTAGGCCTCCGGATGGATGCCGGCGTAGAGGAAGACTTCCCGCCAGAGCGGGTCGAGCCGGGATCGCTCTTCCGGGGTCAGTTCCCGGCAGCCGAGTCGCTTCATCCAGACGGTGCGATCCGCCCAGCCGGTCAGGGCCAGCGGCGCGAACAGCGTCCACAGCCCGGTCACGGCCAGGAATATCGACAGGAACAACGGGTCGCCCAGCATTTCGCCCGGCGTCGCCCCGGCCGGGTCGCCAAGCCAGTCGGTCAGAAGCAGCGAAAGCGGGAAGAAGACGAAGGAAACCGAGACCAGCCAGATCCCGAACACGACCGGCAGGCCGGCGATCGCCGACCCCGTCGCGTCCTTGTGCTGATCCTTCGGATCGGCCGATCCGCTCACCGGTCGATCCCGGGGTTGCGCTGGCTGCCCCTGGGCCGGCCCCGGCTAGTGCCGCTTCTTCTTTTTCGCCTTCTTGCCGAGCAGCTTGACCGTCTTCGATTTCGAGGCGGCCGATCCGCCGGTCGGGGTATTGGTCACCTTGACCTTCACCTTGGCCGAGCCCTTCTTCTTCAGCTGCTTCTTCAGCGAAGCTTTGGGCTTCAGGTTCAGGGTCACCGTCTGGTTTGCCTTGGTCACCTTGGCCGACGCGTTGTTCAACCCGGGGCCGGTCAGCTTGACGCTGCCGGGGCTCACAACCTTGACCTTGAGGGTCGCGGTCCCCTTGGCCCGGTTCGCCTTGTAGGCGCCGAAGCTGAAGGTATTCGACGGCTTCTTGAAGGTGAACCAGACCGGGGTCGAGTAGGCCTCGATCATCGTCTGATCGCCGAGGGGCCGGGTCAGCTCGAACCCGTAGCGGCCCGACTCGGAGACGTTGAAGGTGTGGCTGTAACTGTCACCGGTGACCGTGACGGAATCAACCTCGATGCCGTCCTGCAGCAGCTTCAGCGTGTAGGGACCTGGGCGAACCGCGCTGGCCGCGCCCTCGACGGCGATCTTGATTGCGAGGCTCGATCCGGTAACCGAATCACCGGGAATCGCCTTGCCACCCTGCGGGGTCGAGGCGGAGAGCTCGACATCGGGGGCATCGGCGCCGAAGGGCTTCACGTAGGTGTGCCCGGCCTTGACCGCGTCGATCACGCCCTGGGTCGAGAGCTGATCGGCGTGGACCACGGTGGCTCCCCGGCCGACCGGGGAATCGAAGGCTCCCGTCGCTTCGCCACCCTGGTGGTCGTCACTGGAGCCGACCGCGGCGATGTGAAACCCATCCGCGAGCAGCCGCTCGTAGGTCTTAATCGCGTCGACCGAGAATGGGTTCATTGCGGTCGGCGAACCGGCCGGAATCCCGGCCGGGCCGTTCTGGATTTCCAGGGCGGTGACCTTGCTCCAGTCGGTCTGCGCGTCCGAGTAGGTCCAGGCGCAGCCGCGGCACTGGGCCGGCGCAGCCTTCAGGGTCTCCGGGTGATTGACCTG
>JAIBCJ010000035.1 GCA_019694145.1 Solirubrobacterales bacterium | reverse complement strand
CGGTCCAGGGATCAAGCAGCTCGAAGACGTGGAACCGCCTGGTGTTCTTGCGGGAGTGGATCACGACCGGCCCGCGGCTGAGGTCGAGCCAGGCCATCGAGTAGAGAGTGTCCGAATTGGGCAGGACTACCGTGCGGTCCTTGGCGTCGGCCAGCTTGCGGAAGTGGCTGAACATGTTGACCGGGCCGCCGCCGCGACCGCTCGGCCAGTTGACCGAGGTGCTGGAAAGGTAGGTCCGCTTCATGTCGAGCAGGGGCAGGCCGAATTCGTAGGCCTGGAGCCCGAGATCGAAGGCAGCGTCGTACTCGGCCTTCTGTGCGGGGTCGTTCGGGTCGTAGGCGGCGCTTGCCGGACCGGCCAGGGCGAAGGCACCAGCCAGGGCGACCATGAGACAACAGACGGTTGCGGTGATGCGGCGGTGGTTCAAGACACTCTCCTCAAAGCGATTCCTCCTCGGAACATTCTTGCCCGAAAAGTGATGTACGTCAACTAACCCGTCCGGGAGCGAAAAGCTGCGGACCCGGTTGAGACCGTTACCCGGGTTCGCCGGCCGAAGACCCCGACGCCTGGCGGGGCTATTCGACGGTGGCCAGAAAGGCGGTCAGGAGCTCGGTGACGGCCGGAGGGTCGTCGATGAAGGGCCAGTGGCCGGAGGCCGGCAGGATGTGGACCTGGGCCCGGGGGAAGGCGCTCCGCTGGCGATCGGCGAAGGAGGCCGGCAGGTAGGGATCCCCCGCGCCCCAGACGACCAGGCAGGGCAGGTCGGCGGCGGCCAGGAGGGGAATCAGCTGCTTCGAGGTCTTGCCGACCTTCTTCAGGTCACGGTAGATGTCGAGCACGGCCCGGCGGGTGCGACGGTCGTAGTTGTCGTACATCCCGTCGACGAAATCGCGCGGCAGGCCATGCGGCTCGGCCCGCGTGATGATCCGCCGAAACATCGAGCGGAAGGCGGCGGCCTGAAGCAGCTCGCCGGCGACCGGGGTCTGCCAGACCCGGGCGGTTCGATGCCACTTGTACCCGGCCAGGACCCCGGTGTTGATCAGGATGACGCTGGCGATCTGCCCGGTGTGGGTCGACGCCCAGTCGAGCCCGATCGGCCCACCGAGATCGTGGAGCACGAGATGGGCCCGCCGGATCCCGAGCGCCTTGAACGCGTCGCCGACGAAATGCGAGTACTCGTCCTTGGTGTGACCGAATCCCGGCGCCGCGATCGATTGGCCGAAGTCCGGCAGGTCGAAGGCAATCGCCCGGCGGGGCGGCGCGACGGCGTCGATCAGTCCGGTGAAGTCCGCGGCCGAACCCGGATTGCCGTGGATGAAGACGACCGCCTCGGAGGCCTGGTGAGGCCCGGCCTGGTAGGTGCGGATCCAGTGATCGCCGACCGCGATGCTGGACCATTCGGGAGCGCCTTCGAGAGTCAAGTCGCGTCCCGTCGGTTCATCAGAGGGCGAACATCGCGACGGCCGCGAAATGCAGGGCGGCGGCGCCGATCACGAAGAGGTGAAAGACCTCGTGGTAGCCGAAGTAGGTCGGGCTGGGATTCGGCCGGCCGGTCGCATAGACCACCGCTCCGACCGTGTAGAGGATGCCGCCGGTGGCGATCAGCAGGCCCGCCCAGACCCCGGCGGTGCCGACGATCTGGGGAAAGGCAACCGCACCGATCCAGCCCACCGCGACGTACATCGCGGCGCTGACCCACTTCGGCGAGTGGATCCAGAGCAGCTCGACGATGATGCCGACGATCGCCGCCGACCAGACCGCGACCAGGATCGCGGTCGACCAGGTGCCGGTCATGTTGAGCAGCGCGAAGGGGGTCACGGTGCCGGCGATCAGCAGGAAGATCATCGAGTGGTCGAGCCGGCGCATCAGCATCCTCGATTTGACCGTCTTCCAGTTGATCCGGTGATAGAGGGCGCTGGTCCCGAAGAGCGCACAGAGCGAAACCGCGTAGATCCCGACCGCCAGGGACTTCTTCGGGGTGTCGGCCAGCATCAACAGCGAGATCCCGAGCCCGAGCGAGAGGAAAAAAGCCCATTCGTGGGAGACGCCGCGGAACTTGGGCTTGATCGCCTTGATCGATTCGGTCGCCGAATCCTTGACCGCGGCCGCCTTTTCGACCGCCGCGACGCGCGCGTTTCCGGCCATCTCGACCGTGGCGTCACGGACCACGCCGGCCCGCTCGACGGCGGCGTCGCGGGCATTCCCGGCCCGCTCGACGGCACCATCCCGGGCGGCGGTCGCACGGGTCACCGCGGACTCCCTGGCCTGAGTCGCCCTTTCGCGTGCATTTCGGGGTTCCTGACTCACTGGATGAATCGTACCGGCCCGGGGCAAGTGACCCGGAAACCGAGCCGGCATGGGCAAAGCGTGGTGTGCCGTTCCCGCAAAACCCGGAAACAGTTTTCCTGCGAAACACCACATATAGCGTGCGAAAAAGGTATCCGACCCTAGTCCTAGTATAATTTGCCATGTGCGTTGCCCGCATTGCGGACATCAGGGAAGTCGTGTCCTCGAAAGCCGAAGCTCCGAGGAGGGGGGCGCTGTGCGCCGTCGGCGCGAGTGCTCCAGCTGCAAGCACCGCTTCACTACATACGAGCGGTACGAGACACAGTCCCTGTTCGTCATCAAGCGGGATGGCGGGCGCCAGCCCTTTGACCGCGCCAAGTTGCGCGGGGGGCTGGAGCGCGCCTCGCACAAACGTCCGGTCCGGCCAGAGGCGATCGATGACCTGGTCAACCGGATCGAGAAAAAAGCCGTCCGGGACGGTGGTCAGATTGAAGCAGCCCGCATCGGCGACATGTGCCTGGCGGGGCTCCGGCGAATCGACCAGGTCGCATACCTGCAGTTCGCCGCGGTCTACCGCCAGCTCGGGGTCGAGGACGTCCAGGCGGAACTCGACCGGCTGAGCCCGCAGCTCAGCAAGAACTGAACTTCAAGAGCCACAGCAGTACCTGCAGGAAAGCAACACCACAGCACCACGAGTCACCGCGTCATCCAGTCACAAGAGATTCGGGCAGTACCAGCAAGAGAAGCAAGCAGACCAGTCGTTCCAAGCAGCGAGGAGAGAGCATAAGTATGTCCCAGTCAGTATCCGAGTCGACCCGCGTCAACCCCGACGGAGTTGTCGTTGAAAGGCGCCTCACCCGCGAGGGCGTCCACCCCTTCGATGAAGTCGAATGGGAAATCCGCGACGCGATCATCGGTGATCCCGCCAAGCCCGCATTCGAGCAGCGCGGGGTCGAGTTCCCCAGGACCTGGTCGCAGAACGCGACCAACATCGTCTCCCAGAAGTACTTCCGGGGCCAGCTCGGCTCGCCGGAAAGGGAGAACTCGGTCAAGCAGATGATCGGCCGCGTGGCCGGCACGATCGCTAACTGGGGTCGCGAGGGCGGCTACTTCGCCTCCGACGCCGACGCCGACATCTTCGAGGCGGAACTGACCGCGACCCTGCTCCATCAGGAAGTCGCTTTCAACTCGCCGGTCTGGTTCAACGTCGGTTTCGAGGAGACCCCGCAGTGCTCGGCCTGCTTCATCCTCTCGGTCGAGGACACGATGGATTCGATCCTCGACTGGAACACCAAGGAAGGCAACATCTTCCGCGGCGGTTCAGGCTCCGGCATCAACCTCTCCAACATCCGCGGTTCGATGGAGCCGCTGAAGAAGGGCGGCACCGCTTCCGGCCCGGTCTCCTTCATGCGCGGCGCCGACTCCTGGGCGGGCACGATCAAGTCCGGCGGCAAGACCCGGCGGGCCGCGAAGATGGTCGTCCTCGACGTCGATCATCCGGACGTCGAGCACTTCATCAACTGCAAGGCGGACGAGGAAAAGAAGGCGGGCGCGCTGCGTGACGCCGGCTTCGACATGTCGATCGACGGTGACGGTTTCACCTCGATCCAGTACCAGAACGCCAACAACTCGGTCCGGGTCTCCGACGAGTTCATGCAGGCGGTCGCCGACGACGCCGAGTGGAACCTGCTCGCCCGCACCGACGGCTCGGTCACCAAGACCATGTCGGCCCGCGACCTGATGAACCAGATCGCCGACGCCGCCTGGCAGTGCGCCGATCCGGGCGTCCAGTACGACACGATCATCAACAAGTGGCACACCTGCCCGAACTCGGGCCGGATCAACGCCTCGAACCCCTGCTCGGAGTACATGCATGTCGATGACTCGGCCTGCAATCTCGCTTCGATCAACCTGATGAAGTTCCGTCGCGAGGACGGCAGCTTTGACGTCGACGGCTTCTGCGCCGTGGTCGACACCGTCTTCCTCGCCCAGGAGATCATCGTCAGCCCCTCGAGCTACCCGACCGAGGAAATCGGCAAGAACGCCCGGGCCTTCCGCCAGCTCGGCCTCGGTTACGCCAACCTCGGCGCCCTGCTGATGTCGGACGGCATGCCCTACGACTCGGATGAGGGTCGCAACGTCGCCGCCGCGATCACCTCGCTGATGACCGGTCGCGCCTACCGCCGTTCGGCCGAGGTTGCCGCGGCGATGGGCCCCTACGACGCCTACGAGCTGAACCGCGAGCCGCACAACAACGTGATGCGCATGCACCGCGATGCGGCCTACGAGATCAGCGGCGAAGGCGTCCACGAGGAGCTGCTGAACGCGGCCCGCGAGGAGTGGGACGTCGCGGTCGCGACCGGCGATGAGCACGGCTACCGCAACGCCCAGGCGACGGTGCTGGCCCCGACCGGCACGATCAGCTTCCTGATGGACTGCGACACGACCGGCATCGAGCCGGACTTCTCGCTGGTCAAGTTCAAGGAACTGGTCGGCGGCGGCAACATGACCATCGTCAACAAGTCCGTGCCGCTGGCCCTTCGCACGCTCGAGTACTCGGAATCCGAGATCTCGCAGATCGAGGCCTACATCAACGAGCACGGCACGATCATCGGCGCCCCGGCCCTGAAGGAAGAGCATCTGCCGGTCTTCGACGTCGCGGTCGGCGAGCGGGCGATCAGCCACACCGGCCACATCGACATGATGGCGGCGACCCAGCCGTTCCTCTCCGGCGCGATCTCGAAGACGGTCAACATGCCGAACTCGGCGACCGTCGAGGACATCGCCGACGCCTACACTCGCGGCTGGGAAGGCGGCCTCAAAGCCCTCGCGATCTACCGTGACGGTTCCAAGACCGCCCAGGCGCTCCGCACCGACGCCCAGAAGGACAAGGAGAAGGAAGCGGAAGCCGAGGCGGCCCCGAACGAGCCGGTCCGTCACCGGATGCCAAAGACCCGCGACTCGGTCACCCACAAGTTCTCGGTCGGCGGCCACGAGGGTTACATCACGGCCGGCAAGTACACCGACGGCTCGGTCGGCGAGATCTTCCTGACCGACATCGGCAAGGAAGGCTCGACCATGCGGGGCATGATGAATGCCTTCGCGACCGCGATCTCGCTCGGCCTCCAGTACGGGGTGCCGCTCGAGGTATTCGTGAGCAAGTTCAGCTACATGCGGTTCGACCCGGAAGGGATCACCGGCAACCCGGACATCCCCTTCGCCAAGTCGATGCCGGACTACATCATGCGCTGGCTCGCCTCCCAGTTCATCGACGATCCCGACTTCCTCGAGGAGCAGGGGATCATGACCCAGGAGGTCCGCAACCGCAAGGAAGCCGAGAACGCCGGCATCAACCTGGCCAACGGCTCCGGCAACGGCAGCCCGGCCGGCAACGGTGGCAACGGGAATGGCAACGGCGGCAACGGCAACGGTGGCTCGGCCCCGTCCGCATCAACCGAGTCGGCGGCCCCGGTCGCCGATACCGGCGGCTCCGCGGTCCCGGCCGGCACGGCGCTCACCGATGACGTCCCGGTGGTCCCGGCCAGGCTCCACTTCACTCCCGGGGCAGCAGAGCTGGGCCCGGCCTGTGACCAGTGCGGAGGCATGATGCAGCGAACCGGCGCCTGCTACACCTGCTCGTCCTGCGGCAACAACACCGGATGTGGATGAACCACCCAGGTTGAGTTCAACTCGTTTCGAAAGGGCCCCGGAGAGATCCGGGGCCTTTTTCCTGGGCAGACCCGGATTCATATGCAATACGCGTGGCTTTCCGTCCTCGCCAGGTCAGTCGCCCGGATCCCATTTTGAGGTGGGTATGAAAAGTGTCTATATGAACGAATTTCATACCCACCTCGGCCACTTGGCCCCGGTTGCCGGGATCCGGGATTAAGATCGCGATATGGGAGATCTGGTCCGCAGGAAGTGGCACCTGATGTTGATCGGCTTGATTGCGGGGGCGGTGATCGTCGGACTGGTAATCGGGCCGCTCGTGGTCAAGGTGTTCGGCACCGTCGCCGGCGTCTACCTGATCCTCTTTCTGATTCTCAGGCGCCGCAAGGGACCCGACGGGAAGATCAATCCCTGGTACGCCAGCAACGGCCGCCAGAAAGGCGGCGGCATCTTTCCTTTCTGAGGTCGGATGTCAGGTGGCTTTCGCAGTGAATTCAGGCCGTCGACTTGACAAATGGTGTGAGTGAGTGCATACTCACACCTGATGGCAACGACTTCGGACAAGATCGCAGCGTCCCCGGGGACCGGGACGGCCAGGACCCGCTCGACGGGATCCCGCTCGCTTTCGACCGCTGAAGAGCGCCGTGAGGAACTGATTACGGCGGCGATTCCGGTCTTTGCCGAGAAGGGTTACCACGCCGCCCCGACCACCGAGATCGCGAAGAAGGCCGGCATTTCGCAGGCCTACCTTTTCCGGCTCTTCCCGACCAAGGAGGAACTCTTCGTGGCCGCGGTCGAACGGTCGACCGGGCGCATGGTCGAGACTCTCGCCGCCGTGGCTTCGGAGGCCGAGAAGAACGGAATCGAACCCGGCGATGCCATGGGCCTCGCCTACGGTGACCTGGTCAGCAGCGACCGCGAGTTGCTCCTGATGCAGCTTCACGCCCAGGCCGTTTCGCCCGCCATCCCGGCCGTGCGGGAGGCGATGCGCAAGTGTTTCGCCAACCTCTACGCGCTCGGCTCCGAGCGCACCGGCGGCAACGGCGAAGAGATGAAGAACTGGTTCGCCCACGGCATGCTGATCAACGTGATGACCGCGATCAATGCCGAAGAGGTGGACGAACCCTGGGCCGTGGCCCTGACCGACTTCGAAGGGGACTGCTTCCCGCGCGAGAGCTGACCGGCAGCCGACCGCACGAGCGGGAGGACTGAACCGACGCGGCCAGGAGGCCGCTTTTTCAGACCCGATTAGTGAGTGAGCAATCACACATTATCAGGAAATCAAAGTGAGTAACCAGTCACACACCACACAGGAAGTAACCGAAACGGGCTCGCAGGGGCCCGACCGACCAAACGAATCAAACGGGGCTTCGGCTCCGGGAAGGAGGCCGTCATGACGGCCAGCATCACAAGCAGACCGGGCGAGAGCTCCGGAAACAGGAGCGCCATCTGGACGCTCATCATCACCGGGCTGGCGCTCTTCATGACCTCCCTCGACAACCTGGTCGTCGGGGTCGCGTTGCCCTCGATCCGGGCTGACCTCGGTGGCACGATCGAATCGCTCGAATGGACCGTGAACGCCTACACCCTGGCCTTCGCAGTCCTGCTGATCACCGGTGCCGCGCTCGGTGACCGCTTCGGCCGCCGGCGCATGTTCGCGATCGGGGTGGGACTCTTCACCGCGGCCAGTGCTGCCTCGGCGCTGGCCCCCACGCTCGATGCCCTGGTCGCGGCACGGGCACTGCAGGGTGCCGGGGCGGCGATCGTCGTGCCGCTCACCCTGACCCTGGTCTCGGGAGCCTTCCCGGCCGAAAAGCGGGGGGCGGCACTCGGGATCTGGGGCGGCATCAGCGGACTGGGCGTCGCGCTCGGACCGCTCTTCGGCGGTGCCGTCGTCGAAGGCATCTCCTGGCACTGGATCTTCTGGCTGAACGTGCCGGTCGGCCTCGCCCTGATCCCCCTGGCCCTGCGTCGGCTGCCCGAGTCGACCGGCCCCGACAAGGCCCTCGACCTGCCCGGGCTGGGTCTGGTCGGCACCGGGCTCTTCGGCCTGACCTTCGGGATCATCCGCGGCGAGTCGCTCGGCTGGACCAGCACCACGGTGCTCGCCTCGCTGGTCACCGGGGCCCTCCTGATCGGTGCCTTCATCGTCTGGGAGCTGAGGGCCCGGGAGCCGATGCTGCCGATGCGGTTCTTCCGTTCGCGCGGGTTCAGCGCCACCAACGGACTTTCGTTCGCGATGTTCTTCGGAACCTTCGGGGCGATCTTCCTGCTCAGCCAGTTCTTCCAGGTCGCGCAGGGCCTCGGGCCCCTCGACGCCGGGATCAGGACCCTCCCCTGGACCCTGATGCCGATGTTCGTGGCGCCGCTGGCCGGCTTCCTCAGCGACCGGATCGGCACCCGGCCGCTGATCTTCACCGGCCTCGTGCTTCAGGCCGGCGGTCTCGCCTGGATCACGGCCATCTCCAGCCCGGTCACCGCCTTCGGTGATTTCGTGACCCCCTTCATGATGGCCGGCACCGGCATGGCGCTGGTCTTCCCCACCGCCGCCGCGACGGTGGTCGCCTCGGTCCGGGAAGAGGAAACCGGCAAGGCCTCGGGAGCGACCAACGCGATTCGCGAAATCGGCGGGGTCATGGGAGTTGCCGTGCTCTCGTCGATCTTCGCGGCCAACGGCGGCTTCACCAGCCCCCAGGCCTTCACCGACGGGGTCGTGGCGGCAATGCCGGTCGCCGTGGCCGTGCTGGCGGTCGGTGCCGTGCTGGCCCTGCTGATCCCCGGCAAGGACGCGGTCGGTGATGACGCGGCGAAGACCGATCGCGACGCGGCCAGGACGGGCGAGCCCCGCCCGTCGCTTCGCCCCGAGCCTCAGCTGCTGGCGGCCTCGAAGTCGTAGAGCCCCTCCTGTGGCGCCCCGAGCTCACCATAGAGCTCGGGGCGTCGGGCTCTCAGCAGCCCCGGCAGGGAGCTGAACGGCTTCGGTTCCTGCATCGAGTCGTCCTGGCTTCGCAGCCAGCGGGCCCGCTCGAGATCGAGGTCCGCAATCACGAGGCCCGGTCCCGTTCCGGCGCTCAGCACACCCTCCGGCCCGGCGATCAGGGCCGAACCGGACTCGCCGTCAAAGAGCTGCTGGGTGAGGGCGACGAACATCTCGTTCTCGATCGCCCGGGCCCTCGCCATCAGCTGCCAGTTCTCGGCCACGGAATGGAAGCCGCCGCCGGCCGGGGCGAGCAGTACCTCCGCCCCGCGCAGGGCCAGGACGCGGCAGAGCTCCGGATTCCAGAGTTCTGAACAGACCACGATCCCGAGCCTGAGTCCGTCCAGCTCGAAGATGCCCGGCTCCGGGCCCGGCGCCATCGGCACCCCGGAAAGGACCGGATGGACGTCACCGGTTGCGGGATGGCTGCGAACGTAGCGGCCGGCCTCGCCTCCGGTCCGGTCGGTGAGCCGCACCACGGTGACAAAACGGCCCTCGCCGATCGGCTCGACCCGGCCCCAGCAGGCCGCGACGCCGGAGTCACGGCAGGCAGCCCCGAGATCGGGGGCCGCGTCGTACTCGAGGCCGGCGGTGATCGGTCCGGGGAAGCTCTCCGGGAAGAGGATCAGGTCAGCCTCGCCACGACCGGCTTCCCGGATCATCGCCCCAGCCTCTGCCACCCGGGAGGATTCGGGAGCTTCGCGGTCGATCGCCGGCTGGGCGACCGCCAGGCGGAAGCTGCCCGCCCCGTTCACTTGCCGGCCTCGGTGACCGATACGAACAGGGCGCCGACCCTCCAGCCGGGGATGTCCCGGTCGGGGCAGGCCGAAACCGCGCAGCTGACGTCGCGCAGCGCCCGGAAGGTCAGGTGGTCGCCGGGCTTCAGGTCGATGCCGGCCAGACCCCGATAAGCGGAGTTGTCGGCCGAGTAGCCGATGAAGAAGGAGAGCATGCCGGCCAGGTCCCGCCGGGGAATCGTGAGCGCCGCCGAGATCAGGTCCTGGCAACCCGGTCGCCGGTCCTCGTAGACCTCGTCCCAGCAACCCGGATACATGATGTCGGCGACTCCCTCCCCTTCGAGGGCGATCAGTTCGAAGGTCGCCTCGCCGTCGACGTCGAAGAGCGAATCACCGGCCTGGGCGTCGTAGACCAGCCAGGGCCGGCCAAACCGCTTCCAGCCGAGCTTGTTCCGGGTCAGGGCCTGATCGAAACCGGGGAAGCTGAAGTCGCCTCCCTGCGCGCCGTCCAGGGTCTCGATCCGGATCAGATCCCCGGTCCGCAAATCGAACCTCCGGGCGGTCCCGTGAGGCACTTCGGTTGTGATCTCCGCCATTGCCATCGCACCCGCTTTCAGTCGGGTCGCACTCCTTTATCGAAGCGGTGCTTACGAACTCAGTGCGACGGTGTAAAGGGATTTTAGCCCTAGTCGCCGGAGGCGGAGAAGTGCTGGTAATCCTTGGCGCCGGCCCAGTCGCCGCCCCATCCCCAGCCGATCGCGGCGAAGATCCGGACGACCCTGCCGCCGGCACTGATCATTCCCTTGCGGCGGGGGTAGCGGTCAGCGAAAGGCCGGCCCCTGGCCGGAGAAACGTGGCTCCCTGACACATACGGGTTCTCGACCGGATTGATGTCGATCGCCCGGCCGTAGGCATGCCGGGACCAGACCCCGGGCTGGCCGGCGACCTCGCGGCAGTTGAAAGCCGAGGTGTTGTCGGCGTTCATCGAGCGGTGGTCATCGGCGCCGTAGGCATCGACCAGGCGCATGCGACGGATCCGGTAGCCGGCGTTGAAGAGACGGCCAAAAGCCTTGACCATGCGGGGCGCGGCCGTCTCGTGGACGACCAGGTATCCACGCCGGACGTCGCCGTCGAAATCCCGGTAGCTCAGCCTGAGCAGCCGCAGGTCGGCAAGCCGGACCGGGCATCCCCGATGCCAGGAGGAACCGACCATGCGTTCTCTCAGATCCCGGTCGATCCTGAAGATCCTGCCCTGGAACCCTTCCCCCGCCCGGGGCGCCGGATCGGCGGGGGCACCCGCAGGCGCCGCAACGGCCATCGTCACCAGGACGGCCGCAGCGATCAGGCTCGATCGGGAAATCTTCACGATTCGAGACTAGACAATCGTCCAGAAGTCCAAACCGCTTCGTCGGTAGAGTCCTGCCTGTGATCAATTGCTTCCCTTCCAGTCTCAAATGGTCGAAGTCATGAAGAAGTCCGTCGCGATCGGCATTGCCGGCGTGACCGCGGTCGTTGTCGCCGCCTGGCGTCAGGTCCAGCGGGACAACACTCTTGCCACCGATGCCGGTCGAGCTCCGGTGCCCGCCCGGCCCCCGGCGGTCAAAAACGATGCGGCTCCGTCCACCCCGGCCCCGAGCAGCTCCCCCGACGCCCTCTTTACCCCGTCGGTCAGCGCCAGCTCGACCAAGGCCGAGCTTTACGAGGTCGCAACGGAACTGGGCATCGAGGGCCGCTCGAAGATGAACAAGACCGAGCTGCTCGAAGCGATCCGCACCGCTTCCTGAGGGTCCGCGGCCTAACCGGCAAGCGGAACTGATTCAGCCCAGAGCCGGACCGTCGCGTAACTGCGAAACGGTCGCCAGGCTTCCGCCATTTCCAGGGTTTCCGCCAGGGACGCCTTCCCGAGCGCGCGACGGAGGACTGCGTCGGACGCCGGCAGCTCGTCGGCCGAGTCGAGCCCGCGCAGGGCGACACAGGAGATCGTCCACGGCCCGATTCCGGGGATTTCGTTCAACCCCTCGAGCAGTCCGCTGTCGCTGCCGGATCCGGCGGCGGGCCGACGGTCGGCGAACAGGGTCGCGACCCCGCTGATCGTTCTCGCCCTGGCTCCCGTGAGTCCGATCGTTGACCTCAGCCGCTCGACCGGCTCTTCCGCGATTCGGGCGGGATCGGGAAAGGCGAACAGCCCGTCGACTTCCTCCCCGTAGGCGGCGACCAGCCGGCCGGCGAAGGTCCGCGCTGCGGCCAGCGAAATCTGCTGGCCGAGCACGGTCAGGATCGCCGATTCGGCAAGCTCCGGATACCGGGTCACCCGGATCCCCGGACGAGCCCGGACCTGGTTCTTGAATTGCGGATGAACGCCGAGATGCCGATCGACGGCTTCGATATCGGTGTCGAGATCAAACCAGTGCCTGACCAGCGGCTCGACCCCGGGCCACGGCCCGTCGCCGGTTTCCCCTTCGATCGTGACTCCCGAACCATCGAACCAGACGGTCAGGATCACGGGCCTGCCCTCGAATTCCAGGACCCGGCGGTGGGTGAGCCGGTCCGGTCTGGTCTCGGTCAGGCCGGCGATCTCGTGACTCGCGAGGGTCGAGAAGATGGCGGCGGTATCCAGTGGCCCGTTGGCGTCGACTCGAAGCGACCAGCTCAAGCGGCGGTCCGTTCGCGCTCCATCTTCAGCAGCGACTCTTTCATCGGGCTGCCACCGAGATAGGAACCGACCGCCCCGTCCGAGCGCAGCACGCGATGGCAGGGAACGACGATCGGCAGGGGGTTTGTGGCGAGGGCCGAGCCTGCCGCCCTGACCGCCCGCGGGCTTCCAGCCTGCCTGGCCATCTGGGCATAGCTTGCCGTGGCACCGTAGGGAATCGCTGCCGTTTCGTGGAGCACCTCGCGCCGGAAGCCCCGGGTCAACCGCCAGTCGAGCGGCAGGTCGAAGGTTCTGAGCTCTCCTCCGAAATAGTCGTCGAGTTGCCGGCGGGCGTCGGTCAGGGCATCGCGACCGGTGCGTCCGATCCTGGGCGAAACCCGCCGGGCGAGGTCCGTGAGAACTTCGGTTTCCGGTTCCGCGGCGAGGGCGATCCGGAGGATGCCCCCTTCCCCCGCGACGATCACCATCGTCCCGAACGGTGTGTCATGCCGCTCGTAGGCGAGGTCAATGGCACCCTCCCGGTCTGCCTGCCGAAGCAGGCTGGTCCGGATCTCCTCCCAGTTGCTTCCGGTCCCGGCCACTTCGCCGGCGGCCAGTCTCGCTTCGATCTCACTCATCTTCGATCCTTTCCCGCAGGCGCTTGACGCCTTCGAACACGTTGCGGCGGGCGGCCGCTTCGGAGATCTCCATCACGGTCCCGATTTCACGGTGGTTCAGATCACCGCGAAAGCGAAGGGTCACCGCGATCCGCTGTTTCTCCGGCAGCTCCCGCACTTGATCCCAGACCGGATCCTCCAGGCGCTCGGCAACCTCGGCCGAAGGCCAACTGTCAACCTCGCCTTCCGGCCGGGGCCTGTTCGCATCCCGGCGCTGCTCGTCAATCGCCTTGTTCCGGGCGATCGTGAAGAGCCACGCGCGCACCGACTGAACCGGGACCCTGTCCCAGGCGGCCAGCGCCGCGAGCATCGTCTCCTGAAAGACATCGTCGGCCCGGGAGGGTCCGACTCGCGCGAGCAGCCAGGCATGCAGCCTCGGCCCGTGATCCTCAAGGGCCGTCTCGAATGGGGGCGGCCCCTCGGTGTGGGTGCGATTTCCGGTCACTGCCCCTGAGACGAAGCCGAGGCAGGTTTTGTGAGATCGCCGCCGACCGGACTCATGCCGCAACTCTATTGTTGGCTCGTGGCCCTGGCCGACTCATACGACGGCTTCCTGATCGACCTCGACGGGGTCGTCTGGCTCGGTCACGAGCCGATCGAAGGAGCGGCGAAGGCCATTGCCGCGCTGGCTGCCGCGGGCAAGCCGTTCGTCTTCGTCACGAACAGCCCCCGGGTGACGCCGGCCGAGCAGGCGAGGATTCTGCGCGAGCAGGGAATCGAAGCCGACGAAGATCGGGTGGTGACTGCGGGCGACACCCTGCTGGAGCTGACCCGGAAGGAGATTGGCGAGGCCGGCAAGGTCTATGCGATCGGTACAAGCGGATTTCTGGAGCAGGTCGAAGGCGCAGGTTTCCAGCTGCTTCCTGCCGAACGCTGGCAGGAGGCGGAGGCGGTGCTGGTGACCGGCCATCCCCGCTTCGATTACGACGAACTGAAGGCCGCTTCGATGGCGGCGCGGGCCGGCGCCTTCCTCGCGACGATCGGCCGCGACCCGACCATGCCGATGCCGGATGGCCTCTGGCCCGGGACGGGTTCAATCGTCGCCGCGGTCGAAGCGGCCTCGGGCCGGACCGCGGTGGTGGCGGGCAAGCCGGAACGCCCGATCTTCGATCTCGGCGTCCGGCGGCTCGGCCTGCCGGAAGGGGCCCGGGTGGCGATGATCGGGGACCGCCTCGACACCGATGTCGGCGGCGCCCAGAAGGCCGGCCTCGAAGGAATCCTCGTCGCCGGCAACGAAAGCCACAACCCCGAAACCCAAGTCACCCCCAACCACAACATCTCCAGCCTCCTCGACCTGACCGACTGAGCCCTCCCGCGAAAATCCGCCGGGTAGGCGCAGCCGCGGGGTCGGGTGAGCGTCGTCCGGGACACTCCAGGACCAGCGCGGCTGAATGCCGCGCGTGCGTCCGTCCCGGCGATGCTCACCCGATCCCGCGGCGTGACCGCTAGGCGCAGGGGCGCCAGGGCCGTGCGAAGAGGTCGTACTCCTTGCCAATCGAACTAAACCCAAGCGTCTCTGCACGAGCGCAAAAGGCGGAATTGGGCCGTTCGTATTCGACCGAGTAAACGGCCTTGCCACGACGGATGAAAGGCAGAAACTGGCCGCACTCGCTGTACTGGAAGCATTGCTCGACCACGGCGAAATCGAAGGCGCCGACCAGCTTGCGCGCCTGCCGTCCGTCGTTTTTGAGGCCGACGGCAAGGCCGTTGTTATGCGCGACCTTCGCGATCCACCGGTTGAATCGAAGCTGGTCCCGGGCGGTCAGCGGGAATCCGGTCGGGTTCTCCCAGCCGTTGATGTTGTCCGGCTCAAGCCCGTCGAATCCCTTGCGGGCGCACATCCGGATCCTTGACTTGATCGGCCCCGCGAACTTCCGATAGCGGCGGATGTCGAGCCAGCGCTCGTTCGGGTATCCCTCGTACTTCCTGCCGATAACCGACCCGGGGAACCGTTTCGCGTCGGGGCGGTAATTCTCCCAGCTGCCGACGTCGATGTAACAGATCACCTTGCGACCCATCGAGTGAAGCCTGGTCACGGTCGACTTCGGCACGTTGAAGCCGTCGACCTCGAATACCGGCGCGTCGATCGAGGTGTCGATCTTGCCCTGGAGCTGGAACTGCCAGGCTGCGGTCGTCGGTTTCGGCTGCCAGCGGGCCGGCTTCGCCTCGGACTGATCGGGGTCGGAAGAACAGGCTGCGAATACGACCATCATCGCCAGCAGCAGGAAGGCGAGCGCGCAGGGAAGCGCCGGGGGAATCCGGGCGGAGAGCATCGGGACAGGTTAGGGAATCGGGCACACCGGCCGGGGACGGTGAGGCGTGAGTTCTTCGCCATCGTGACGAAAAAGTCGGATCTCGCGGCCGGTTTGGCCGCTGGCCGGATCAGCCGAGTTCGGAGAAGCCGGGCGGGGCCTTGGAGGTCTGGGCGGCGGCGAGTTGCTTGTGGTGGGTCCGGATCTCGGAGAGCATGCGCTCGAGGCGGGGCTCCATCGAGGTGTCGAGGTGCTTCATCGCACCGGCGATGGCGGGATGGACTTCGGCGATTTCGTCATGCATTGCCTGGGCGACCGCCCGGTAGGTCGGGTGGCCTTCCCTGCCTGATCGGAGCTCGATCAGTTGCATCGCCTCCCTGGCGTTCAAGTCAAGGATGTAACGGATCCGGTAGCCGAGGCAGAGCGCGTAAGGGGCGGCCTCGGGATGGCCGGCGTCGCGCAGTCGCTCGTACTCGTTTCGCGAGATCTCGAGCGCCTCTTCGTAGGCACCGCCGACCCCGGCTTCCACCACTTCGGCCGGTACCCCGGCCCCGAGATCCGGAGTCAGGGTCTGCCACTGGCAGGTCAGCATGCGATGGCGCTGAAGATCCCGGAAGGCGCCGTAGTCGGAGACGATCTCGAAGCGGTACGAGACCGACTCGAACCCGCGACCGGGGCGGTGGCGACGGTTGCGGCGCTCGCCGATCATCGCCGCCATGAGTTCTTCGCGCTGGCGGGAATCAAGCCGGGCGATCCGTTCCCGAATCCGCGATTCGGGAGCGTCGGACTCCTCGTAAAGGCAGGCCGCGAGCAGGTCGTCTTCGGTGCCGTGAACATGGCCAAGCTCAACCGTCGGTCCGCTGTCTTCGCTGTCGCGGTCTGTGAGGCCGAGCCTTTCGACCCAGTCTTCGGTCGCCTGGCGGCGCTGCTCGAGAAAGGAAATCCACTCGCCGCCGCGATCGGGACGGCTTACCCGGGAAACGAAACTGGGGATCACCTTGTTCAGCTCGTCGAGAATCATCCCGCCGAAGCGACGGGCCTCCGGTAACGGCGATGCCATCATCCGGAACAGCAGCTGCTCCCAGGCCTGGCCCGAGGCGTAGATCCCGACATGACTGAGAGTCGAAGCCGGCAAAAGGCCCCGCAGCAGGTCCAGTGCCTTGGCCTTGATCGAACGGCGCCAGGGGCCTTCGGGCTCATCGTCACCGCGCGGCCAGCGCTCGGCGGCCCAGGCTTCCACCCGGGTGAGTGAATCCGAGTAGATCAGGAAGATGTCGTTCATCGCCGCTTCGAACTGGCCGTCGAGAGCGTCGCCGCTCAGGTAGCGGTAGCCGCCACCGGGCATCTCCTGGTCGTAGGCGATGTAGCGGGTGGACTGCTCGAGGTAGGCAGCCAGCCGACCGCGCTGCAGCACCTTGGTCAGGATGTTCGACACCCATTCGCAGGCGACGTGGGCACCACCGAGCTGGGCGATCGAATCGTCACCGAAACCAACGAAGACGCTCTCGTAGAGCTTCGCCGCACGCTGGCCTTCCTCCCCGTCGAAGGGCCTGAGGCGCCCTTCCGGGTCGGCGGCCGCGGCGTCGGCTGCGAACTCGTCGAGATAGAGCCTTCGCAGGGTCCCCCCGTAACGGGAATAGCGGGCGAAGAGGGCTCCCTTGACCGTTTCGGGCAGGTTCGTGAGCGCGAACACGGGCTGGTCAAGGTTGGTGAAATAGGGAGCGAGCGAGGCCTGCTCCTCCGGAGTAAAGCTCTCGACCGGGTAGCGCACCCGTCGAACCTAACAGGCGCGCCCGACGCTCGACTGCCGGGTTATGTAGACCCGGACCCGATCGCGAAGTCCGGCGTCGCCGGGCCAGCCGCACGCGGCCCCGAAGGGGCGGGTTCAGTCCTCGGGAACCCGGCGCAGAGACCCGCCCGCCCCGGCCGCCAGGACGTTGATCCGGTTGTGCCCCCGGCGCATCACCGCCGGCCTGACCATGAAGCCGAACCGGACCTTGCCCTGGTAGGTGAAGCTGCGGGTGGTGGCGACGATCGTCCCGTTCCAGGCCAGGGCCATCAGCCGGCCGGGCCCGACGCCGGCAACCTGGCCGGAGATCAGTGACGGCACGAAGTTGTTGTCACCGTCGGCCCTTCTAAGTCGCTCATCGGACAGGTAGAGCCGGTAGCTGGCTCCCTTCAGGCCCGGTCTCGACCCGGACCGGGTTCCGATCAGCGAGCTGCGCGGGCCCAGATGCCAGAGATCGCCAGGCCCGAGCCGCCGGAACTGGTCCTTCAGGGCCCCTCGGCGGTCGCTTCGGACCTCCTCCGCGGTGACTTCCTGCTGGCGCATCTGGTTCTTCATCACGGTCATCACCCGGTCTGCCCCGGCTTCGTCCACCGGCTGGCCGTCGGTCGGCGGGATCGCGACCCCGAGTTGCCTGGCGATCGTGGGGTAGATGTCGATCGACTGGGTGGAAGCGGTCGAGATCACGCCCTCGCTCTGTCCCGGATACTTGATCAGGAGCGGCGGGTTGACGGTGCCACCCATGTTGGTGGGGCTCAGGTCGCGCCGCAGGTCATCCGGGTCGTACGAGATTCCGTGGTCCGCAGTCAGCACGATCATCGCGTCGTCGAAATCGCCGTTCTCCTCGATCCGGTCGAGGATCCGGCCGACGATCCGGTCGGCGTAGCCGGTCTGGAGCAGGTGACGATGCTGGACGAAGGCGACCGCGGCGTCCCCGACCGTCCAGCCGTTCAGGTTGGTGTCGGTAGGCATGATCAGCGGGCCCGGCTTGTAAGCCTGGCCGGAGGGGATGAAGCGAAGCGGCTGATGCGGCACCTCGACATGAACGAAGGAGAGGGTGCCGGGGCCGGCCGGAATGCCTTCGATCCACTGCTTGACATCGTTCGGGGCGAAGGGCCTGAACTTGGCCAGGATGAAGGCATCGGCCCGGACGACTCCGGGCGCTCCGCCCTGATCGCCGTCGGGGCAGATTTCGACCGGGCAGAGTTCGGTCACGGTTTCCATGTTGTGGACGGTCCGTCCCGGTCCGAGCCAGGTGAAGAAGTTGTCCGGCTGGGCCGCTGTGGTCGGCAGGGTCAATTCGTTGACGAGGTTGCCGGTGAGGATGCCCGGCACGGCCCAGGCGGTGAAGTCGCCGGCGGCGACGTTGTCGCGGTACCAGGTCGCCCCCCGCGCGAATCGGGCGATGTTGGGGAAGCGGATGTCGTTGATTCGCCTGCCGTCAGCGGTCATGAGCTCGGCGGTCGGAAGCTCGTCGAGCACGATCAGGACGACCGGCGTGTCGGGGTCGGGCACCAGCTCCTCCGGCCCGGCTGCCGCGGCCGGGCTCGCGGGTCCGGGGATCAGGGCGGCGGCGAGGATCGCCGCCGGGAGAAGGGCCCGCCTGATCATCCGGCCTCTGCCGGCCGGGGCGGAAACTCCATCAGCTCGACCAGGTGGCCGGCGGGGGTCCGGCCCTTGGC
>JAIBCJ010000129.1 GCA_019694145.1 Solirubrobacterales bacterium | reverse complement strand
GAGATGATGCCGCCGATCACTCCGAGGTAGGCGGTGCCGTCGGGGCCGAGACCGAGACCCGAGTAGTTGTTGTTGTAGAGGAAGCCGGAGCCCGCGTACTTGTTCCAGACCGTCTTGCCGGTCCGGTAGTCGATCGCCGACCAGTAGTAACCCTGGGCGCCGCTCGGATCAGGCGGACGGGTGTAGGAGTAGATCAGGCCGGTCTTCGCTGACATCTTCGGAACCACTGAAGGCGCCCGCTCGGTCTTGTTGGTCCAGATCTTCTTGCAGCCCTTGCCGTCCTTGCGAATGTCGACCCGGGCAAAGCCGGCCCTGGTCACCACGGCACCGGCTCCGGGATCGAAGATGTTCGTGTAGCCGTAGTTGTTCTCGACGATCATCGAGCGGCCGGTGGTGATCAGCGAGTTCTCGGTGGCGCTGGCGTCCTTGCCGAAGACCGGCACCTCGCAGACCTTCCGCTTCTTGCCGTGGAGTTTCGCCGCGGTCCGGTAGACCACGATGTTCTCCGGATTGGCGTTGTCGACCATGGATACGTAGCCACCACTCATCACGTCGGGAGTCGTTCCGGTGCCGGCGTCGGCCTGTCCGGGCTTCTGGACGCCGGTGTTCCGGTACTTCGCGCTCCAGACCACATAGGGCTTGCCGTTGCCGTTCTTCCACATCCGGTAGATCCGCTTGCTGGTCACTACATAGACCGCGTTCCGGTCGACGGTGAACGAGTTCTGGATCCCCACGCCGAGCCTGAGGTACCTGACCTGGCCGGTCTTGCGATCGACCGTGCCGACCTCGCCCGTCTGCTTGACGACGAACCAGATGTCACCCTGGAAATCGGGCAGGGCCGAGTTCATGCGTTCGGTTGCCGGGTCGACGACCGAGGTCACGTCGTAATCCTTTACGAGCTGGAACTGGCTTCCGTCGGGGGTCTGGCCGAGCACGTAGATGTGATTGTTGCGGGTCGGAATGACCAGCCGGTCCTGGTTGTCGAGATAGAAGTAGCCGCCGGCCGAAAAGTTCTGGTACGCCGGGGTGTTTCCGACCGGGTCCGCATTCGGAAGGTCGTAGGTATCGATCACCTCAAGCGTGTCCGGGTCGACGATCCGGGCCTGTGGTGCGGCAATCGTGGAAACGCAGACCGTGACGATGTCGCCGTGGCTGTCGAAGGCGATGGTCGAGCAGACGCCGTTCGCGGCGGAACCCGAGTTGGTGACCAGGTTCCGGCCGAGCGGGCCGGGCCAGGTGTAGGTGCCGGTCATCCAGGTGTCGTTGTGGATGTTGCTCTTCTGGTTCTTCGCCATGAACGGGTTCTGCGGCGCCTTCGTCGCGCCGGCGACCGGGGTCGCCTTGAAGGCCTTGCCGGAAAAGTCGAGCAGCGAGGGGGCTTCACCCGCGTTGGCGATCGGCGCGGCCGATGCGGTAGGGGCAAGGAGGATCGCGGCCAGTCCGGCCAGGGCCAGGGCGCCGGCCAGCGACTTCGTCATCAGATTGCGGATCGGGAAGTTCAAGTGCATGCCTTTCTCGATTTCACCCGGCTCCTGCCGAGCTTGTGCCTGGCTCTTTCAACACCCCGCCGCGCAGCTTCGATTCGGTTTGCCCTCCCCGACCTGCGAGCGGCCTTGAGCCTTCGCTCAGCTGACTTTAGCTTCTGCGCGGCGGTTTTTCCTGATTTCACCGCGGCCGAACACCCGAGCGGCCTGGAACCGGAGCCGATCACGTTGATCCCGGTGTAGGCGGCGCCGAAATCATCCTCGGTTTCGATGAACTCGACTTCCTGCTGGATGCGGTCGCTGTTCACGGCCCCGGCGACCTTCGAGTAGATGCCCGGGAAGCCGGCCTCGGCACAACCCCGTCCGGTGCTGACCAGGCCGACCAGCCTGCGCTCGCCGTGATCCGCGGTGACGCTCAGCGGCCCTCCGCTGTCGCCCTGGCAGGCGTCCCTGCCGCCTCGCAGGTAGCCGGCGCAGAGCTGCGTGGAAGAGTGGAAACTCGCCCCGTACCGGGAACATCCGGAGTCGGCCAGCAGCGGGATCTTCGCCTTCTGGAGGATCGTGGCACCCTGACCGCCGTCCGAAAGGTCGCCGAAGCCGGAGACCGTCGCGGCCCGGCCGGGCTCCCAGAGTGAACGCTCGTTCGGTCCGGCCAGCTTCAGGGTCGGGGCGGAGGCGGGGCTGTTCAGCGAGATGAAGCCCCAGTCGTAGGCGTTGGTGTCGGGGTCGTAATCCGGGTCGGCCCGGGCGACCTTCCAGTCGAGCTCCTCGCCGCCCGAGTTCAGACGGGTGCGACCGGTGAAGGCCCGGAAGGTGACCCCTTCCAGGTCTTCGTAGTAGTTCCAGTTGTCATCGACCAGACAGTGGGCGGCGGTGAGGACGATCTTCGGATGGATCAGCACCCCGCCGCAGAACTCTTCGTCGTTGGCGGTGATCAGGACCTGCCAGGGGAAGCTGGCCGCGCTGGCGTTGCTGCCGCCGACGACGGACGCCGAGGCTCCCCGGTCAGCCGAGCCCTTCGCGGCGGCCGGGGCACCCGCGGGCAGGGTGAGTCCCGCAAGCGTCAGCGAAAGCGCAAGGAGAGCAGCCAGTTTCGTTCCGGTTTTCAGGGGTTCTCCGCTTGGTCGGTGGTTCAGGTGCGAGGTCCCGCTCGGGGACTACAGATAACAACCCGGCTACAGGCCAAAGGTCTTGCCGATGATGTCCTTCATGATTTCGTCGGTACCGCCGCCGATCGGGCCGAGCCGGGCATCCCGCAAAGCCCTTTCGATCCCGTATTCCTTCATGTAGCCGTAGCCACCGTGAATCTGGAGGGCCTCGTCGGCCACTTCGCAGAGCGCCCGCTGGGTCATCAGCTTGGTCATCGAGACTTCACGGATCACCGGTTCGCCTTCGTCAAAGCGGCGCAGCGTGTCGTAGGTGAGAGTCTTTGCGGCGGCCGCCGTGGTCGCCATTTCGGCGATCTTGTGCCGGATCGCCTGGAAGGAACCGATGTTCCGGCCGAAGGCCTGGCGCTGGTTCGCATAGGTGATCGAAGCATCGACCAGGGCGTCCATCGCCCCCACGGCGCCGATCGCCATCAACAGCCGCTCCCAGGCGAAGTTGGCCATGATCAGGCGGAAGCCCTCGTTCTCGTCACCCAGCAGATGTTCTTCCGGAACCTCCACGTCGGTGAAGGAGATCTCGCCGGTGTCCGAGGCATGCCAGCCGAGCTTCTCCAGCTTGGTCACCACCTCGTAACCGGGTGAGTCGGTGTCGATGACCAGGAACGAGATCCCGTTGTGGCCACCCTTTTCGGTGGTCTTGACGGCGCAGACCAGGAAGTCGGCCCGGACCCCGTTGGTGATGAAGGTCTTCGATCCGTTGACCACATAGCCGCCATCCACCTTCCGCGCGAAGGTGCGGATCGAGGCCACGTCGGAACCGGCGCCGGGTTCGGTGATCCCGAGGGCACCGATCTTCTCGCCGCGGATCCCGGGGACCAGCCATTGCCGGCGCTGCCATTCATCCCCGAACTTGAAGACCGGGGGCATGGCGATCGAGGCATGGGCATTGATCCCGGCGGCGACTCCTCCGGAAGCGCCGCGCCGGGAAAGCTCCTCGACCCAGATCGCGTCGTGCAGGTAGCTGCCGCCCTGGCCGCCGTACTCCTCGGGGAACTTCAGACCAAGAAAGCCGAGCTCGCCGCAGCGGTCGAAGAGCTCGCGGGGGAAAAGCCGGGCGTCCTCCCACTCGTCGACATGGGGGGCGATCTCGTTTTCGACGAAGCGCCGTACGGTCTCGCGGAGTTCCTCATGTTCCCGGGTGAAGGGCGGCGGGATGCCGGGTCCCGCATCAACCGCCGCCCCGGCCGGGTTTTCACTCATCGATCGAAGCCATGTTGGCGTAGCGGTCACCCTGCGGCCGCGGCAGGGCGTCCAGCGAGGCCAGCTCCTCATCACTCAGGCTGACCTCCGCCGCAGCCGCGTTCTCCTCGAGGCGGCTGACCTTCTTGGTGCCGGGGATCGGCACGAAATCGTCGCCCTGGGCGAGGACCCAGGCGATCGCCATCTGGGCGGGGGAGACGTCGTGACGGCTGGCGAGATCCTCGATCGCCTCCACGATCGCCATGTTCGCGGCCATGTTCTCCTGGCTCATCCGCGGGTCGTGCTCACGGAAGTCACCGCTGCCGAAGTCGGCACCGGAACGGAACCGCCCGGTCAGAAAGCCGCGGCCCAGGGGGGAGTAGGGAACGAAGCCGATCCCGAGTTCCCTCAGGGTCGGGATCACCTTGTCGCTCGCGCCCCGCTCGAAGAGCGAGAACTCGGTCTGGAGCGCCGAGATCGGATGGACCGAATTGGCCTTCCGGATGCTTTCGGCCGAGGCTTCGGAAAGTCCCAGATAGCGGACCTTGCCCGCCTCGACCAGCTCCGCCATCGCTCCGACCGTCTCCTCGATCGGCACGGTCTTGTCGACCCGGTGCTGGTAATAGAGGTCGACGTGATCGACCCCGAGCCGCTTCAGCGAGCCGTCGATCGATTCCCGCACGTACTCGGGCCGGCCGTCGACATGCCGGTCGCGGGGGTCGTCTCCCCGGCGGATCCCGAACTTGGTCGCCAGCACCACCTGATCGCGCCGGTCGGCGATCGCCTTGCCGACCAGTTCCTCATTGGTCCAGGGCCCGTACATGTCGGCGGTGTCGAGGAAATTGACTCCGACCTCCAGGGCCCGGTGGATGGTCGCGATCGATTCCGCTTCGTCGCCTTCACCGTAGAACTCGGACATGCCCATGCAGCCCAGCCCGATTGCGGAAACTTCGAGCCCTTCGCTGCCCAGCTTGCGTTTCTCCATCTGTCGATCATAGAACCGGCGCGCTCCCCGGCCCCCTCGTCCCCGGAATCATGGCCGGTCGACCCCGTCGTGGCACGCCGGGCGGGAAGGGAACGGGTTGATGCAAAAGAAACGCCCCGGACTTGCGGGGCGTTTCGCGATTCTGCTGTGTCGGCAGGTCTAGAAGCCGCCGGGGTGCCTGACGCTGAATCCCCTGGACGACCGGATCGAGGTGCTCCAGCGATTGCCGCCGGAGGAACTCATGTTTGAAGTATCGAAGGAGAGGCCGGCCACGATCATGTACATGTGACCGCCGTTGGCGTAGGTGGTGATCCACTTGCCGGCACCGGGCTGCTTCCAGTTGGTGAAGCTGCCGGAAGGCATCGGGTAGCTGATGAAGCCGCCGGCGCGGAGCGCGTAGCTGACCGAGCCGGAGCAGTCATAGCCGGCCTGCAGCCTGCGGCTGAGGGTGTGACCGCCACCGTAGATGTACGGCTTGAGGCGAATCCGGTTGGCGGCGGCGATGACCCGCTTGACGGCGGCGGGAGCGTTGTCCGGGGCGTAGGCGATGCCCCGGATCAGCCGGGCCTTCTTGACCGGCTTGCAGTCGGCCGGGGCGAGGGTGAGCCCGCCACTCGAGGCGTCCTTGCAGCCGGCGGCCTGGGCGTGGCCGGCAAAGGAGAAGAAGGCGATGAAGGCAATTGCGGCAAATGCGGCGGCAACGGCGGAAGCCCGGGAAGTATTCAAAGCAACTGACGTCTGATTTTTGTGAAACAGGTTGATACCGAACTCCTTGGTCGGCCTACGGGGTTAGCTGTCGGGCTGGCGCTTTAGGAGCCGCGCCCCCACCTGAATCAGTGGGTTCGCCCCAGAAACTTGGTTCCCCCGATCCCGGTCACAGAGTGAGTCGGGATTCGGCGTCTCGGTTATGAACTTGCGGGATCATAGACGATCTGCATGTCATTCGCTAACAAACCCCCCGATCCCTTTGTTCATCCCTGCA
>JAIBCJ010000034.1 GCA_019694145.1 Solirubrobacterales bacterium | reverse complement strand
ACAGAATCAGCAGCAGGACCCCGAAGCGCTTCACGGGGAGGCTGCCTCTGACTTGGCTGACCCTCCCGCCGGGCCGTTTTGCCCGGTGACGCCGGCCGGGTCCACGTTCGCCTCTGACTCGAGGGCGGGTGCGGCGAACTCTTCGATCGCCGCTTCGTCCTCGAAGGGGCCGGGGAAGTGAGCGACCAGATTCCCTTCGGGGTCGATCAGGAAGGATTCGGGCACCCCGGTGGTCTTCAGCTTCTGGTCGGTGTAGTCGCCGCTGGCGTCACGAAGCTGCGGGTACTTGATGTTGAACTCCCTGATGAAGTTCATCGCGTCCTCGCTCAGGTCCTTGGTGTCGATCCCGAGCACGACGATCCGGTCGCGGTTCTTCTCTTCGAATCGGTCGAGCGCCGGCGACTCTGCCTTGCAGGGGCCGCACCAGGAGGCCCAGACGTTCATCAACACCCACTGGCCGCGGTAGTCCTCGATCGAGCCTTCGCCCCCCTCGGGCAGGGTCGGCAGGGTGGCAACCGGCACGGGTTCGCCCACGGCAAGGCTCGAGTCACCTTTCTTGACCAGTCCCCAGACGAGGAAGCCGAGCAGCGCGACAACGCCGACCACGACGATGGAAGTTCGCCAGTTCACGATGGTCGATTATGGAGAACCGGGCCCGGCGGCCGCCCCGCGCCCACGCTGAACCACCACCGGCGGGCGGAGTCAATCTGTGACGGGGTAAGGTTCCAAGCCGCTTCGCGGACGTAGCTCAGTTGGTAGAGCGCGAGCTTCCCAAGCTCGAGGTCGCGGGTTCGAGACCCGTCGTCCGCTTTTGACCGAACACCGCCTACCGACTCTCTCGGTCGTGATCGTGGCCTACGAATCCGGGCCCGAACTGGGGCGGACGCTGCCCGGACTGGCCGGTGAACTGGCTCAGGGGGATGAGGTGATCGTGGTCGACAATGGTTCGAAGGTCTCGCCGCGGGATGTCGTGGCCGAGCATCTGCCAGCAGCGACGGTTATAGAGATGGGCGAAAACGCCGGTTTCACCGCGGCGACCAACCGCGGGGCTGCCGCTTCAAGCGGGGATCTGGTGCTGATGCTGAACCCCGACGCCATGCCCGAGCCCGGCTTTGGCGAGGCGATCCGCCGGCCCTTCGCAGCGCAGCCGGACTGGGGCGCCTGGATGGCGCTGGTGGCCTGTCGGATCGACGGGCAGAAAGTCGTGAATTCCTGGTCCAACCCGGTTCATTTCACGGGCATTTGCTGGGCCGGCGGGCACGGGGAGCCGCTCGAACGCGTGGGAGGGAAACGCGAGATAGGTGTGGCATCCGGCGCTGCGCTGGCGGTGAGGAGGGAAGTGTGGAACCAGGTCGGCGGCTTGTCCGAAGACTTCTTCCTCTACCAGGAAGACACCGACATTTCCCTGCGCATTCAGGCCGTCGGGCACAGGATCGGTTTGCAGGCCGAAGCGGTAGTCGACCACGACTACGACTTTCATTCCAACGACCGGAAGTGGTTCTGGCTCGAGCGAAACCGGCTCGCGACGGTGATCCGCAACTACCCGGCCCCGCTGCTCGCCCTGGTTGCCCCGGCCCTGCTCGGCACCGAACTGGTGCTATTGGCGGTCAGCGCGAAACAGGGGTGGCTCGGGGCCAAGCTGAAGTCCTACCGCGACCTGATCCGCTGGCTTCCCCGCCTGAGGCGGGAGCGGGCGCAGATCCAGTCGGCCCGGGTGATCCCGGCCAGCCAGTTCGCCGACCTCCTGACACCCGACCTCGATTCACCCCTGATTCCCGAATTCGCCCGAAAAGGGTTGGTGAGGGCAATGCTCCGCACCTACTGGCGAGTTGTCCGGACCCTCCTCGCCAGGAGGTAGCCATGGAGCCCGATCATCACTTGTTGATGATCGTGATCGGGCGGGTGCCTGCTCGAAGTCCGGATCCCCAACCGGTGTGAAAGCTGTGGGAGCGCCGAAGGCGCGACTGCAGTTAAGTCGCCTGGGAGATCGGGCGGATCAGGATCTCGTTCAGGTCGACGCCTTCAGGCTGGTCGAGGGCGAACTGGATCGTGCGGGCGATGTCTTCGTCCTTGAGGGCCGATTCGCCGGGGCGGTTCTCGAAGAAGTCCGTGTCAACCATGCCCGGCTCGATCAGGGTCACCTTGATGTTCTTGCCGTCATCCCGGCTCCGCAGTTCCTGCCGCAGCGCTTCCCCGATCGCGGTGGTCGCGAACTTGGTCGCCGAGTAGAGCGAGCCGGGCAGGACCCGGCGGCCGGCGATCGAGCTGGTCACGATGAAATGGCCGCTGCCCCGTTCGAGCAGGTGGGGCAGGGTGGAACGGATGGTCAGGGCGGTCCCGAGCACGTTGGTCTGGACCATTGACTTCCAGTGTTCCGGTGACTCCTCGAGGAAGCCGCGACTGGCCCCGAAGCCGGCGTTGGCGAAGACCTCGTCGATCCGGCCGAATGCCTCGATCGCCGCGGCGGTCATGGTCTCGACCTGGTCCCATTCCCCGACGTCGCAGCCGACGACCAGGGCCCGCTCGGGCCCGCCCAGTTCCGCCGCCAGTTCCTCCAGCGGCTCGACCCGGCGGCCGGCCAGAACCAGCCGCCTGTCCCCGGCCATCAGGCGGGTCGTGGCCCTGCCGATGCCGCTGCTTGCTCCGGTGATCAGAAGTACCTTCTCTTCGCTCATATGCGGATTCTGTCAGGGGGAAGCCGCCGGCCGCCAAGGCTTGCGATAATACCTTCCGTTATGGATGTACAGCGCAAGCGGCAGGTGCGCCTGTTCGTGGCTCTGGGCGCCGCCCTCCTTCTGGCCACCGGACTGATTTACACCTCCTTCAATGCTTCTTCCGAGGCCCGTCAGCCCAGTGAGCTGGTCGATGCCGTGCCCGGAAAGACCTATGAGATGACCGGCAAGGTGGTCAAGGACTCCGTAGTGAAGACCGGGAACGGCATCAGGTTCAAGGTGAAGGACCGTGACGGAACCGGCGAGGCGCTGCCCGTCACCTACAGAGGGGTCGTGCCCGACCCCTTCCGCGAAGGGCGCGAAATCGTGCTCACGGGCACTGTCGAAAACGGGGTCTTCGTGGGGGAACCGGACACGCTCGTGACCAAGTGCCCCTCGAAGTTCTCGGAGAAGCAGGATCAGTAACTTAGGCAACGCGGCGCTCTGGGTTGCCCTGCTGACCGCGACATTCGGGGCGGTCGCAGCGCTGGCCGGAACCAGGGGCGACCGACGCTGGGTTGACTCCTCCCGCTACGCGGTCTACGCCTTCTGCGCCCTGATGGTGCTCTGCGTGGTCGTGATCGAACACGCCTTCCTGACCGACGACTTCAGCTTCAACGTGGTCGCCACCCACTCGTCGATCGAAACTCCGGCCTTCTACAAGTTCACGGCGATGTGGTCGAGCCAGGAAGGCTCGCTGCTGCTCTGGGCCTTCATCCTCGGGATCGTCTCGACGATTTCCCTGGCCGCGACCCGGCACAAGCTGCGGGACCTCGTGCCCTGGGCGACCGCGGTGATGATGGGCATCGCGATGTTCTTTACCGGCCTGATGCTCTTGGGCGGCGATGTCAATCCGTTCACGACGATCTCGCCGGTTCCGGTCGACGGCACCGGGCTCAACCCGCTGCTTCAGCATCCCTCGATGATCATCCACCCGCCGATGCTCTACACCGGCTATGTGTCGCTGACCGTTCCCTTCGCCTTCGCGATCGGCGCCCTGATCAGTCGCCGGGTGGACGCGGCCTGGATCAAGTCGACCCGCGGCTTTGCGCTGATCGCCTGGACCTTCCTCTCGATCGGCATCATCCTCGGCTCGCGCTGGTCATACACCGAGCTCGGTTGGGGCGGTTACTGGGCCTGGGATCCGGTCGAAAACGCCTCGGTCATGCCCTGGCTGATCACCACCGCCTACATCCACTCGATCATGGTCCAGGAGAAGCGGGGCATGCTGAAGGTCTGGAACGTGAGCCTGATCGTCGCCAGTTTCAGCCTCGCCCTGCTCGGCACCTTCCTGGTCCGTTCCGGTGTGCTCCAGTCGATCCACGCTTTCGGCGACAGCACGGTCGGGCCCTACTTCCTCTCGCTGATCGGCGTGGTCCTGATCGGTTCGACCTGGCTGATCATCTCCCGCCTCGACATTCTCCGCTCGGATCGAAGAATCGACTCGCTGGCCTCCCGCGAGGCGGTGTTCCTGATCAACAACCTGCTGCTGATCGCCCTTTGCGCGATTGTCTTCTGGGGCACCTTCTTCCCGTTGATCTCCGAGCTTCTGACCGGCACCCGTTCCACCCTTGCCGCTCCCTGGTTCGACCGCTACACGACCCCGGTCGCGGTCGTGCTCGTCCTCTTCACCGGAGTCGGGCCGATGATGAGCTGGCGCCGGATCTCCTGGGAGGGAGCGAAGCGCGTCTTCACGGTCCCCCTGATTGCCGCGGCGGTCGCCTTCGTCCTGCTTCTGCTTTTCACCGATGCCGCGGAAAGCATCTGGGCGCTACTGATCTTCACCCTCGCTGCCTTCACGGTCACCGCACTGTTCCAGGAAACCTGGCGCGCGGCCGCGGCCAGGAAGAAGAGCGCCGGCGGCACGATGCTCGCTTCCATCTGGTCCAACGCGACTCGCAATCGCCGGCGCTACGGCGGGTACGTGGTCCACCTTGGCCTGGTCGTGCTGCTGGTCGGGATCGCCGCCTCATCCAGCTTCGAAACGAAACAGGACATCGAACTGAAGCCCGGCCAGTCCGCGGTGGTTGACGATTACACCGTCACCTATCTGAATCCCACCCTGACCCGCGACAGGCAGGCCCTCGTCTTCGGAGCCGAGCTCCAGGTTGACCGCGGGGGCAAGTCCTTCGCCCGGCTGAACCCGACCCGGCAGTACCACCAGGCCACCGACGGCAGCGCGCCGCCCGGCATCGCCTCCTACTTCGAGGGGGAAGCGACCAGCGAGGTCGGCCTGAAGGCCGGGCTCAGGTCGGACTTCTGGACCTCGGTCGAGCCGAACACGGACGAGTTCCAGCGTCGGGCGAGGCTTGCCGACGGACTCTTCGGGGCTTACATGCGCAAGAAGGTCCTGCCGATCGTTCAGGCCGATCCTGCCAAGGCGGAAACGGTCAGCCGTGCGGCGGAGAACCTGCTGAGCCTGACCACCGACAAGGTGATCGCCGGATACAACTCGGACAGCATCGAGGTGCCGGTGACGATCCGGGTGATCGTCAGCCCGATGGTCACGTGGATCTGGATCGGCGCCGTGATCGCGATCATCGGTGCGCTTTTCGCGGCCTGGCCGAGTGGACTCCTGACCCGGAAACGGGGCGGGAAGGGAAGGAAAGCCGCGTGACCGTCGTCTGGTTCATCGTCCTGCTGGTCCTGGTCGCGGTCTTCGTCTCGATGCCGTTCTGGCGTCGCGGCGAGGCTTCCGGCACCGAGGATCCCGAAATTGCCGCTCTCGAAGCGGCCCGGGAGTCAAAGTACCGGGAGATCCGCGACGCCGAGATGGACCGCGAGTCCGGCAAGCTCTCGGAGGAGGATTTCAGGGAACTCGACGCCGAACTGAGACGGGAAGCGGTCGGCATTCTCGACCGCCTCGAGGCGCTCAAGGGCAAAGAAAGCTAGAATCGCTGGCCGATGTACACGATCATGGCAATCATCCAGGTCCTGCTTTCCGTGCTCCTGATCTTCCTGGTGCTCCTGCATTCGGGCAAGGACGCGGGTCTCTCCGGCGCTTTCGGCATCGGTGGCGGCGGCAGTTCGATCGGCGGCGGCTCGATGGTCGAGCAGAATCTCGACCGGGCGACGGTTGTCACCGCGATCCTGTTCACCCTGAACACGATCCTCCTGATCAAGCTTTCTTAAGCCGGATCCCCGTTGTTGGTCTAGGGTCAGCGCCATGACTGGCAAGACCAAGACGACACTGGCGATCATTTTTGGCGTAGTCGGAATCCTGCTCGGGATTCTCGGCACGATCACCGCTTTCAACGCGAAGAACGCGGTTGACGATGACAAGAGCCAGACCAGCGAAGTCGCGGCTCTGGTCGAGCAGAAGTTCAACGAAGCCCAGGCCAAGCAGGACCAGGCCGAAGCCAACCAGCGTTCAGAGGCCGAGAAGCTGGTCGCCCAGCTGACCCAGGGCAAGAAGAACCTGCTCCAGAAGATCAACACAAACCACAGGCAGCTAAAGAAGGTTCGTCGGCAGGTGAAGAACCTCTCGGGGCAAGTCAGTTCGCTCCAGAGCCGGGACCGCGAGCTTCAGAACGAGATCGATCAGATCGAAAACGATCAACAGGCTGACTACAACCAGCTGAATGGCCGGATCAACAACCTCAACAGGAACGTTCAGCAGCTGCAGAAGCAGTTCGCCCGGCTGAACGGCGAGATCAACGGCTGAGCCCGGACTTGCGGATCCTTTTCGTATGCCTCGGCAACATCTGCCGTTCGCCCTCGGCCGAGGCGGTGATGGCCGGGCTGATCGTGCGCGAAGGAATCGAGGGAATCGAGATCGATTCGGCCGGCACCGGCGACTGGCATGTCGGCCAGCCGGCCGATCCGCGGGCGATCGCGGCCGCGACCGACCGCGGGGTCGAGATCAGCGGCCTCGCCCGCCAGGTCCGGCCCTCGGACTTCGAGGAGTTCGACCTGATCCTCGCGATGGACAGCTCCAACCACGCGAATCTGCTTGCGATGGACGGAGCCGACCCCGAACAGGTGAGGCTCTTCCGGGAAATGGCGGGCGAAGGAGAGCTTGACGTGCCCGACCCCTACTACGGGGGCGAGGACGGTTTCGCAGAGGTGCTGGACATCCTCGAGAGCGGCTGTGCCGTGATTCTCGAAGAGATCAACGCCTGACCGCGCCGCGCGGGTCAGGGCAGTTTTTGCCAGCTGCGGCAATTCCCGAGCTTGCCGGGGCAGCTGAACGGTGTGGCGAAGATGACCCGCGCCTTCGCCCTTGTCCGCTTGCGCCGGATCCCGGTGACACGGGTCGTGCCCCGTCCGATCCTGTACTTCCCGGCGGCGACCAGGGTCCGGTTGCCCTTGCCTCCCCACAGCTTGATCCAGCCCTGGCAGTACCGGGTTGGTGACGCGACCGGGCAGCGGGCCTTGACCCGGGCGAAGCCCTTGCGCCTGGCGGGCTGGCGCCAGATCTCGACCATGTCCGGTTCGAACCACTGCGGCGAGGTTCCGATCGTGACCGAGGAGACCGGCAGGTGGGTGGTGCCGCCCTGGTTGCCGGTCACGGCGACCGTGGTCGAGCGGATGCCGAGCGCCTTGCCCGGTTTCAACTCGTCGCCGGTCGCCCAGAGAACCCGCCGCCAGCCGCCGGGCCGGTCGAACCGATAACCATCGGTGCCTGAACCGGCCCGGAGCCGCTCGGCGGATCTGGTGTCCCTCAGCATTGAAAGCGTGTTGCGGACGGCGAAACGGGCCTGGCGCGAGTTGCCATCACCGTCGATCAGTCCGTACATCTCGTTTTCGGGCTTGTCGAAGTACTGCTGGAGCACCACGTAACGGGCGCCTTCGCCGATCGCGGTGGTGATCAGCCGGGTCGACTCGTCGGCGTGACCATGCTGCTGAAACGGTCGTCCGTCCAGGTACCTGCGACCGAGCTCCCAGATCTCGATCGGCATGTCGAAACCGTCGGCCCTGACCATCGCGACGGTCGCCGGAATGCTGGACGCGGGCCCGTAGTAGTGGAGCTGAAGGGCATCGATCAGGTCCTGATGGGCGACCAGCTGGTCGTAGAACTCCTGCATCTTCATGACCTTGGCGTTTGAAAGGTAGGCCGGCAGCTGGCTGGTCGAAGTGAGGTAGGGGCCGCCGCCGAGGTCATTGGTCTGGCTTTCCTGAATCGTGGCCAGGGCACCTTCGAGATCGCCGGCCAGCCACTGCTTGCGGGCCTCGATGATCGAAAAGCCGCCGCTCGAGCTGACCGAATCGAGGATGATCGCGTCGGGGTTGGCCGCATGGGTCGCGTCGGCCGCGACCCGGAGCAACTGGAAATACCCGGCGGGAGTGTCGGTCCAGTGGGTCGTCGAGATAACTTCGTTTTCGACTCCGAAACGACCTACCCGCCCCTTCAGGTGACCGACCAGGGCACCGAAGAACGCACCGTAGGCATCGAGGTCATCCGGCATGCCGCGCTCGTCGCTGCTGGAGGGTTCGGCGAAGACCCGCATCGCCGGGTCGATTCCGCAGGAGATCGCGGCGTTGACCTGGGAGTCAATCGATGCGAAGTCGTAAACCCCGGGGGATTTCACGATCCGGGTCATGACCGCGTTGATCACCGAAGTCCCGACGCCGTCTTCCCTGATTCGCTCGCAGTTCGAGGCGATCAGCGGCGGGTCCGTCAGCGCTCCGGCCTCGATCCCGGCGGGGAAGTCGGCGGCCCGCGCCGGCGGGGCCAGGAACAGGAGGAGCAGCAGGAACGCCAGGGGGAGTGGACGCCGGACCATTACCTTGGGAACCCGGCAGCCGGTGGCCGGTTGCGCTCCTGCCCGGATCAGTGACCGAAACTGACCCGAGGCAGGCGCCTGTCCATCCAGCCCGGAATCCACCAGAGCCCGGGCCCGGCGAGCCGCATCAGGACCGGCAGCAGCATCAACCTGACCAGACCCGCGTCCAGCAGCACGGCGACACCGAGGATGATGCCCATCTCGCGCGGGGGCAGGGGGCCGGAGAGCGCGAAGGTGAAGAACACGGCGACCATGACGCCGGCAGCCGCGAACACAACCCGTCCGGAATGGGCCAGCGCACCGATCAGGGCCTCCTTCGCGTCACCGGACTTTTCCCAGTGTTCGCGGGCCGAGCTGAGCAGGAACACGGAATAGTCCATCGAGATCGCGAAGACCATCGCGAAAAAGAAGACCGGTGCCCAGGCGTCGAGGAAGCCCTGGGATTCGATGCCCAGCAGCCCGGTCAGGTGACCCTGCTGGAAGATCAGCTGGGCCACGCCGAAGGCGGCACCGACCGCCAGCAGGTTGGTCAGCACCGCGATCGCGGCCAGGATCGGGGCTCGCAGCGCGATCAGCAGCAGGAGGAAGCCGAGGGTCATGACGATCGCGATCGCCGGCGCGGTGGTGTCACCCAAAGCAGCTTCGAGGTCATGGTTCTCGGCCGCGGCTCCGCCGACCAGGGTGCCGGGCGGCAATGCGTCACGGACCCGGTCGATCGTCGTTCCCATTGCCGGATCGGATGGATCCACGCCCGGAGTCGCCGCGATCAGGGTGTAGCCACCGGGACTTTCGCCGGCCACCATGACCCGGGCGATCCCCTGATCGTTCCGGAGGGAGGCGAGCGCCCTGGTGGCGTCGTCACCGGGCGCGACTACCTGCAGGGTTCCGGCCGCCCCGGGACCAAAGGCTTCGGAGACCTGTTCGTAGCCGACCCGGGCTCCATCGCCTTCCGGCACGACCTTGATCGAAGGCATGCCGGTGTCCAGCGAAAGGACCGGCAGGCAAAGGGCAAGCAGGATCAGCAGCGCCGGAATGCCGAAGAGCAGTGGCCGGGCCCAGATCCGCTCGCCCCAGGCGGCGAACTTCGGCGAGCGATGCTCGCCGGTGTGGACCCAGGGGAGGCTGAGCCGGTTGACCCGATGACCCAGCTTGCCAAGCACGCCGGGCAGCAGGGTCAGTGACGCGGCCAGGACGAAGGCGACCGCCAGCATCACCCCGATCGCCATCGAGCGGAAAGCCGGACTCGGCACCAGCAGCACGGCGCTGAGTGAAATCAGCACGGTCACGCCGGAAAAGAAGACGGCTTTCCCGGCCGTGTCCATCGTTTCGGCGATCGCCTCGCCGGTGTCTTCGTGTGCGGTCAGCGCACCACGGAACCGGTAGACGATGAAGAGGGCGTAGTCGATGCCGAGCGCGAGGGCGAACATCATCGCGAAGTTCATCGCCCAGATCGAGATGTCGAAGAGTTGGGTGCCCAGGTAGAGCGAACCCGCCGCGGCCATCAGGCCGATGATGGTCAGCATCAGCGGCAGTCCGGCGGCAACCAGTGAACCGAAGGCGAGGACCAGGATCAGCAGCGTCACCGGCCAGGAGATCAACTCCGACTTCATCATCGCTTCCTTGTTGGCCTGGTTGAAGTCGGACCACATCCCGGAAGAGCCGGTCAGGGAAACCGTGGTCCCCGCCTGGTCGAGGGCTGCCAGGTCAACCTTGATGTCATCGGCGGCGCGAACCATCCGGTTCGAGTCGGCGGCCGCGCCGGCCTGGATCACCGCGGTGTGGCCGTCGGCCGAGACCCAGCTCTTCCTCGAGGGCATGACCACGGCCTTGACGTCATCCGACTCCCTGAGCACGGAGGCGGCCTGATTCAGGGTCCGGTCGAAGGCGGCGGTTCCGAAGGCCGAATCGTCGCTGTGAACGACGACCATCAGGGCCGAGGAGGACATGCCGCCGAACTCCTGATCGACGATCTTGCGGGCATCGACCGATTCCGAGCCGGTCGCTTCCCAGCCGGCTCCGGAAAGCGCGTGCTCGGCCTTCGGTGCGAAGAAGCCCAGCCCGATCGCGATGACCAGCCAGACCGCCGCGACTACACGGAAGTTCCCGGTGGTCCACCGGCCGAGCCTCCCGAGTGGTCCGTACTTGTTCATCGGCCGGTTTCCGCGGCGGACCGCAGCGAAGTGACGCGGCTGAGGACCAGTGACGCCGGACAGGCGCCGACCGTGACGTAAAGCCACTGGTTGATCCCGGCCAGGACCGGCAGGAGGGCGAACCAGGGGGAGACCAGCAGGGCCAGGAGGCCCCCGGCCAGGCTTACCGTTCCGGCCATCGCGAAGAGCACCCGTTCGAGGTACCAGCCACGGCGGCCCTTGGTTTCACAGCTCGCTTCCATCATCGTCTCCGATCTAAAATACAAGTTCACAACTGTATAGTGGAATAGATTAGCAGAGATTCGGGGCGCCGGCTTGAGCGGCGTGAACGGGAGGTTCCGGAAGATCAGGCCTGCGTGACGATCTGGCTGAGCTCGGCGATGCGCTGTTCGACGCCCTCGCAGACGGCTTCGCACATCGACATCAGGCTTTCGTCGGCAATCCCGTAATAGACGGTGTTGCCTTCCTTGCGGCGCGCCACCGCGCCTCCGGCGTAGAGCGCCTGGAGGTGCTTGGAGACATTCTGCTGGCTGGTGTCGAGGATCTCGGCCAGGCCACCGACGCTCTGCTCTCCTTCGCGAAGCTGATCGAGGATCCGGATCCGCATCGGTTCCGAGAGCAGCTTGAAGCGGGCGGTGATCAGTTCAACCAGCTCGGGCGGGAGGGGAGTCGGCAGGGCCATGCCTTCAGCTTACAGCCGGACAACTGTTTGCTCGCCGAGTTGCCCGGCGGCGTTCAGGCGAGTCCGTAAGGCAGGTTCGGAAGGCCGTGAATCGCGCTGCTGATGATCTCGTCATCTTCGTCGCAGACCGTGAAGAGGTCCATGTCGGAAGGGGAGATCCGGCCCTCGCCCGCCAGGCGCCTGGCAATCCAGTCGATCAGGTCCTGCCAGAAGTCGGCCCCGGCGAGAACGACGGGATGCGGCCGCGCCTTCAATGTCTGGATCAGGGTCAGCGCCTCGAACATCTCGTCCAGCGTGCCGAAGCCGCCGGGAAAGATCACGAACGACCACGAGTAGCGCACGAACATCAGCTTGCGGACGAAGAAGTAGTGGAACTCCTTGCCGATGTCGAGAAAGGGGTTCGCTCCCTGCTCATGGGGCAGTTCGATGTTCAACCCGACCGAGAGTCCTTCCTCGTCCTTGGCGCCGCGGTTCGCCGCCTCCATCGAACCCGGACCGCCGCCGGTGATCACCGCATAGCCCTGGCGGGCGATGCCGGCCCCGACCCGACGGGCCTGTTCGTACTCGGGGTGGCCGGGCCTGGTCCTCGCCGACCCGAACACGCAGACCGCCGGCCCGACCGGCTTCATCACCTCGAATCCCTCCTCGAATTCCTGCTGGATCTTCGCGAGGCGTTCGGGATCCGTCATCTCGGCCTGAATCTCGGGCTCGAAACAGCGGATGATCTCCTGGTCGAGAGTGGTGGGCAGCTGTGGAGTCGTACTCATCGGCGGCAGCCTATCCCCGCCAGTCCCCGTCCGACGGGTCTGCGTCGGCCGCGGCACGGTACCGCTCGATCGCGAATCGCCGCTCCTCCGCGTGATCGACTACCGGCTCCGGATAGTCCTTGCCGATCAGGCAACCGGCCTCTTCCTGCTCTTCACCGGTCATCTTCCAGGGGCGAACCAGGTGTCCTTGGGGAACTTTCCGCAACTCCGGCACCCAACGCCGCACATATTCCCCTTCGGGGTCGAACTTTTCCTGCTGGGTCATCGGATTGAACATGCGCTGGAAATAGGGGGCGGGGTCGGTCCCGGTCGAAGCGACCCACTGCCAGCCGCCGTTGTTCGAGGCGACGTCGCCGTCGATCAGGAGTTCCATGAAATGCCTTTCGCCCTCTCGCCAGTCGAGGTGGAGATCCTTGGTCAAAAAGGAAGCGACGACCATCCGCACCCGGTTGTGCATCCAGCCTTCGGCCACCAGCTGGCGCATGCCGGCGTCGACCAGGGGGTAGCCGGTACGGCCCTCCCGCCAGGCTGCGAGCAACCCCTCGTCGCTTTGCCAGTCGAGCGTGCCCCGGTATCGCTCCTGGTACTCGAGCCTGGTCACCTCCGGATGGCTGGCGATCACCGAGGCGTAGAAATCCCGCCAGGCAAGCTCGGAACGGAAGCTGCGCGGACCTTCGCCTTGCCGCCGACCCAGTTTGGCTTCGAGCTCCAGGGGCGAAAGGCAGCCCCAGCGGATCCAGGGAGAAAGCCGGGAGGATCCCCCGGCCGGATTGTCACGCCGCTCGTCATATTCGGAAAGTCCCCGGTTGAGAAACTCTTTTGCGGCTACCCGGCCGGCCGCTTCTCCCGGCTCGAAGGCTTCCTGCCAGTCGGAATCATCTGCCGCAAGTCCCAGCTCGGCTAGGTCGGGCAGTTCACCGGCTTCAAACTGGCCACCCCCGGACCTCTTCGCCAGCTTCAGGCTCTCCGGCCGCGCTTCGGCCGGGCGCCGCGGCGCTTCCTGCCAGGCGCGGTTGAAAGGGCTGAACACCGTGTAGGGGCGGCCCTGCCCGGTCTGGATTTCCTGTGGGCGGTCGGCGATGCAGGCACCGGGGTGAGGGATCGCGGTGATCCCGGCCCCGGCCAGTGCGCTGCCGACCCTCCGGTCCCTCCCGGTCGCGAAGGGGGAAAAGTCCTCAGTCCAGTGGACGGTCGTCGCCCCGGCTTCGGTGGCGAGCCACGGAATCTCCTCTTCCGGCCTGCCCCGCCGGAGAATCAGGTCCGCCCCCAGATCGCGCAGATCCTGCCGCAGGCTCTTCAGGCAGCCCAGCATGAAGCTGGTTCGCCGGGGCGAGGTGAACCTGCCACCGGTGAGCAACCGGTCATCGAAGATGAAGCAGGGCAGGATCCGGTCGGCGCGGGCCGCCTCGGCCAGGGCGGGAAGGTCGGTGGTTCGCAGATCCCTGCGAAACCACATCAACTCGGTGAGCCTGTTCTCGCTCAAACCTTCAGCCGACTTTGGCCCGGAGCTCCCACGGGCCCCCCTTGGGCGCGAGCCAGACGACCATGCCGGGGCCGACCTTCTTCGCGTGAACCCGGTTCAGTCCCTTCAGGGTCAGGCGTGCCCGGGTCAGGGGCAGGTAAACCTCCAGAGGACCGTCGGTGCGGCGGGCGCCCTTCCCGCTCGCCCTGAGACGGCCGGTGTCGGGATCAAAGCTCATCGAGGCGAGCCGGCCCGGTGCCCGGCGAACGTAGGCCCGGCGCAGTGACCTGACCAGCTTTCCGTACTGCCCCGCGATTCGATTTGAATTCCCTTCGCAGTCCATCCGGTAAACCGACCAGGGTGGCAGCGGCGGCGCCGTGTCGGGGTCATGGGTGGCGGCGTGGGGGTCGCCACAGGACTGTTTCCAGGTCCAGAGCACCGAACCGATCCGGAACTCGTCCTGAAGGTCGAGGTGCTGGCTGAAGTAGTCCTCCCCGGTGCCATCGGCCCGGAGCGGATCGCCACCCCATTCACCGGTCAGTACCGGGGCGCCGCCGAAGCCCGCCGCCTCGGCCCGGGCATTCTCAAATGACTCGCGGCTCGGCGGACCGGTCGCGCCGATGCTCCCCCCGTAGAGATGGGGCGAATAGACGACGTTCGAGTCGAAGTTAAAGGGGCCGGGAGCGCCGCTGCCGAGCAGCGACCAGAGCACCCCCGGTTCGAAGAAGACGAGATGCCGGAAGCCGCCGCCCGCCTTCTCGCCGGCCCGGATCGACTTCAGCGAACGACCGTAGAACCGGCCGAGCTGTTCGGTCTGGACCGGGCCGAAGGCGTTGGGCTCGTTCATGATGTCGATCCCGGCGACGCCAGGGTCCTTCGCGAACCGCTTCGCTACCCGCTTTAGCATCCGCACGTAGTGGGTCTGGATCCCGACCCCGTCCGAGGCCGGCTTGTCATCGAAGAAATTGGTCCAGGCGGCGCGCACGGCCGGATTGATCTCGCGGTTGCTGGTGAAGCAGCGGGGCTGGCCGTCATCGAGAGTCGCCCAGCCCGGGGCGCCGTCCCAGCCGAAGGCAGGCTGAGCCGGGGGAGTGCAGACCTGGCCATCGGGGGCCGCCAGGGTCGGCCCCCAGGCATCCTGATGAAAATCGAGCATCACGTAGATGCCCTCCTCTTCCATCAGGCCGGTCCAGCGCGCGACCCGGTCCAGGTAGGCGGTGTTGATCACCCCCGGCCTCGGTTCGACCCGCGACCAGGAGACGATCAACCGGACCAGGTTCCATCCGATCGCGGCGATCCGGGCGGGGTCCTTCTTCTCGAGCGGCAGGGTGGGCGGCTTCGAGGTGCCCTGCCAGTACTGGCCGAGGGAATTCACATTGACCCCGCGGAGGATCACCTCCCGGCCCTTGGTGTCAACGATCCGGCCACCGCGCGCGGTGTCGGGATCGGCCTTGAGCCGCGGCAGGCTGGCCGCCGAGGTTGCGGATCCGAACGCGATCGTCAGGCCGACCAGCAGCACCAGCATGAAACTCCCCTTGCCCATCGGCCCAGTGTAGTCCAGCCGTCAGGTCCGGCTGTCACAGTCCCGGCAGCCAGTCCAAACTCGCATTCCGGCGGTCAGTCCTCCGGGGAAGGAAACGAAATGGATCGCAAAGTCGGAGCAGCCCTGGCCGTCGCAATCATCGGCGTGATCGTCGGTGTGGTCGGGATCGTCATGGCCAAGGACGCCAAGGACGCAAACCAGGACACCCAGGCTCAGCTCGAACAGCAGATCAAGCAGAGCAACAAGAGCTCGGCGGCCAAGGTCGCCGCGGCCGCAGCGGCAGCGAAGGTGATCGAGAACAAGGCCGCCAGCAAGGCAGCCGAGTCCGAGAAGCAGGACGAGAGTTCGCTGAAGTCAGCCGAGTCGAAGGATTCGTCCCAGGCGTCAGCCAACGCCTCGGACATTCAGACCCTCGAAGACAAGGTTGACGAGCTGAGTACCGAGATCGGCAACGTCTCGGGGCAGCTCAAGAGCAACACGGCGAAGGTCAACGACCGGATCGACGAGCTTGCGGCGAGGGTGAACGCCGGCGGCTGATGAGACGGGGCGGGTCGCGGCTTCATGGCCGCAACCCGCCGGTTCGTCTCTCAAGCCGCTTCAGCCTGGCCCGTTACTTCTTCAGCGTCCCGGCGGCCGTCGCGGTCTTGCCGGACTGACTGACGCTGATCGACAGCCTGACCGTCTTCATCCGGCTCAGGCGCTTTCGCGCTGATGCTTTGAACCTGACCACGGCGCGGAGCGGTCCGGCATTGGGAGCGGTGCCGTGATCGGCGGCGACCACGGTCCGGCCGAGTTTCACCGTGAAGTCGACCCGGCCCTTGCCGATCGAAGTGAAGTCGATCGTCAGCCCCTTCTTCAGCGCCCGGCCGAGGCTGGCGAAGGGCAACCGGACCCCGCCCGGTGACGGGTTGACCGCGGCCGGGCCCCAGTCGGGCTCGGAGGCGCCCGGGATTACCAGTTCCAGGCCGGCGTTCCCGCAATCGCTGAGGTCACCGGTCCAGACGCCTTCGTCGTTTTGCCAGGCCAGGTGCCTGCTGTCCGGGGCCCAGGTCGGCCCGGCGATCCCTTCCTCCGTGCCGGTCATGCAGTCCGGCGAGGGAACCGGCGGGGCCGGTCCCGAGGTCGCGTTGCCGCTCACCTCGAAGGTGTAGAGCTGGGTCTCGGATCCGTAGCCGCGGATGCTGGCCAGTCGGGAGCCGTCGGGAGAGAGTTCGCTGTCACCGAGATCGGTCGAGTACTCGGCGTAGTCGCTGTCGTCAAACCAGTGGACCGGGTCCTGTCCGAGGTCGTGGATCATCACCTGGGAGCCGAAGCCTCCGCCCTGAAGGGTGCGGGAATTGCCGACCCAGGAGGGGTTGTGGAAGTAGGTCGAGCCGTATTTCGAGACCGGGGTCCGGCCGCTCGAGTCGGTGTAGCCGGTTGCGGTGCGCGGCCCGCAGTTGACCGTCCCGTCGCATTCGTAGCCGACGAAGGACCAGGCGATCCGCTTGCCGTTCGGCGAGATCGCCACGTCAACCGGAACGCCGTCCATCGGATGGCTGACCGAGTTGATCAGGGCCGGGGGTTCGATCTCCCGGATCACGTCTCCGTTTTGCCGCATCAGCACGATGTCGCGCACGTGCCCGGCCGCGATCGTCCCGTCGGCGGCCTGGCTGGGGGAGAGGTAGGGGAAGTCCTCGCTTCCGTCCCAGGTGACCCGGAACTGATGGCTCCCGTCGGGATTGGCGAGCCAGATGTCGTTGTTCTTGATGAAGACGATCGATCCCTGCCCGGCCGCCGAGGCGGTTCCGGCAAAGCCGATCAGGGCCGCGATCGCGACGGTCAGGAACAGAAGAATTCGCTTGGGATGGGGGATGCGGTGGGTCATTGGTCTCCTCGTCGGGTGCTGTGGAAAGCAACCTAGAAAGGGGACCTTGCCCGGATCTTGCGGACTGATTGCGCCGGGCCGGGAGGCCGCTGCCCGGGACCAGCCGGCGCCTGCCGGACCCGGTCAGTTGACGCCCAGGCCGCCGTCCGGGCCGTCGCTGCAGGCGCCGTCGCAGGCTCTCAGCTGGTGGATGCCGCGAATCATCAGCCGGTACTCCTTGCGCCTCCTGATCTGAAGGCCCTCGAGCTCGTACCGTTTGCCGCCGACGATGACGCCGTCGAAGTAGAGCATCTGCCGCGCCGCGCGCCGGTACTTGCCGACCCGGATCGCGCGGCCGATGTTGGTCGCCGGACGGCTGCCCCGCTTCGCCACGAAGTCAAGGTAGCCCGCTCCGAGGTTGAAGGCGAACGAGGTCAGCGCCGTGACCATCGGCGCGTTCACCTTGGCTCCCCGGATCCGGTCAAAGACCTCGATTTCGGTTTCTCTCAGGTCCTGGCGCAGCAGCCGGAGGGCCTGCGCCTGGGTCAGGCAGCCCCACTTGCGGCGATCGGCCCGGGTCGGCGGCCCGTAATGGAGCAGGTGCCCGTAGCCGATCGTGGCGTGGCCGGCCGGGTCGGCGTAGGGGCAGGAAACGAACCCTTCGAAGCCGGCCACGAACCTGGCGGTCTGCGCCGTGACGGCGCCCGCCTGGGCCGGGGCCCAGAGCAGGGCCAGGCCCAGAATGAGGGGAAGGAGGCGACGCATCGCCTCAATGGATAGCAGTCCGGGCGCCCGCGACGCGGCACAGGAGACGCGCGGAACCCCGCTTTCAGCCGAGTTCTTCGGCGATCCCGACCACTATTCCCTCCGGTCCCCGCAGAAAACAGAGCCGGTAGCTGTCCCCGTAGCGCACGATCTCACCGACCAGCTTCGCTTCATGCCGGCTGACCAGACGCTCGACCACCTCGTCGATGTCGTCGACCGCAAACATGATCCGGCGGATCCCGAGGGCGTTTGACGGCGCGTCTTCCGGTTCGGCCCTGACCGCCGGCGGATTGTGAAATCTCGACAGCTCCACCCGGCAGCCTCCATCCGGGGTCCGCAGCATGGTGATGTCCGCCCGGACCCCTTCAAGCCCCACGGTCTGGTCCACCCAGGGCCCCTCGACCGTCGTCTCCCCGTCGAACTCCATGCCGAGTTCGATGAAGAAGTCCTTTACCGCCGCCATGTCCTCGACCACGATGAGGACGTTGTCCATTCGCTTTATTGCCACTTTGATCCTCTCCTTGCCGGATGCCGGACCCGAACCATGGCAGACGGAACCGGCCCGCCCGTGGGGCAGGCCGGAACCGGATGCATGCGGCTGAGAGGAGTCGAACCTCCACGTCCTTGCGGACACAAGCCCCTCAAGCTTGCGCGTCTACCAATTCCGCCACAGCCGCAAGAGGACCGCGGATTCTAGGGGAAGGGGGCAGGCGGCCGCAGGCTGACCCGGATTCGATTCGGTCGCTTTCTGGTCGTCAGGTTGCGGTTTTCGCCCCGGCACGAACATACGTCCGCAAGGAGGGGTACATTACGAACACAGGTTCGCCACTCCGGGCCGGACCGCTTCCCAACAGAAGGCCGAGAGCCGAAAAGGAGCGTCGTGGTTGATCTGACCAAGCGGCAGCGCGAAATATTCGACTACATAGGCAAGTACACGGACAAGATGGGTTACCCGCCCACGGTCCGGGAAATCGGCCAGGCAGTCGGCCTCACTTCCTCATCGACCGTCCACGTGCATCTCGCCAACCTCGAGAAGGCCGGAGTCCTGCGTCGTGACCCGAGCAAGCCCCGGGCCCTCGAGGTGCTGGTCGGCAAGGCGAAGAGCGCCGGCGGCAGCGTCCGGGACAGCGCCCGTGACGTGGTTGACAGCGTCGCCACCGCAGCCAGCAACGTGGCCGCCGCGCCTTCCGGCCTGCCCCTGCTCGGACGGGTTTCCGCCGGTCCCGGCATCCTCGCCGAGGAGAACATCGAGGATTACGTTGACGTGCCCGGAATGATCGGCGGCAGCGACGGCGACTACGTGCTTGAGGTTCGCGGCGAAAGCATGAAGAACGCCGGCATCATGGACGGCGACTACGTGATCGTCCACCCCTCACCTGAAGCCCGCGACGGCGAGATCGTGGTCGCCCTGCTCGGCGATGAAGACGCCACGGTCAAGCGCTTCTACAAGGAAACGGACCATTTCCGTCTCGAACCGGAGAACGAGACGATGAGCTCGATCATCACCACCGATGCCCAGGTCATGGGCAAGGTGATCGGAGTTTTCCGAAAGGTCTAGGCACGGGGGGTCCGCCTCTGAAAGGTGCCGCAGGTTTGCAACCGCAGAGGTCGCAAACCTGCGTCACCTTGAAGTCTGCAGGGGCTGGTGAAGGGGGAGTGGGTCGGAATCTCGGGGGAATTCGAGGCGGGAGTTATTGGCAAATAGCGCACCCAACTCCGATCTCGATCCGGCCCG
>JAIBCJ010000033.1 GCA_019694145.1 Solirubrobacterales bacterium | reverse complement strand
AGAACGAATGGTGGAAGTCGATGCTGGTCGAGCGCGATGACATCGTCGCCCTCGACTCGGCGATCCTGCAGCACCCCAAGGTCTGGGAGGCCTCCGGGCACCTGGCCGGCTTCACCGACCCGCTGGTCCAGTGCCTCGGCGAGTGCAAGCGCCGCTGGCGCGAAGACCACCTGCGCGAGGCCAACGTGGAAAAGGGCGGTAACTACGACGACCCGATCGCCTGCCCGGAATGCGGTGGCAAGCTCTCCCCTCCCCGCAACTTCAACCTGATGTTCGAGACCCACATGGGTCCGGTCGCCGATGACGGCAACGCCGTCTACCTGCGGCCCGAGACAGCCCAGGGCATCTTCATCAACTTCAAGAACGTGCTCAACTTCGCCCGCAAGAAGCCGCCCTTCGGGATCGCCCAGGTCGGCAAGTCCTTCCGCAACGAGATCACGCCGGGCAACTTCATCTTCCGGACCCGCGAGTTCGAACAGATGGAGATGGAGTTCTTCGTGCCACCGGCGGAGGCTCAGCAGTGGTGGGAGAAGTGGGTCGAGATTCGCCACAACTGGTACCTCGAGCTCGGCATCCGGCCCGACTTCCTGATGATCCGCCCGCATGAGGCCGACGAGCTTTCGCATTACTCGTCCGGCACCTCGGATGTCGAGTACCTGTTCCCGATCGGCTGGTCGGAGCTCGAAGGAGTCGCCAACCGCGGCAACTTCGACCTGACCCAGCATCAGGAGCATTCGGGCGAGAGCATGGAGTTCTTCGACCAGGCCACAGGTGAGCGGTACATCCCGCATGTGATCGAACCGGCCGCCGGCGCCGACCGGGCCGCGCTCGCCTTCCTGGTCGATTCCTACAAGGAGGAGGAGATCGAGGGCCGCAAGCGGACGGTTCTCCAGCTCCACCCCCGGCTGGCCCCGGTCAAGGTCGCGGTGATGCCGCTCTTCAACAAGGAGGGCATGCCGGAGACCGCCCGGGAGATCAACGCCGCCCTGCGGAAAGCCGGGATCCAGACCGAATACGACACCGGCGGCTCGATCGGCAAGCGCTACCGCCGCCAGGACGAGATCGGCACCCCCTGGGGAATCACCGTCGACTTCGACACCAAGGACGACGGCCAGGTCACCCTGCGTGACCGCGACAGCCTCGAACAGGTCCGGGTCCCGATCGAAGGCCTGCCCGAACTGATTGCCGGCAAGCTCGCCGAGCCCTGGCAGTCCCCCAAGCTGGGCTGATCAGCCACCCAGGATTCCGCTCGAGTTGATTTCGCGGATCATCGTTTCGATGGACGATTCGGGCGTTCCCTCAGTTCCCGATCGGTCACGTTCGTCTGTGGTCTCTTGCTCACCGGAAGCAGTGAAGATGTGCCCGACGGGACCGTCCGGGTCATCTCCATAGCCGGGCGGCTGCAAATAGAGCCCCCTGATCAGGACGCCGGAGAGACCGTCCTTCAGCAACTGGCCCGCCACCCGGCTAAAGAGGTCTTGCCTGTCAACTGGTCGAGTTGCTTCGAATACAAATCGACGGTGCCACGTGTCGCCCTTGCCGTGCGGCCAATAACCAATTCCCGGCTCGTGAAGGCCGAGACCGTCGACGGGGCGCGTACTTCCACCGCTGACGTCTCGATACAGCGAATCGAGAATCTCGTCAATCAACTTCCCTTCTTCGGCACCAAGACTCACAAACTGCCCGTACCAATGGTGCATCAGAACCAGGCCGGCCCTGAGCCTTGACATTTCGGGAACGAAACCCGAGTCGATTTCAGATCGAAGTTGCTCAAGGTACGGTTCCGTTTCCGGCAGATCGGGGTTCTCCTCGCGGTACCGATCCAGGTCAAAGGTCAAGGCCAGTTGGCGAAGTTCTGCCAGCGAGCGTGGGTACTCGCAGTAGGGGACAAGGTCTGCAGATTCCGCGATTCCCGAGTAGCTGTGGAGCGGGATGTTCGAGGATGTCAGCTTCTTGTTCAGAATCATCGCCATCTGTCGCTCACCAACGGTCCCGGATGTAGGCATCCGCTTCTGACTCGGGGAAGGCGCGGGTGCTGTTGTTCATTCGCACCCAGAACACTTCTTCGCCGTCGCTCATGCGGGCCCTGACTGGCACCGAAGAGGCTGCCACGTCAACTCGGCAGACTTGTTCTTCGTCGAATTGATCAATCCGCATCTTGGTTCTCATCGCAACCGAGTGACTGAGCGCGTTGATCAGGTGGGTAGTGAGCCAGTTCACGAACCCATCAGCGTTCGGGGGCTTGACCAAAGGAACATCGTGATTCAGCCCGATGATCGTTCCGTCGTCTGCGACTCCGATCAGTAGAGTTCCTCCGTCGGCGTTGAGGAAGCCCGCGATGCTCTTCACGACCGCGTCCTCCATCCGCTTGTCCTTGCAGCCGTCGCGGAGGTTCCACCTCGCGGTTGACTTGAACTCGGCCTCAAATGTCTCGTCGCCGCGGATCAGGTCGTCTGTCTCGACCGCAAAGAATGCCTCGTCACCGCGCAGCTGCTCCGCGACCAGCGCGGCGAACGCCCGGTCTGTCCTGATCTTCTCCAGCAGATCTGACTTCACCGTCTCAACGTCGATCTCTGCTCCAGGCAGATCGGGTGATGCCATCCCGGGACTCAGCTGCCCGGCCGGCGGCATGTCCCCCGCGTAGACGCTGCTGCCGTCGTCGTAGTAGCTCGCGAAAATGTGATCGAAAACCAATCCCGTCTTGGCTTCCCAAAGCTCCGGCTCATAGACATCGGGGAGTTCGTCGAGGATCTCCTTGACCATCCCCCGGGCGGCCTCCCGGGTTTCCGCCTTCATCCGCCAGTCAAGAACCAGCTTCTCGTGGATGTGATCCAGCAGCTTTTTGGAAACGGCCTTGACTGCTTTCTCCTGGTCTTCAGTGAGGGCCGGGTCGGGCTTGGTGAGAAGGTCAAAGATGGCCAGTTCTGGTTCGGTCAGGCCTTCCGTAACGGTGCGACGCTCCTCTTCCGAAAGGTCCCGTGAAAGAACCTGAAGCCGCCGCAGCATTTCGTCCACGTTGAGGCTTCCCGAGTTGTACTGGTCAATCAGGGTTCGCATTCGCTCGACCAGGCTTCTTCGGGTCGGATTCCTTTGCGCCGCCGCCTCGATTTCCCCGCTCAACCTGCCGGTCAGTTTCTGGACCGCAGTTCGCTTCTTTCCCGCCAGCCGTGCGGCGAGCGCATCGAAGTCAATCTGGTTGAGATCGAGCAGCGCGTCGGCGTCAGCACCGTCGGCAGCGGCACGAATCACATACTCCTCGGCGCCGACCGAGCGGTCTAGAAGTCTCTGGACCTCCCCGGCGACCTGGGAGACATCGGGCTGAGGGTCCAGTGAACGGATCGTTTCGGCGAGGTTCCGAACTACTCCAACGATCCCGGCGTGCGCGGACCCCGCCGGGTCGGGAAGGATCGCCGCGAACAGGCGGCGAACCAGGGATGCCCGCCGCAGGAAGCTCCTTCGGGTGACGTCATCGATCAGGAGCGCCTCCACTGACGAGTCACGCAAGGCGATGAACTCGAATCCTTTTGCCTTGGCGAGGGCTTCCAGGTCGATGTCCCAGCGCTCGCAGAACTCTTCCAACTCACCAACGGCCAGCTCCAGTTCGGCGACAAGTTCCTCTTTGTCGCGAATCACATCTCCGGCTTCTTCATCATCCCTGGCCGCTGCGTAGATCGCCAAGGCTTCCTCAAGGCGCCGGAACACCCCGACGTAGTCGACGATCAGGCCGTTCTCCTTCTCGGGGAACACCCGGTTGGCCCGGGCGATCGTCTGCATCAGGGTGTGGTTCCGCATGGGCCGGTCCAGGTAGATCGTCGAGCAGGACGGCACGTCGAAGCCGGTCATCCACATCGCGCAGACGAAGACCAGCCGGAAGGGATCCTCCGGATCCTTGAAGCGTTCGTCGAGGTCCTCTTCCAGCATGCGGCGACGATGGGGGGTGATGTCGAGGCCGGCTTCCTCCATCTCGGCGATTTCGTTCTGGGACTGGGAGACGACCACCGCCATGTCTGTTTCTTCCATGAAGGCGATCTGTTCCTCGATGCCGATCCGCTCGAGCTCGGGCAGGCCGTCCGCCCGCTCGCGGAGCTCGTCGAGGTGAACCTCCCATTCCTTCTTGACCAGCTCGTACATCCGAACGGCGGTCACCTTGTCGATCGCGACGAACATTCCCTTGCCAAGGAATCCGCGCTCGACGAAGTGGCGAACCAGGTCCCCGGCGATACGACGCAACCGTTCGGGCCTGGTGATCAGCTGGTATTCCGTTGCGAACCTGCGCGCGAGGATTTCTTCCTGAGAGTCGTCCAGCTCCGCTTCTTCGAGGATCCCGGTGAGTTCCTGGTCGAAGTTCTCGTTGATGATCTGGAGTTCGGGAATTCTGCTTTCGTAGAAAAGCGGGACCGTGGCCCGGTCCTCGATCGAGTCGCGGAAGTTGTAGGTGGAGACGTAATCCCCGAAGACCTCCCGGGTCTTTTCGTCTTCACCCCTGATCAGCGGGGTACCGGTGAAGCCGAGAAAGTCGGCGTTGGGCAGCGCCTTCCTCATGTTCATCGCCAGGGTCGAGTACTGGCTCCGGTGTGCCTCGTCCGTAATCACGATCACGTCCGAGCGGTCGGAGCAGACCGGCATCTCTTCGCCCTCGGGCGGGCGGAACTTGTGGATCAGGGTGAACACATACCGGTGGTCCTCGGTCAAGAGCTGCCGCAGATTCGTGGACGAGGTGGCCTGGAGGTGCCCTTCGACCACCCCAGCGTCCTTGAACTCTCCGTAGAGCTGTTCGTCGAGTTCGCTTCGGTCGGTGACCATGACGAAGGTCCAGTTACCAGGCTCCTTGCGCAGGACCTTCTGGGTGAAGAACAGCATCGAAAGGCTCTTGCCGGAACCCTGGGTGTGCCAGAACACTCCGAGTCGGCCGTCCCGGGTCTCCCGGTCACGCAGTGCCCGGATCGCGGCGTTCACGCCGAGCACCTGATGGTTCTGGGCGAGCACTTTGATCAACCCGCCTGGCCGTTCGAGGTAGGCAATGAAATTCTCGACCGTATCCAGCAGCTTGGCCGGCGAGCAAAGTCCGTCGACCGCAGTTTCGAGCGAGACCACACCGAGCTCGGATTCGTCGTCGACCCGTTTCCATTCGCCGAATCTCTCCCAGGGCGCGAAGCTCGATCCGACTCTTGTCTCTGAACCGGTCGAGAGCACGACGAAGGCGTTCTGGGTGAACAGCTTCGGGATGGTGTCCCGGTAGTCCCGGAGGTTCTTGTCGTAGGCCTCGTGAACCGACTTGTGGGAAGCCTTCAGCTCCATCAGGATCAGCGGAATTCCGTTGACGAAGCAGACGATGTCGCAACGGCGTTTGTGCAGTGGCCCCTGAATCCAGAACTGACTGATCGCCAGGTAGTCGTTGTTTGCCGGATCGTTCCAGTCGATCAGGCGGACTTTTTCCTCAACCCGGTCACCTTCATCGTTCACGACCGTGACTTTGACCCCGCCACGCAGTTTCTTGTAGACCTCCCGGTTCGCGCGCACCGGATCCATGGTCGCGCGATCACGAACCAGTTCCTCGACCGCCTCGTCGATAGCCGACTCCGGCAGTTCGGGGTTGAGTTCCTCCAGTTTCGGAGCGAGCCGGTGCTTCAGCACCACCTCGGTCTGGCTGTCGCGACCAAGACCACCAAACTCGGCCGGTTCGGAGTAGCCATCAACGATCTCATAGCCGATCGACTCCAGAAGCTCGAGAGTCGGCCCTTCAACCAGCTCATCCTCCGAATAGTTCCGAGGGCTCAAGCAGCCTCCTTCGGTTCGAGGACTCCAAGGTCTATATCGGAAATGTCCAGCTTGCCGGTGACCAAGCGGGGCAGCAATAGATCCCTCGTTTCCTTCAAGGCCTCATTGTGAGACTCGAAATCAGCTATCTGTTCGCCGATCGGGTCGGCGTGTCCGGAGAACGCCTCAAGCACCGAGCTTTCGGGAACCAGGATTGGAAACTTCTTGAAGGCCCCTTTCGTGATTTCTTTAAACGTTGCTCCAGTTGCGATCTGTTCAAGTCTGCCTGCTTCGGAGGCGAGCCATTCATAGACGAACTGAGTGCCAAAGCACGCATTCGGGAGAATCACGATGAAGCCCTGGTTGCAGGTTGAATCGCCGCGGGCAATCGCGAGCTTGCCCAAGGTGGCTCGGCTTGTCATCAGCACGGAACCCTCGGGGAAAAGTTTCGCTGAGCTGCCGGCGAGACCTTTCTCAGTGATGCAAGAGCGCGACTTTCGCGTATATCGCGCTGCGGAGGAGGTCAAATCGCTAGGTGTATACCAAGCGACCGTTCCACCGTCCCAGAATTCGTCCTTGCGCTTAGAAGGCGTGCCTCCACCAATGAACTCAAGCACTTCCCCGACCGGCTGTACGTCCCATCCCGCGGGAATCGCACCGAGCTCCGAATCCTTGAACTTCGACTTCTCGTGCCCGGGATACCGGAAGTGGACGAACCACTCCCGGTAGAGAGAGCGGGCAAGGTCCTCAAGCAACTCGATCCGCCGCTCGTTGATTGCGATCACCTCATCAATCGCCGAGAGAATCGACCCAATGCGATCTTGGTCATTGAGACTTGGGATACGCACCCGGATTTGCTTCGCGTCTCCCTGGGAGATGAAAGGTTGCGCGGCTCCCCTGCGAGGCCACTTGTCCGGGTCTCGCGTTGCGTGAAATAGAAACTCAGTGGTTGCGACATCCGGTACGGCCCTAACCCAGATTGTGTTCTTGATGCAGGACCATTTCCCAGAGGCCAGCCAAGTCTTGCCGCACTTAGCACCAATCGCGCTCACCACAATGGCTGGTTCATCATGATCGAAGTGTGGGAGGAGCCCATCCGGTCCAGAAGCCGAATACGCCATGTATCCCGACTCAACGTAAGCCGCTTTGGTGGTATTCGTATCGCCCCAGGAAACGGTCGCTACGTCCCCAAGTTCAACCTCCCGCCACTCACTCACCGGAACCCCCGGTCACCGCGTTCATCATTTCTTGGGCCACATAGCGGCGTTGGCCGCGGGCTCCTTTTTCTTCCTCGGTGAGGACTCCTTTTTCTTCCATTCTTTGCAGGAGTCGGAGAGCGGTGGGTCGGCTGACATCGAGGCTTTCCTCGACTTTTCTTGCGTTGATCACCGGGTTCTCACAAATCAGGTCGACGACATCCATGGCGTTCGAGGTTCCAAGCTCCCCTGCCGCCTGACGGTACCGGTCCCGGAGCTCAATGATCTTCTGGCTCCGGATGACTCCATCAGCGGACTGGGTTCGCACCGCGGTCAGGAAAAGATCAATCCAAGGAAACGGATCGCCTGATTCATGCGCCAATTGAAGGGCTTCGTAGTAGCTCGACCGGTGCTGCTCCAGGTAGGAACTCAAGTAAAGGATCGGCGTACCCAGCCTTTTCCTCGCGACCAGGAAGAAGATCAAGAGAAGCCGGCCGAGCCGGCCATTGCCGTCAAGGAACGGATGGATCGACTCGAACTGAACGTGTAGCAGGGCGTTCTGGACCAGAAGCGGCATCTCTGGCTTCTCGTTTGCGAACTTCTCCCAATCACTCAGCAGGTCGCCCAGCTCGGTCGGCGGTGGGGGTACGAAAGTGGCTGTTTCGATTGTCGAACCGGGTGGGCCGATCCAGTTCTGGGTGGTGCGGAATTCACCGGGCGAAAGGTTTCGGCCCCGGACCCCGGTCATCAAGCGCCGGTGGATCTCCAGAATCAATCGGCTGCTGAGCGGCAGGCGGTCAAGCTGGGCCAGACCCCAGTTCATGGCCGAGACGTAATTGACGACCTCCTCGACATCAGGGTTAGGGTCGGAACGGGCGGCATCGACATCAAATACTTCTGACATTTCAGCCTGGGTCCCTTCGATCCGGGTCGAGGAGACTGCTTCCCGCAACATGTAGGGACGGATGAGAAGGTCAGGGTTCGGCAGGAGGCGGCCGACCGCGGATAGTTCTCCCAAAGACGCTTCGGTATCAGCCAGAAGATTGACGGTCGAAGACGGCAGCTCGATCGACCTGACCAGCGGCGCAGGGAAATACGCCACGTAGCCGTGAGCACCCGGGGTGCGCCGGGCCTCCCCGAAACGCGTCGGCTGGGAACGTTCGATCTCCATCAACGAATCCTAGCCTCTCTAACGAATCTCATGTGAAACGTAATGGTCAGAGATCGACCCTAACGTCGGTGAAAGGCTACTTCTCGAGAAGTTGGGTCAGCACTGCATCTACCCCTTCTTCCAGCTCTCTCGCCTGGGCTCCGAGAACCCTCAACTCAGCCTGGGCCTCGGCCAGCTTCTCCTCGAACACTTCATCCTCAAGTTCTTCGACCTCGGTCCCCACGTATCGGCCCGGGTTGAGGCTCCAGCCCTGGGCCTTGATCTCCTCGATCGTCGCGACCTTGCAGAGTCCGGTCACGTCTGCAAATTCACCTTCCGGGAAACGCTCATCGAAGAGCTCGTTCTTATCCTCTGCAAATTCCGGGTCTTCGCCCCGGTAAAGGCGAACGATGTTGGCCAGAAACTCCAGTTGCTCGGTAGTGAAATCACGGTGGGCACGATCGATCTGGTTGAAGACCTGGCGAGCATCGATGAAGAGAACCTGGTCTTCCCGTTCGCCGCCCTTCTTGCCCCGGTCGAGAAACCAGAGAGTTACCGGAAGGGTGACGGTGTAGAAGAAGTTCGGGCTGACAGCCACCATCACGTCGACCAGTCGGTCCTCGATCAGTCGCTGGCGAATCTCTGCCTCGCTGTGACGGGCATCGGAGGCAGAATTAGCCATCACGAATCCGGCCCGACCCTGCTCGTTGAGCGAATTGGCAAATAGCTGGATCCAGATGTAGTTGCCGTTGTCAGCTTTCGGCAGCAGCGGAAAGCGCGGGTCATCTTCCAGCTTCGCCTTGTCGATCTTGTCGACGTTGAACGGTGGGTTGGCCATCACGAAATCGAAGCGCCCGTGGCTTTCGTGCGGGTCCTCGTAATAGCTGTTGCCCTCACGAACGTCCCCGGAGAGCCCGTGGATCGCGAGGTTCATTTTCGCGAGCTTGACCGTCTCGCCGGTCTTCTCCTGGCCGAAGACGGAGAGTTCGTTGCCCGGAGACCCCTGGTGACGCTCGACGAAATAGGCCGACTGAACGAACATTCCGCCGGACCCGCAGGCCGGGTCTAGGATCCGCCCGTGGAAGGGTTCAATGATCTCGACGATCAGTTTCACGATCGACATCGGCGTAAAGAACTCACCGGCACCCTGACCCTCCGCCAAGGCGAACCTGCCGAGGAAGTACTCGTAGATCAGTCCGAAGGCATCACCCTCGACGCTCTTCGTATAGCTGCTTATGTGTCGAAGGAGCGAGACGATCGTTTCATTTGGAATCGAGGAGTAGTTGCGCGGCAGAACTCCGGCCAGATCGGGGTTATGCTCCTCGACCAGTCGCATCGCTTCATTGACTGCCTTACCAAGGTCGGAACCTTCCGGGAGATCGAGCAATGCTCCAAAACGAGCCGCCGGAGCGAGGTAGATGACCCGTTCAGCCTGGTAATCAGCCGGGCCGATCTTCCGCCGGGCGGAGCCCTTGGCTTCGATCCTCGGACTCTCGGCTTCAAAGCGAACATCGGCGAAGCGCAGGAAGATCAGACCGAGAACCGGCGTGCCATATTCGGAAGCCTTCAGGCCAGAGTTTGCACGGAGGTCATCCGCCGCGTCCCACAGCCGATCCTCAAGCTCCTTCAGATTTGCCTGCACCTACGACCTCCCGGTTGGTGGAATGGCTTGGCGGCGCAAGCCTAGCCCGGAACTTCTTGCGCAAGTCGTGCGCCTCTCCTAGCTGAAGAAATCTCCACAGCCTTGTCACGCGGGGAGTAGGTTTCTCGGCGGGCTCCTTGAGGCGCCGGCAAGCTTGGAACTGCTCCTCGAGATCGGTGAGGCGTGACTTCTTCGTCGTTATGACGAAGAAGCCGGATCTCGCCGAACGGGAGCGTGGCTCTCGGGCTATTTGTCGTGGGCGAGCTTGCGGGCCAGTGCGGCGGCGAAGGCGACGCCCCCGGCGGCCTCCCGGCCGGCCGGGCCCGAAGCCCGGATCTGCGCCGGGCTGTAGGCCGGTGAGCCGAAGCGTTTCTCTGCCCGCAGGTAGGCGTCGGTCTCGATCAGCCGCTGGAACGGGCTCCCGGTTGCTTCCTCGACCAGGCTGAAATTGGGAACCGGGTCCTCGATCTCGACCTGGCCGATAGCGGCCCGGGTGATTTCAGTCTGCTTGAGCAGGAAGTCCCGCCCGTCACTGAATTGCGAAACGTTCAGGCCAAGCGAAATGAGGGCCAGGGGAAGCAGGGCCACGGGCAGCCAGCGCGGAAGCTTCAGACCGTCAAGCAGGCTGGCGACAAGCAGGATAAGCAGGATCGCCGACGGGTACTGGTAGCGGCTCGCGTCCGGGGCCCGGCCTTCTCCGAGGGCGAGACCGCCGAGCACCCAGAAGGCGAGGAGCGCCCCGCCCGCCACCAGGACCCGGTCGCTGTAAGGCCGTTTGGCGAAGAAGAGTCGCCAGACGACCGTCGCCAGAAGCAGGGCGAAGATGAACACCGAGAGAAAGAAGGCCGGTCGGGCCGGGAACAGGTCCGCGGCAAGGCCGGTGACCGAGCGGATCCCGGCCGCGGAGGTCTTGTAGAGATAGTCCGGCAGGCCGAGGGCGTTGTCCGCGCTGGCCGGGGAATCCTCATCTCCGAAGGCGAAGCTCCAGAGCCCGTAGAGCAGGACCGGGACCGCCGGGATCCAGGCCCTGCGAGCGTCCCGGCGCACCAGCACGTCAACGCAGGCTCCGGCCAGGAAGGCAAGGCCGACCCCGCCGCAGGTAAGCGAGCAACAGAGCAGAAAGCAGGCGAGCAGATCGCCGCGCCGGCTGCGGGACTCCAGCGCCAGCAAGGCACCGAGACCGGTCGCGATTCCGATCAGGAAGTTCATCGAGAGGGCCAGAAGCAGAGCCTCCCAGGCAACCCCGAGTCCCAGCACCGGAAGGATCATGACCAGGGCCAGCCAAGGGTCGGTACGGCGGCGCACCAGCAGATATAGCAACGTCACACAGGCGATCGAAGCGGCCACCGCGACCAACCGGTACGGGAGCTGGGATGACATCCCGACCGTCTCGAGCAACAGCCCGTAGATCGACGAAGTCATGAAGGAGGGCTGGCTGTTGTGGGGCTCGAGCAGGGTCGAAAGCGACAGCGGATCGGAGGCCAGAAGCAGCTGCCACTCGTCAAAGAAGAAGGTCAGGTCGCGCCCTGCATGGATGATCAGGGCGGCCGAGAGAATCAGACATCCGATCAGGACGAGAACTGGTGCCCGGTTGCGCAAGAGCAGGTATTCAACCGGACTCCGGGGGCTGCCATAGTTGGGGCATGCGACCCGGACCGGTTCAGAGCACCGCCGAAGACAATCTCCTTTACGGAGCCGTCCACCTGAACGTGACCGACCTCGAAAGGTCGCTGGTCTTCTGGCGGGACCTGATCGGAATGGTCGAGCTCGGAGACGGGGAGAGTGGGGCCGTGCGGCTGGGAGTCAAGGGCGAGCCGGACGAGCCCGGAAAGGAACTCGTCGTGCTTCATCCGGGAGCCACCCGGCCCGTTCAGCGGGGCTACTCGGCCCTCTACCACCTGGCGATCCACATGCCCTCGGAGGCGGAGTTCGCCCGCATCCTTGCTCGCCTCTTCGCTGCCCGCTACCCCAACGCCCCGACCGACCACGTCACCCACTGGGCGACCTATCTCGATGATCCGGACGGGATCAATGTCGAGATCGCCTTCGAGACGATCGACCGGGTCGGCGAGATCGACATCGTCGGCGGCCGGCCGCTGATCATCGATTCCCAAGGCCGTCGCCACGACATGACCGAGCCGCTCGGCCTCGAGGAGGTCTTCTCCCACCGCGAGGACGAAGACCTGAACGGGCCGCTGCCGCCGGGCACCCGGATCGGTCATATCCATCTCTACGTGGGGGATCTCGACGCAGCCCGGACCTTCTACGAGGAGATCGGTTTCAGCCCGCACATGAACGCCGACGGGATCGGTTTCGCCGACCTTTCGCTCGGCGGCACCTTTCCCCACCGGATTGCCGTGAACGTCTGGCAGGGGATCGGTGCCCCGCAGGCCCCGGAAGGAACGGCCGGCATGCGTTGCTTCGAACTCGATGATCCGCGGGGCGGGGAAGTGCGCGAACTGGCCGACCCGGCCGGAAACCGCCTGATCATCAGACCTGCAGCCTGACCGTCGCCAGCCGCCGGCCGGCCACGGCTGGAGCGTGCAGAAGACGAAAAAGCAGACGCAGAAGCTCTAAACCGCGTGGTTCCGGACGACCCGGTGAAATAGTGGGGCCGTGCGATCGCTGATCGAAGACCGGTTCTCCTCCCTGCGCTTCGCCTCGCTGAGGATCATCCAGATCTGCCTGGCAGCGGGCGTCGCATGGCTGATCGCAACCCGGGTCGTCGGGCACTACGAACCGTTCTTCGCGCCGATCTCGGTGGTCCTGGTGCTGGGCCTGGCGATCGAACAGCGAGGCCGGCGGGCCTACGAAATCGCATTCGGGGTGGCCCTTGGCATCGCGATCGCCGACCTGATCGTGCTGGCGCTCGGGACCGGCACCTGGCAGCTGATGCTGGTCATCGGGCTGGCGATGTCAGCGGCAGTGCTTTCCGGCGGCGGGGTGATGCTCGTCAACCAGGCAGCCATTTCCGGGGTGCTGGTTGCGACCCTGCCGGCCCCGGACCTGGCCGACACGACCCACCGGTTCGTTGACGCCCTGGTCGGCGGCGGCGTTGCGCTCGCCGCAAACGCAATCACCCCGGTCGATCCGGTTCGCCTGGTGCGCCGCTACCTGGAACCGCTGCTCGCAAGGCTTTCGGGGACTCTGGTCGACATCGCCGATGCGCTCGACCACGAAAGTCACGAGGAAATCGTCGCCGCCCTGGAGCGGGCCCGGTCCCTGGACCCGGCGGTGCGAGAAATGAAGATCGCCGTCGAGGCCGGTCAGGAAACGATTTCACTCGCCCCGACCCGCCGACGAAAACGGGGGCGCGTCGATCAGCTCGCGGCCGCCGCCGAACCGATTGACCTGATGATCCGTAACACCCGCGTGCTGGCCCGGGCCTGCCAGCGCGCGATCGACCTCGACGAACACATCCCGCCGGTGGTGGCCGACTCGATCCGGGACCTTGCTACTTCCGTTTCCCGGCTGGACCGGCACCTCGGCGGGGCGCCGGTCCGCTCGACCGCCCGGGAAGCGGCCCTGCGGGCGGCCGCCAAGGCGACCGCCGCCCTGGAGGAGACCTCGAATCTCTCGGTCAGCGTGATCGTGGGCCAGATCCGTTCGGCCGCAACCGACCTGCTGCTCGGGCTGGGGATGACCAATGACCAGGCGCTCGATCAGGTGCGCTCGGCCCGGGAGAAGCTGGGCATATGAGGCTCTTTCCTTCGATCCGGCCGTACCGCCGCGAGTGGCTCAGACCGGACCTGATGGCCGCGCTCACGGTCTGGGCCGTGCTGGTGCCGGAAGCCCTGGCCTACGCGACGATCGCCGGGGTATCCCCCATCGTCGGCCTCTACGCGGCGCCCGGCGCCCTCCTGATCTACGCAGCGCTCGGCAGTTCACGCAAGCTGGTTACCGGGGGCGACGCCGCCACCGCGGCTCTTTCGGCCGCGATCGTCGGCGGCATAGTTGCCGGCGACAGCTCGGCCTTCGTCCAGACCACCGCCGCCCTCGCGATCTGCGTCGGCCTGATCGCGGTAATGGCCGGGGTCGCCCGGCTGGGTTTCGTGGTCAACTTCATTTCAATTCCGGTTCTCCGGGGATTCATCATCGGCCTGGCCCTGACCATCATCGCCGGGCAGATCCCGCACCTCTTCGGGGTCGAGTCCAGCAACGGGAACTTCTTCGACCGGATCTGGGTCTTCGTGACCCACCTCGACCAGGTGGACCTGCCGACCGTGGCGATCGGGCTCACCTCGCTGGCGATCATCCTCATCTGCAAGTACCGGCACCCGTCGGCGCCCGGCTCCCTGATCGCGGTCGGGCTGGGGATCGCCGCGGTCAGCCTGCTTGACCTTGGCTCCGACGGCGTCGCCATCGTCGGCGAGATCAAGTCCGGCCTGCCTTCGGTTGCCCTGCCGAACGTTGGCCTTCAGGATCTCGGTGACCTGGTTGCCGGCGCGGTCGGGCTGATGCTGGTCGGCTTTGCCGAAAGCCTCGCCGCGGCCAAGGCCTATCCCGACGAGGACGAGGAGCTCGATGCCGACCGGGAGCTGATCGGCACCGGCGCGGCCAACGTGGGAGCCGGCCTCTTCGGTGGCTTCGTGGTCACGGGGAGTTTCTCGAAGACCTCGATCAACTCCGAGTCCGGGGCTCGCAGCCAGATGGCGGGCATCGTCGTCGCCCTGATGGTCGTGATCACGATGCTCTTCCTCACCGGTCTCTTCGAGGACCTCCCGGAAGCGGCCCTCGCCGCCGTGGTGATCGCCGCCCTGATCCACGCCGTGGACGTGGTCGGTCTGAGTGAGCTCGCCCGGATCAGGGACCGCGGCAACCGGCTCAACCCCGCCAACCGGCCCGACTTCATCGCCGCGGTCGCCGCGCTGATCGGAGTCACGGCCTTCGACATCCTGCCCGGACTCTTCATCGGCATCGTGGTTTCGCTGGTGCTGCTGCTTTACCGCTCCTCGCGGCCGCATGTGACCAGGCTCGGTGAGCTCAGGGCGCAGCCCGGACACTGGGGTGACCTGCAGCGGCACGCAAACGCGGTCGAGGTCCCGCAGATCGTGGTGCTGAGACTCGAAGCGGCGATCTATTTCGCCAATTCAGACGAGATTCGCCAGGCGGTGATTCGAAGCCTTGCGGCCGACACCCGGGCGGTGGTTCTGGACGTGGAGACGGTGCCCTACATCGACGTGACCGCCGCCTACATGTTGAAGGCGCTGCGGGAGGAACTCGATCAAAGGCAGGTCCGGCTCGTCATCGCCCGCGACGTCGGGCAGGTCGAGGACATGATGAGATCGACCGGCCTCGAGGTGCTGCTGACCGACTCCTATGTCTCGATCGACCAGGCGGTTGATTCGGTGACCGCGGGCATTCGCTCAACCTCCGGCGACAGGCCGTCAGGCGCCGCCACAACCTGACCGGTTCGCCGCGGTGCCGAACACCTTTCGGAAAGTTTTTTGTCCGGTTCGAATTTCACCGCAACCCTTGGCCACCTGCCCGGTTATAGGGGCAGTCCGCGTGCCAGGGAGGGATGCACGGCAGGGACTGACAGAAGCAGGGGGAGGTGGCGAGGCCCCAGGCCTCGCCGCCTTGCATTCAACGACCCGGCCGGCCCTCTGCTCCGAACAGAAGTCTCATTCCTCTGCGAGGACGACGAGGCTGTCGCCTTGTGTGACCTTGAAGACCCGGGACTTGGGCGGGTTGATCGTCATGCCGAAACCCGAGTCCGGGTCATCGGACTGTGAAGCCGAGCGATACCCGATCGCGCATTCCCCGCGGCGGCGGGCCGCCTCGACCATGGTCGCGAAACTGACCTCTTCGTTCAGCGCTACGTAGGTCCCGGCCGGCCGCAGGTAGATCTCGCTCCCCTCCGGAGAGAAGAGCTGGGTGAAGACATCGGCCAGATGGTGGTTCTGCGAGATCTGTGCGAAGAGCAGGCTGATCACGTTCTCGCTGACGATCACGTCATCGACCTCGGCCACCTCGGCCAGCCGGCGGCTTCGCTCGTCCACCATCTCGCTGACGATCGAGAAGCCAGGCTCAAGACCGTCGTTGATCTCCCTCAGGTGGAGCAGGGTGACCAGGGTGCGGGCGTCGGCGCGCTGGGCATCGAAGTCATCCGAGCAGGCCAGCACCATCACGTGGTCGGCCTGCCCAAGCTCGAGTTCCTCCAGGGTGGAGCGGTCGGTGGTCGAACCATGTCGGAAATTCACGTCGGTATTGGCGAGGCGCTGGTGGCTGTCGACTTCCGGTGCCCGGCCCAGGCCGGGATCGACAACCACCTCGATCCGTGATCCGGGCGCGAGGAAGGCGTCGAAGTGGGTGATGACCGGCTGCGCCCCCTTGTTCCAGCCGAGGATCACGACCCTTTCCGGCGAAGGGCTCCGTTCGTCGGCCGCCAGGATCTGCTCGAAGTCGGGACCGGAGACCGATTCCTCGAAAAGCTCGAGCACCGTGTCGTCTTCGGCCACGGCGATCAGCCTGTCTCCGGACGAGATCACCTTCGAGCCGGGCGGGTTCAGCAGAACCATGTCATCCACGTCCAGCAGGCCGATCACCGAACACCTTTCCAGCCGGCCGAGCAGGGTGCCGAAGTCAATCCCCTCGAAGCGCGAGGCATCGTCGATGTAGATCTCGTGGCCATCGAAATCGAGCAACTCCTGGACGGCGACCGAGATTCCGGACTGACGGGCCGCCTGCACCAGCAGCTTGGCGATCGTCTCCCGGCCGTCCAGCAGCACGGCCTGCCCGGCTCCGGCCAGCCGCGCCGGGGAGAGATTGGCCGGGTCGGAGATCTCGGCGACGATGCCCCGCTCGACCTCGCGGCCCTGAAGGAGCTGGGTAAGGGCGAGGATCACCTTGATCACGTAGGCGTCGGGCTCCGGTTCCTCCAGCGGCGCCAGCACGATCGTGGCACTGGCCAGCTCGGGCCGGGCCAGCGCCAGGTCGTCGACATCGATCGGGCTGCCGTGCCGGGTGACCACTCGCAGGTTCTTCAGGTCGGACCGCTCCCGCAGGGTGTCATCCATCACCACCTTGTCGGTCTCGGAAAGCACGACCACCACCGGGTCCGCTTCCCCTTCGCTGGCGATGTCAAGTTCGGCGAGGATCGTGAAGACCGGCTTGCCCCAGCCGAGGATCAGCGTGTGACCCTCTTCGAGGACCAGTGACCTTCCCTTGCGAAGTTCCTGCAGACGGGCATCGAGACCGGTCGAGAGCACGCCGATCAGGGCGCTGAAGATCAGGAGGCCGCCGAGCGTGACCAGGAACATGAGGAAGAGGAAGACCCAGTCGCCGTCGTCGCCGGTGATCGTTCCTGGATCGAGCGCGTGAAGCAGGGTGAAGTAGGCCTCGCCGATCACACCCTTGTGCGGATCCCCGCCCTCGGGTGAAAGACCGAAGACCAGGAAGACGATCGTGAAGACGACGATCAGCGCCAGGGTCGCCGCGGCCAGCCAGAAGATCAGGGCCGGGGTACCCCTCGACATCATGTTGTCGAAGGCGTATCTGAGGCGCTGCCCCCAGGTCGGACGGGAATTCACCCGGGCAATTTAACCGGCGCCCGGATCGCCGGTCAATTCCGGCCGCGGTCGGAGCGGAAGTTGCCCCGCTCCTAGCGGGAGAGGTTCTTCAGCTTCCGTGCGGCCTTGACCCGGTCGTTCTGGTCAAGGTCGACTTTGCGCAGGCGGATCGAGTTGGGGGTGATCTCCACGCATTCGTCCGAGCGCAGGAATTCGATCGCCGATTCCAGGGTGAGCGGCTTCGGCGGAGTCAGCCGGACCAGCACGTCCGAGGTCGAGGAGCGCATGTTGGTCAGCTGCTTCTCCTTGACCGCGTTCACATCGAGGTCATTGGCCCGGGCATGCTCGCCAACGATCATTCCCTCGTAGACGTCTTCGCCCGGTCCGACGAACATCGCCCCCCGTTCCTGCAGCCCGAAGAGAGCGAAGCTGGCGGTCGAACCCTGGCGGTCGGCGACCAGCGAACCGGTTGCCCGGGTCGTGATGTCCCCGGCCCAGGGCTCCCAGCCTTCAAAGATGCTGTGGAGGATGCCGGTGCCACGGGTTTCGGTCAGAAACTCGGTCCGGAAGCCGACCAGGCCGCGGGCCGGGATCACATAGTCGAGCCGGGTCCAGCTGTCGGACTGGGCAGTCATGTTCTCCATCCGGCCCTTGCGGGCGGCCAGCAGCTGGGTGACGGCGCCGACGTGTTCTTCCGGGACGTCGATCACCAGTCGCTCCATCGGCTCGTGCATCTGGCCGTCGACATCGCGGGTAAGCACCCGCGGCTGGCCGGCGGTGAGCTCGAAACCTTCGCGTCGCATCATCTCGAGCAGTACGACCAGCTGCAGCTCGCCCCGTCCCTGGACTTCCCAGGCATCGGGCCGGTCGGTCGGCAGCACCCTGATCGCCACATTGCCAAGCAGCTCCTGATCGAGCCGGTTCTGGATCTGGCGGGCGGTGACCTTGTCGCCGTCCCGGCCCGCCAGCGGCGAAGTGTTGATTCCGACCACGATCGAAAGTGAAGGTTCATCGACCTTGATCACCGGCAACGGCCGCGGATCCTCCGGGTCGGAGAGGGTCTCGCCGATCGTCACTTCCGGAATGCCGGCCACGGCGATGATCTCGCCCGGCCCGGCCTGGTCCGTTGATACCCGCTCAAGCGCTTCGGTGACGAAGAGCTCGGACACCGCGGCCCGCTCGACCGTGCCGTCGGCCCGGCACCAGGCGACCTGCGAGCCGGCCTTGATCGTGCCCTGCATCACCCGGCATAGTGCGAGCCGGCCCAGGTACGGGGAGGCGTCGAGGTTGGTCACCCAGGCCTGAAGAGGATGGCCCTCCTCGTATTCGGGGGCCGGAATGTGTTCAACCATCAGGTCGAGCAGCGGCTTGAGGTCCTCGCCTTCGAGGCCCTCCTCGAGGGAAGCCCAGCCCTTCTTGCCGTTCGTATAGACGATCGGGAACTCGATCTGGTCCCCGTCGGCGCCGAGGTCCATGAAGAGCTCGTAGACCTCGTCCACGACCTCGCCGATGCGGGCGTCCGGCCGGTCCACCTTGTTGACCACGAGGATCACCGGCAGGCCCGCCTCCAGCGCCTTGCCGAGCACGAACCGCGTCTGGGGCAGCGGCCCCTCGGAGGCGTCGACCAGAAGCACCACCCCGTCGACCATGGTCAGGCCGCGCTCGACCTCGCCGCCGAAGTCGGCGTGGCCGGGGGTATCGATGATGTTCAGCTTGATCTCGCCGTACTGGACCGCGGTGTTCTTGGCGAGGATCGTGATGCCCTTCTCGCGCTCGAGGTCCATCGAGTCCATGACCCGTTCGTTGACGTCCTGGCCCTGCCGGAAGGCCCCGGACTGCCAGAGCATCGCGTCAACCAGAGTCGTCTTGCCGTGGTCGACGTGAGCCACGATCGCCACATTTCTCATGTCATCCCTGCGAGCCAAAGGACGGGAGAGTCTATGGCAGCCAGACGCCAAAGGCTTGGTGGTGGAGGGCCTGGAACGGCGGTGTCCCCCAAAAACCGTCGCTGCGCTCCTCATTCCGGAGGTTTTTGGGGAACACCGCCGACCCGGGCCCTGCAGTAACTGGTTGATGGATGGGTTGGGTTGCCGTGGGGCGGGTGATGGCCGGAGAATCGAGAAGGGAGATTTCGCCACATAGCGCACCCAACTCCGACTTCGATTTGAACCTCCGGGTCGAGATCGGAGTTGGGT
>JAIBCJ010000128.1 GCA_019694145.1 Solirubrobacterales bacterium | reverse complement strand
TGTCCTGCCCGAGCACGGTAACCAGCGGGCTGCGGCTTCCCTTCACGAAGGTCAGCATCCAGGGCTGGCGAAGGCCGGTGGAAACCGTGCGGATCCTGCCGCTTCGTTTGTCGATTGAAATGACCGAGTTGGCATAGGCCTTGGTGCCGGCCTTGGCGTCGAATTGCAGGCCGACACCCGTGTAGAGCCGGCCGTTGGGTCCGAACTCGAGGCCACTGAAGTTGGTGAAGTTCTTTGGTTTGAATGAGACCAGGGTCCGGGAAAACCTGAACCGCTTGCCGGTCCAGCCGTGGAATACCCGGATCACGGTGCCGAAGTTGGCGTAGAGATGACCGTGGTGCCAGGTCACACCGAAGGCGATCGGCGGCGTGTCGGGCACCCGCTTGGCCTTCTTCGACCCGGGCGAAACGTAGTAGAGACCGCCGGGCTTGTTGTTTTCAGGTCCGCCCGAGATGAAGGCCGTCTTGCCCTTGAAGGCAATCTGGGTCGGTACCGCGACACCGGTCGCGAAGACCTTGACCGGCTTGCCGTTTTCGGCAACCGGCAACCCGGGCGCTGCCGCAGTCGCGGTGTGGGCCATCGCGGCCAATCCGATCAAGGCAGCTGCTAGCGCCGCCAATGAACCCCTGAGCTTCATCATTCGGTCTCACTTTCCCCGGTTTTGGATCCAGCCAACCCACCTTACCTGCCGCGGACACCCGCAACAAGAAGGTGGGTTGGTGGACTCCGGGGACTAGCCCTTGACCTTGTAGATGGTGCCGGTGAGGTCGCCGGCGTAGACGTAACCCTTGTGGGTAGCGACCGAGAGGACCGGAGCGACGAAGCCGGTCATGAACGGCTTGATGCCGCTTCCGTCGGTCTTCATCGTCATCACCTGGATGCCGGCCTTGGCGGTGCCGCTGAAGAGGGCGACGTAGAGCCGCTTGCCGATCGCGCCGATGCCCATCGGGGATTGCTGGTTCAAGGAGCCCTTCTTGCCGGGCTGGGCCTCGAGCCGGACCAGCGGTTCGGCCAGGCCGTCGCATTCATCCTCGATCAGCCAGTCGCACTCCGGGAAGCCGAAGTCGGAACCGGGCCGGGCCTTGACGATCAGGTCCGGGGCGCCGTTGTTGACCGGCGTATCCGGTCCGAGGACCGAGACGAAGGGGTCCCTGACCCCGGGGGCGAAGGTCATCATCCACGGCTGCCTGAGCCCGGTCGCGACCACCTTCACGTTCTTGCCGGCCAGCCCCATCGAGACGACCGAGTTGCCGTAGAGCGAGGGGTCGGCGGTGTGGTCGTGCTTCTGGTTGAGCGAGACGCCGGCGTAGAGGCGTCCGTTCGGGCCGATCGCCAGTCCGCTGAAGCCGGTGAAGTTCTTCGGTCCGGCGAAGATCACCTTGCGGGCGCGGAAGCGCTTGCCGTCGAATCGGGCGAAGGCGACGATCTTGCGGCCGGAGCTGACGAAGACCTTGCCCTTGCGCGCGGCGATCCCGAACGCGCCCTTGACGGTGCCGGGAACTTTCACGGCCTTCTTCGAACCGGGCTTGACGACGAAGAGACCGCCCTTGAACGGACCCTCGGTCGCGCCAGCCACGAAGGCGTTCCGGCCGGAGAAGGCGACCTGGGTCGGGACCGGCACGCCGGTGGCAAAGCGTGTCACCTTGGCGCCGTTCGACGCCTTGGGCAGCGGCGGCGGGCCGGCCGCCTGGGCCATGGCGGGGATCAGCAGGGTGGCGACGAGGAGCATCGCCAGAACTACTTTTCGAGCTACTTTGAACATTGCTTCCTTTGTGTTGTTGAGGGGAGATAACTGCCGCTACGGGGAGCGACGGATTGATTCCGGGGGCTTCAGGCAGTGACCTTGAACCGGAGTGAGGCCCTGCCGGTGTTGCCGGCGGCGTCCTTCAGGCTGGCCCGTGCGGTCAGCCCAAGGGACCGGGCTCCGGTGCTCCGCGGTTTGCGGGTGGCGAGCCGGGCCAGGACACGGCGGGCCTTCACGGTCGGGCGCAGCTTGAGCTTCGCCACCCCGGCCCGGGTCAGGTAGACGCGGCCGGCGAACTTCACGCCCTTGCCGGTGACCGTCACCTTGCCCGAGCAGGCCTCATCGCAGCTGACCTTGAGACGCAGCGCCTTGCGGACGCCGGGCAGCGTCTGCTTCGGCGCCGCCAGCTTGACGACCGGTGCCGTCCGGTCCGTGGTGTCCGGATCCGGGTCCGGGTCGGGGTCGGGATCCGGGTCGGGACCGGTCGCCTTCTTCACGGTGACCGAACGCGAGAGCGTCGTCTCGTTTCCGGCCTGATCGACGATCGTGACCTGGAAGTTGTGCGAACCGGCGGCGAGGTTCTTCGACGCGGTGCCTTCACAACCAACAGCTTCGGCGCCGTCCCACGAGCAGTGCTGGGCAACGGCCAGGCCGTCGGTCGCCGACCAGCCGTAAGTGACCTCGCCCGGCTTGACGGTCGCGCCATCGGCGGGGCCCGAAGTGAAATCGGCGACCGGCGCGGTGCGGTCGACCACGAAGTCGTGGGTGATCTGGGTCAGGTTGCCGACGTTGTCAGTCGCCCACACGGTGAAGATCCACTCGCCCTCGGCGAGACCCGGTCCGACAAACGGTTCGTTCGGACTGCAGGCGCTGTAGTTGACGTCGTCGCCCTTCGGGACGATCGCGCACCAGGTGTTCTTGATATCGGTGGCAGTGGTGCTGAACGAGAAGGCCGGCGAGTCGGCGTTGGTCGCGACCAGCGGAGCGTTCAAGGTGATGTCCGGACCGCTGTGATCGACGGTGAAGGTGCGGGCGGCGGTGATTCCGTAGTTGCCGGTCGGGTCGTAGGCGCGGGCCTGGATCTCGTGTTGGCCTTCGGAAACTCCGGTGACGTCGATGTAGACATCGATGCCGCCGCTGTCCACGGTCTTGGCAACCTGGCCGTCGATCAGGTACTCGACCTTTTCGACCCGGTCGTTGTCACCGGATTCAACCGCGGCGTGGAGCGTGTCGTTGGCGACCGTGTTCAGGGCCGGGAACTGCAGGAACACGCTCGGTGCCATCACGTCATAGAAGCTGGCGATGACCGGGGTGCCGCCGAACTCCTGATAGCCGGCGTCGCACTTGTTCGACTGGCCGTTGACCGAGGTGCAACCCTCCCAGCCGCCGAAGGCCCAGCCGCGGCCGGCCGTCGCGGTGAGTCGGTTGGTCGGCGGGATCTCGTTGTCGTACCACGAGTCGTCGTCGTAACAGTCGGCGCCGCAGTTGATGCCGGTACCGGTGACCGTGCCACCGCCGTGGACCTCAACGGTGATCTCGCCGAAGACGAGTTCGTGTTCCGGTTCGGCCTGAGCCGTTTGCGCAGTGAATGCGAGGGCCAGCAAGGCCGCCGCCAGGACGAGGAACTTCTTCATTGGATTGCTCCTGTTGATTTTCGGGGGAAAGGGGAAATTCACGATGGCGGCAGGTTTCAGGGGAGCCCTTTCCGTCTTGTTGCGGAAACTTTGCGGGGTTCGCAAGGTTCGGGCCGAAGCCCATCCGAATTTCAGGTAGAAAGCCGAAAAAGCCGAGGCAGACGGCTCGCTAGTGTCTGTGTATGGCCGAGCTTCCCGATCGTCAGGAAAGCCTCGAACTCCTTGGTCGCATGTGCCTGATCCGGCGCTTCGAGGAGGAGGCCGGACGCCAGTACCAGCGGGCCAAGGCGGGCGGGTTCCTGCATCTGGCGATCGGCGAGGAAGCGACCATCGTCGGGACCACCTCGGTCATGCGTGAGGACGATTACCTGATCGGCACCTACCGGACCCACGGTCACGCCCTGGCCCGTGGCACTCCCGCGAACGAGGTCATGGCCGAGCTCTTCGGCCGGCAGACCGGAACCAGCGGCGGCCGGGGCGGCTCGATGCACATCTTCGACGCCGGGCGCCGCTTCATGGGCGGCTACGGAATCGTCGGCGGCAACCTGCCCCTCGCCGCCGGCCTCGCCCTCGCCAGCCAGTACCGGGATGAGGACACGGTCACCGTCTGCATGTTCGGGGACGGCGCCTCCAACACCGGCAACTTCGGCGAGACAATGAACCTGGCGGCGCTCTGGAAGCTGCCGGTCCTCTTCCTGGTCGAGAACAACCTTTACGGAATGGGCACCTCGCTTGAGCGCCACTCCGCGGTGACCGACCTCTCCCACAAAGCGGCCGGATACGGAATCGAGGGCGAGAGGATCGACGGCATGAACGTGCTCGAGGTGCGCGAGCGGGTTGGCGAACACCTGGAAACAGTCCGGAGTGAAGGCCGGCCGAGCCTGGTTGAAGCCTTTACCTACCGTTATCGCGGCCATTCCGCGGCCGATCCCGAGGTTTACCGGGAGAAGTCCGAAGTCGAAGAATGGCGGGAGAAGGACCCGATCGAGAACTTCATCCGGCTCTGTTGCGATCAGGGGGTGCTGAGCGACGACGACGTGGAAGCGGCCAGGCGCGAGGCCGACGAGACCGTGGAGGCCGCGGTGAAATTCGCTGACGAATCACCGGAGCCCGCGCTCGAATCCCTTTACGAGGAGCTCTATGTCGTCTCGGAGACGATGGGCTGGTACGCCGTCGACGAGCGTTCACCGGAACCCCACCGGGGCGAGCTCGGCGAGGACGCCCCCGAACTGGCACGCGACCTCGCCGAATCCGGCGCCGCCCACGCGGACGGCGAGGATCCGGAACAGCAGTCCCGGCCGGGGGTGAGGGACTGATGGCCGAACTCCGCATGCGCGAAGCGCTTCGCGACGCGATGGCGGAGGAAATGCGCCGTGACGAATCGGTATTCGTGATGGGTGAAGACGTCGGGGTCTTCCAGGGGGCGTTCAAGGTGACCGAGGGCCTGCTCGACGAGTTCGGCGAGAAGCGGATCCGCGACACGCCGATCTCGGAGAACACGATCGTCGGGGTCGGGGTCGGGGCGGCGATGGCCGGGCTGCGGCCGGTGGTCGAACTGATGACCGTGAACTTTTCGCTTCTGGCCCTCGACCAGATCGTCAACCACGCGGCGGCGATCCCCTACATGTTCAACGGGAACGTGCGGGTGCCGATGGTGATCCGCATGCCCGGCGGGGGCGGCCACCAGCTCGGCCCCACCCACTCACACAGTTTCGAGGCCCTCTACCTCCAGGTGCCGGGACTTCTGGTCGCCTGCCCGTCCACGCCGGCCGACGCCAAGGCCCTGCTCAAGGCGTCGATCCGGGACGAGAACCCGGTCATCTTCATCGAGCACGAGAGCCTTTACGGGATCAAGGGCGAGGTCCCGGAAGGCGAGGATGAAATCCTCCGGTTCGGCGAGGCGGCGATCCGCCGCGAAGGCAGCGACGTGACCATCGTCGGCATTCTCAAGATGGCCCACGTGGCCGAACGGGCGGCGGCGGAACTCGAGGAAGAGCACGGGATCTCGGCCGAGGTGATCGACCCCCGGACCCTCAGGCCGCTTGATCTCGACACGATCCTCGCGTCGGTAAAGAAGACCAACCGCGCGGTGATCGTCGAGGAGGGCTGGCCGCACGGCGGGGTCGGCGCGAACCTTTCGACCCTGATCACCGAGCAGGCTTTCGACTATCTCGACGCGCCGGTCCAGCGGGTGACCGGCGCCGACGTCCACATGCCCTACTCCCGCCGCATGGAACAGGCGGCGATTCCCCATGAGGAAAACGTGATCGAGGCGGTTCTGGCGACGACCGAAGGGGCATTTCCGCCCGCCGGCGGTAACTCCGGGGAAGGTGATTCCTGATGGCCGAGATCGTCATGCCCCGCCTGACCGACTCGATGGAAGAGGGCGTGATCCTCGCCTGGCTGAAGGCTGACGGGGACGAAATCTCGGTCGGTGACGAGCTGGTCGAGATCGAGACCGACAAGGCCTCGATGGTCTACGAATCCGACCTCGCCGGAACCCTTGAGATCCTCGTCCCCGAAGGCGAAACCCGCCCGATCGGGGAACCGATCGCGAATGTTGGTGACGGATCTTCAAGCCGTGGTGGTGGCGCGGTGGCCGTTGGGGATCCCGTCGGCCGGACTTCGCCGGGAGTTCCGCCGGGACCCC